>JACQEG010000033.1 GCA_016200665.1 Chloroflexota bacterium | reverse complement strand
CGCCAGCTGCGCGGCCATGACGTCCTGGACGGCCAGCTCGTCGCCGGTCACGCTCGGCACCCGGACGAGGATCCGGAGGACGTCGGCGGCCCAGGCCGGATCGACGGCGGCCGCCGCGCGAGCCTCGGGCCCGACGAGCCCGTGCGCCGGCGTCATCGAGCCGTCAGGCCCGCAGGATCGGCCGGGTCATGCAGGTCGGTCCGCCCGAGCCGTTGATCCCGATCTCCGTCGCGGGGTACGTGTGGACCTCGCAGCCGGCGACCACCAGCGCCGCCCTCGTCGCCGGATTGCCCTCGGCGAGGATGACGACGCCGGGTCGCACCGCGAGCACGTTGCAGCCGAGCGTCGCGAACTCCTCCTCCGGGACCTCGATCATCCGGATGTCAAGCTCGTTCAGCAGCTCCCACAGCCCGACCGGGAGCAGCGGCAGGAACACGACCGCGAGATCGTCCGCGATCGGCGAGATCACGGACATGAGATGGATCAGCTCGGCGGGTCCACGCCAGTACGGGAGGTCGAAGACGCGCACGTCGCCGCCGACCAGGCCGGCGAGCTGGCGAGCGCCGGCGTCGTTCGTCCGCAGCGTCCGGCCGATGCAGAAGAGGTCCGGCCGAAGCCACAGCGTGTCGCCGCCCTCGATCGTCCCGGGCGCCTCGATCCGGCCCGCCACGGGGATGCCCGCGCCCGCCATCCAGGCTTCGAGGGCCGCCGGCTCGGCGCGACGGCTCGGCTTGCCGGGTCGGAGCGGGATCGCACCCCGATCGGTGACGAGCAGTGGGTCGAAGGGGTAGGCGCTGTCAGGGCCAACGTCCAGCTCATCGCCGTCGAGCACGTGGACCGTCGGCCCGAGCGATGCGAGCGTGTCGACGAACGCCGCGTGCTCGCGACGGGCCAACTCGAGGTCGCAGGCGTGGAGGAAGCCATGGGCAGGGTCGTCGTACGCGGCACCGAACTCGATCCCCGGCCGGACGGCGAGGACCTCGCGGAGCGGCGCGGACATCGACTGGGCGCCGTAGCGCCGAGCAGGAATCGCGACCTCGGTCGGCGCGGGCATGGGCCGAAGGATACTGGCGCTGAAGATTGAGAGACCGTAACAATCGGCCTGTCCCGCCGTCCCATCGCCGGCGCCCCAGCACCCCGAGGAAGGCGAGCGATGTCGACCGGCCAGGTGACCCATCCAGCCCGAACAGGGCTCATCCTGCGAGGCGCCGCGGCGCTCGGCGTCCTGGTCCTCCTGGCGACCCTCGCCGGCCAGGCCATGCCCACCCCGACCGGCCCCGCCTTCTCGCTCACCCCCGCCACCGCGGCGCCCGCGTCCTGGGCCAAGGTCACCCTCCCCGCGGACGGCGCCGTGGCCGACATCCAGCCGACGCGGCCCCTCGGCCAATCGGTGGCGACGACGACCTCGTTCTCGGTCCACTCGCTCGGGCCGGTCGCCGCTGTCGACCTGGCGTCGGCAGTGACCGCCGATCCGCCGATCACCTTCACCGTCGAGCCGGGCGCCACCCCCGGCGACGCGACGATCACGCCGACCAGCGCGCTGGCTCCCGGCGTCCGCTATCGATTCCGCGTCGAGGCTCCGGACGGCTCACTCGCCGGCACCTGGACCTTCCGCACGGCAAGCCCGCTGCACGTCGTCGGCCGCCTGCCCGACGAGCAGTCGTCGAACGTTCCCATCAACACCGGGATCGAGACGACCTTCGATCAGGATGGCCCGACCGACTTCGCGGCGCACTTCACCATCGCGCCGGCAGTCGCCGGACGATTCGAGCAGCACGGCCGGACGTGGGCGTTCATTCCCCGGCAGCCCCTTGCCCCCCTCACGATCTACACGGTCACGGTCTCCCATGGCGTGGGCCTCCAGGGCTCCGACCAGGTCCTCGAGACCGACGTCCGATGGCAGTTCGAAACCGCGTCGACGGACGCCGCCGCCGGTCCACGGGTCTTCTTCCAGCGGCCCGTCCTCGAGGTTCGGCCCGGCCTGGCGCCGGCCCTCGCCGTGAGCGTCGATACGAACGAGGACGGCACGAGCGCGGTGACCTCCGCCGCCTACGAGCTCTACCAGCTGCCGACCCTCCAGACGGCTTCCGCCGCGGCGCTCAAGCTCGTCAGTCGCCCCTCGTGGGCGGATTGGCCGGCCAGCCAGCTCGTCGACACCAGCGGGCTCCGGCGCGTCGCCTCGGGCACCGCGCCGCTGACCCTCGCGCTGGGGCTCTACTTCGGCATCGACAGCCTCCAGCTGCCGGTCAAGCCCGAGCCGGGCTGGTATCTCGTCGTCCTCCCGAACGGCAACCGACCGGCGCAGGCCATCCTCCAGGTGACGGACCTCGCGGCCTACGTGCTCACGAGCCAGACCCGGACGACGGCGTGGGTCAACGATCTCGCCACGCAGTCGCCGGTCGCGGGTGCGTCCGTCGACCTGGTCGGCGGCGCCTCCCTCGGTCGAACGGGCAGCGACGGGCTGAGCACGGTCGCGACGCCCGGGTCGCTCGTCAACCAATGGAGTGACAGCGGCAGCTGGTCAGCGCACCTCCTGACGATCACGGCGCCGGACGGGCGAACGCTCCTGGCGCCGCTCGGCATGGACGGCGGCGGCTACCCGGCCGACGACAACCGGGGGGTCTCGACCGATGCCAGCGAGGGCTGGTGGCTGCTCCTGTCCACGGATCGATCGACGTACCGGCAGAGTGACACCGTCCACGCCTGGGGCGTCGTGAAGGCTCGCCGCGACGGCTCCGTGCCGGCCGACCTCGAGCTTCGCCTCGGCGTCCCGAACCAGCCCGACGTCCCGATCGTCCGGCTCCCCGTGACCGCGACCTCTCGAGGCGTCTTCTCGGGGGACCTCGCCTTCCGGAATCTCCCGACGGGCCAGTACGAGGTCTCGCTGTACTCGGGCTCCGACCTCCTCCGCTCGTTCTGGGTCGAGATCGCCGTCATTCGCAAGCCGGCCTACACCATCGCCGTGACCACCGATCGACACGCCTACCTCAGGGGCGACGCCATCGCCGTGGCCGGGAACGTGGCGTTCTATGACGGCTCTCACGCCCCGGGCCTGAGCCTCAGCAGCAGGTTCGACTCCTCGGACGCGGCGCCCGGCGTGGCGGCGACGACCGCGGCCGACGGCGCCTTCCAGCTCGGCCTGACCGGTGGTTGGGACCCCGAGTGGGGCACCTCGTCCTTCGTCCAGGTCGACGTGGGCGTCCACTCGACAGGCCCCGAGGAAGGGACGATCGCCGGCAGCGCCCCGATCGTGATCTTCCCGTCGGCGGCGTGGCTCGACGCCAGCGCGACGCTCGTCAACGGGCACGTCCAGCTCACGGGACGTCTCACCGCGGTCGACTTCGCCAAGGTCGAGGCGCAGATGGCCGGCGGCCAGTGGCCGACCGATCCGAGCGGCGCGGCGCTCGCCGGCCGGACGGTGACGGCACGAGTCGTCCACCACGTTCCGGTGAAGCGACAGATCGGCACGTCGTACGACTTCATCACCAAGCACGTCCGGCCGCTCTACGACTACACCGAGCGGCTCGAGACGCTGACAACGCAGACGCTCACCGCGGGCAGCGATGGGCGGCTCTCGCTCGACGTCGCCGTCCCGGTGGCGAGCGACCAGTACGACGTTGACCTGACCGCCAGGGATGCCGCGGGTCGCGTCATGACCGCCCAGGCCTGGGCCGGCCAGTCGGTCTACGACAGCCAGCCGAGCCGGCCCTACCTCGTCGCCCAGGGTGGCTGTGGCTACGGCGCCCAGGTGAAGGCGACGATCGGGTCGACGAGCGACCTGACGGTCTACGAGGGCGACGGCTCCGTCGCCGGCGATGGCCGCTACCTCTTCCTCGTCGGCGAGAACGGCCTCGTGAGCGAGGCGATCCAATCGAGCTCGACGTATCGCCGGACCTTCGTCGATGCCGACCTGCCGAGCTACTCCGTCCGAGCCGTCCGGCTCACCGACCACGGCTATGACGCCATGGTCCCGCTCCTCGTCCGGGTCGACCCGGCAAGCAAGACCCTCGGCGTCAGCGTCACGCCGCTGGCCTCGCGCTACGCCCCCGGCGACACGGCATCGGTCCGGATTCGCACGACGGATGCCGCCGGCCGGCCGGTCGCCGCGGACGTCATCGTTCGGGCGGTCGATGAGAAGCTCTTCACCATCGGCGCGGCGGTGGACGTCGATGCGCTCGGTGAGCTCCTGGTCCCGCGCGACTCCGGGTTCCTTCAGTCCTACACCTCCCATCCCACGCCGTTCGGCTTCGACGGTGGCTGTGGCGGGACGGGCGGCGGCGGTCGCGACGACTTCCGCGACGCCGCGACGTTCCAGCGCGTCCAGACGGACGCGAACGGCCTGGCGACGGTCTCGTTCCGCGTGCCGGACGACCTGACCAGCTGGCACGTCAGCGCGACCGCGGTGTCCGCCAAGCTCGATGCCGGCAGCGGCTCGGCGCTCGTGCCCGTCGGACTTCCGTTCTTCGTCGACGCGATCCTTGCGCCGGAGTACCTCGCGGGCGAGACCCCGGCGCTCCTCGTTCGGGCCTACGGCGACGCCACCGCCCTCGGCGATCCCGTCCGCTTCGTGGTCCGTGCGCCCGATCTCGGCATCGAACAGCTCGTCATCGAGGGCCGGGTCGGCACGATGGCCAGGGCACAGCTCCCGGCGCTGACGCCGGGCGACCACCGGGTGACGATCGAGGGGTACGCCAGCAACGGCACCCTGACCGACGTGCTCGTCCGGACGGTCCACGTCGTGCCCACCCGGCTCAACGCCCTGCGGATCACGCAGCACACGCTCGCGACCTGGACGGCGGGCGACGGCGGCAGCGGGCTGACGACCTACCTCGTCACCGACGCCGGCCGGGCCTCGCTCCTGCCGATCCTCCGTGACATCCTCGGCGGCGACGGGGCGCGCTTCGACCAGGCCGCGGCGGCCGACGCCGCGCGGACCTTCCTCATCGACGAGCTCAGCATCCCGGCGGGCAGCCTGCCGGGCTCGACCTACGACCGCGCTCGGTATACCCACGTCGGCGTCACGCTCCTGCCGTACAGCAGTCCCGACCTGACCCTGACCGCCCTCGCCGCGGTGGCGGTGCCGGCGCAGATCGACGCCGGCGACGCCCGGTACGCGCTCAGTCAATGGATCGCCGACGGCGCCATGACCCGCGAGCGAACGATCATCGCCCTCGCCGCCCAGGCGGCCCTCGGGGTCGACGTCCTCGACCAGCTCCGGGCGATGGCGTCCGACAGTCTCTCGATCCGCGAGCAGATCTGGCTCGGGATCGGCTATCTCGCCTCGGGCGACGAGACGTCGGCCCGGGCCATCGAGCGGCAGGTCCTCGCCGGCACCGCGGAACGCCTCGACCCGTGGGTCCGGCTCGCGGTCCCGGGCAGCGAGGCGACCCTCGAGGCGACGGCCCTCATGCTCGTCCTCTCGGGCGGGCTCGGCGATCCGCTGGCCGTGGGCATGGCCCGCTACGTCCAGTCGCAGCCGACGACCGAGCAGGTGTTCTCGCTCCAGCTTCTGGCGTACGTCCGAGGCGGCCTCGATCGCCTCACCCGGGCCGCGGCGTCGTTCGCGTGGACGGTGGACGGCACCCGCCACGAGCAGACCATCGAGCCCGGCGGCGCGTTCGACCTGACGCTGACCAGCGATCAGCGGTCGAGCCTCCACTTCGAGCGGCTGGCCGGCGATCCGGTCATCACGACCGCGTGGATCGGGGATGCAGCGACGAGCGAGCTGCCCGCGACACCGGGCCTCGCGATCAGTCGGACGGTCTCACCCGCGATCGGTGCCGCCGATGGCATCGTGACGGTCCAGATCGGCGTGTCATTCGCCGGCAGCCTCCCGACCGGCTGCTACAACGTGACCGACCTGCTGCCGTCCGGCCTCGCGCCGCTCCTTGCGGTGCCCGGCTGGTCGGACGATGCAGAGGTCCCGCGGAGTGCCGAGGCCCCGTACGCCGCCGACGGCCAGCGCGTCTCGTGGTGCGTCTCGCCTGACAGCAAGCGGAGCTTCCTCCTCGCCTACCGGGCGCGGGTCGTCACGCCGGGCACGTACCGCTGGGAGCCCGCGGTCATCCAGTCGACGACCGCCCCGAGCCTCGGAGCCTCGACGCCGGCAACGACCTACGTGATCCGCTAGCGGGGTGCCGCCGGCCGGCTCGGACGCACCGCGCTAGCGGCGCGCATCCGTGGCGATCGTGGCGAGCGCCTCGAGGAGGCGATCGACCTCGGCCCGGGCGTTGTAGTGGGTCAGGCCGATCCGGAGCACGCCGTCGGGCGCCAGCCCGAGACGCTCGATGAGGCCCGTGGCATAGAAGTCGCCGTCCCAGGCCGCGATCTGCTGCGCGCCGAGCGCCTCCGCGGCGGCGCGGGGGGTCGTGCCGGCGATCGTGATCGCGGCGGTCGGCGTCCGGCGATCGAAGGCCGCTGGATCGGTCAGTCCCCACGTTCGGACGCCCGGGATGGCCGCGAGCCCCGCGGCGAGGTGGCCGTACAGGTCCAGCTCGTAGGCGCGGATCGCGGTCATCGCGGCCACGAGGCCCGAGCGCCGCTCCGCCGGCGAGGCGTGGCCGCCGCAGCGCTCGCCGACCCAGCACAGGTAGTCCACTGCGGCCAGCGCCCCGGCGTAGCCCTCGAAGTTGCCGGTGCCCGTCTCGAACCGGTGGCTCGCCGGCCGGAGCTTGATCGATGGCAGCGAGGCCATGAGCTCCTGCCGCGCATAGACCGCGCCGACGTGCGGCCCGAAGAACTTGTAGACCGAGCAGGCCACGAAGTCCGCGCCGACCGCCGGGGCATCGAGCGAGAGATGCGGCGCGGCGTGGACGGCGTCGACGTACACGAGCGCCCCGGCCCGGTGAGCACGCTCGGCGATCTCAGCGACCGGGTTGATCGTGCCGACCGCGTTCGATGCCCAGCCGACGGCAACGAGCCGGGTTCGCTCGCCGATGAGCCCCTCGAGATCCTCGAGCTGGAGCGTGCAGTCGTCGAGCCGTGGCTCCCAGGTCCGAACGATCAGCTCGTTGTCGCGCGCGGCGGCGATCCACGGGTCGACGTTGGCCTGGTGGTCGAGGCCGGTCACGACGATCTCGTCGCCCGGCCGGAAGGACGCCGCGATCGAGCGCGAGAGGTGGAACGTGAGCGTGGTCATGTTCGGGCCGAGGGTGATCTCGCGGCCGTGGACGTTGAGGAGGTCGGCGATGGCGTCGTGGGCCTCGACGACGATCGCGTCCGACCGGCGCGAGGTCGCGAATGCACCGCCGTGATTGGCGTTGGCGGTGCGGTAGTAGTCGGCGACGGCGTCGATGACGGTCTCCGGGACCTGGGTCCCGCCCGGCCCATCGAAGAACGCCATCGGCCGGCCGTCGTGATCGACCGAGAGCGCCGGAAAGCGGGCACGGACGGCATCGATGTCGAAGGTGGTCATGGGACGATGCTAGGGCGTCGTCGCCTCTTCCGCGGCTCGTTGACCCGGCAACCAACCGGGCCGTAGCATGGAGCCATGGAATCGAGTGCGCCGGCTGTGGCGCCGACCTCGCCTGGCCAGGCGCCGCTCACGCCCCGGGACCCCCGGCTGGCGCCGTGGCGGGCCTTCGTCCGTGCCCATGCCGAGGTCTCCCGCCGGCTCGACGACGACCTCCGAGCGGAGCACGGCCTGTCGCTCCAGGAGTACGTGACCCTGCTCATCCTCGTCGAGGCGCCCGAGCGGCGGCTCCGGATGGGTCGAGTGGCCGAGGCGTTGACGCTCTCGAAGAGCGGCGCGACCCGGCTCATCGACCGGCTCGTCGACGACGGCCTCGTCGAGCGCGCCAGCTGCTCGAGCGACGCCCGTGGCGCCGAGGCTCGCCTCACCGAGGCCGGGGTTCAGCGTCTCCGGACCGCGGCGCCCACCCACCTGCGGGGCATCGCCGAGTACTTCCTCGCCACGATCGACCAGGCCGACCTTCCGGCGATCGAGCGGGTCATGACCGATGTCGCCCGCTGCGCGGGCGACGCGCCCGGCGCCCACCACGGCGCCCCGATCGGGTCGGGCGTGGCGCGCGGCCGCGTCTCGAGGGCCGCGTCGACCGGACGGGCGCGAGCCTGACCGGCCGGCTCCTCGTTGGCACCTCGGGGTTCTCGTACCCCGGCTGGATCCCGCGCCTCTATCCGCCCGGCACGCGGGCCCCGCGCTTCCTCGCGACGTACGCCACTCGCTTCGATGCGGTCGAGCTCAACAACACGTTCCGTCGCCGGCCGTCCGCGAGTGCGATTGCGGGCTGGCTGGGCGCGACGCCGGAGGACTTCCGGTTCGCGATCAAGGCTCAGCGCGGCTCTGCCGTCCGGGCGCTCCTCGGCTCGGCGGCGGAGAGCATCGGCTGGCTGACCGAGCCCCTGCCCCACTTCGGCTCGCGGCTCGGCGCCGTCCTGTTCGAGCTGCCAGCCGAGATGCGGCGCGACGGCCCGTGGTGCGATGGCGATCCCGCTCGGGCAGATGCCGCGCTCGCCGCGGTCCTGCGGGCGTGGCCGGCGTCGATCCCGCTCGTCGTCGAGCTGCCCGACGCGTCATGGCACGTCGACGAGACATTCGCGACGCTGCGGTCGGCCGGGGCGACGCTCTGTGCGACCGACCTGGCCGGGGGCGAGGAGCCGACGCTCCGTCGGACCTCGAGCCGGCACTACCTGCGGCTGCGGCGCGACGACTACGCCGCGGCGGACCTCGACGCCTGGGCGGCCCGTGTCCGGCCATTCATCGAGGCCGGCGACGACGTCTTCGTCTTCTTCAAGCACGACCCGGTTGGCCGCGCCGCCGAGCTGGCAGCCTCGTTCGCGGGGCGCTTCGACCGCACCTGACGGGCGAGGGCCGGCGATCAGGCGTGCGGGTGGCCGCGGTCGTGGTCGACGCGGTGGGTGTACTCGGCGGGCCCGAACGCGACGAGGACGACGAGCTCCTCCGCGATGTCGTGGAATCGATGCGGGACGTCCGCGGCGACGAACACGATCGATCCGGTCCCGACGGCACGGGCCTCCTCGCCGACGGTGATCCGGCCACGGCCACGGATGACGTAGTAGACCTCGTCCTCGGTGTGCGGCCCCTGGTGGTCGATCGCACCGGCAGCGAGCACGTAGACCCCGACCGACAGGTCGTGACTCCGAGCCACCTCGGCGAACGGTCGCCCGGACGTCGCGATCGTCTCGAGGACCTCGCGCAGCTCATGGCCGTCCATCGTCGCGGAGGCTAGCACCGGGCCGCGCGCTAGAGTGCGGCGATGGTCCAGCCTCTGCGGTTGTCTCGCCGCCGCCGGCCGCTCGTGGCGGTCGCCGTCGCCGTCGTCGCGTCGATGGTCATCGCGTGCTCCGCAGCGACCCCGACGCCGACCCCGGGCGGCACGATCGCCGCCGGCACGGCGGCCCCGGGGTCCTCGCAGCCGACGCCGGCGGTCGCCTCACCGGGCGCACCATCCCCGGCGTTCGACGCGACGGCCGTGACCGTCTCGCTCGAACGTTTCGCGACGGTGCCGGGCGGGCCGCTGGCCATCACGGCGCCAAGGGATGGATCCGGCCGGCTGTTCGTCGCCTCGCAGGACGGCCGGGCGTGGGTCGTCGGGGCGGACGGATCGACACGTTCGACACCCCTCCTGGACATTCGCGGGCGTATCACGAGCGGGGGCGAGCGCGGGCTGCTCGGCATCGCGATCCACCCGGCATTCCCCTCGGACCCGCGGGTCTTCGTCGACTACACCGACCGGAACGGCAACACGGTCGTCTCGAGCTTCCGCCTCGACCCGGGCGACCCCGATCGGCTGGATCCCGGGAGCGAGGTCGTCATCTTCCAGGCGGGACAACCGTATGCGAACCACAACGGCGGGGCGCTCGCGTTCGGGCCGGACGGCGACCTGTACATCTCGCTCGGCGACGGTGGCAGTGGCGGCGATCCGCAGGGCAACGGCCAGCGCCTCGACACGACGCTCGGCAAGATCCTCCGGATCGACGTCGACCACCCGGCCGACGGGCGCCGCTACGGGATCCCGTCCGGCAATCCCTTCGCCGGCGACCCGCTGAAGCATCCGGAGATCTGGCTCTACGGGCTCCGCAACCCGTGGCGGATGTCGTTCGACCGGTCGACCGGCGATCTCTGGATCGGCGACGTGGGGCAGGGCTCGCGCGAGGAGGTCGACGTGGCGCGAGCCGGGATCGGCGGCCTGAACTTCGGCTGGAACCGGATGGAGGGCAGCCGCTGCTTCCAGCCCGCCCAGGGTTGCGACCGGACGGGGCTGACGCTGCCCGTGGTGGACTACGGTCACGACCAGGGCTGCGTCGTCATCGGCGGGGTCGTCTACCGGGGCACGAGCTACCCGATCCTTCGCGGCGGCTACGTCTACGCGGACTATTGCTCCGGTCGGGCCTGGGTGCTCGATGCGGGGGCGTCGGCGCCGGTCGCGGCGGAGGTCGGCAACATCGGGGGCGGGGTCGCGGCCTTCGGCGAGGACGAGGCCGGCGAGGTCTACGTCGCGAACCTGGACGGCACCGTCTCGAGGCTGGTCGCCGCAGCGCGGTGATGCGCCGCATCAACCGGCGCCCTGGCCGCGCG
This sequence comes from Chloroflexota bacterium, assembly GCA_016200665.1. GTDB lineage: Bacteria > Chloroflexota > Limnocylindria > Limnocylindrales > CSP1-4 > UBA5189. The sequence goes on along the minus strand of JACQEG010000033.1, from coordinate 8,969 downwards.
GGCTAGCGGACGGTCTCGGCCGAGCTGCCGACCTCGACCCGGGCCGGTGGCGGATTCGGGCGCATCGGACGCAGGTACAACCCCAGGATGACGACGAGGTAGGTGACGTGGACGACGAACGTCGCGACCTCCGGCGTCGCGCTGTAACCGAGGATCGCCCGGAGGAACTGGCCGATCCCCTCCTCGTGCGGGAGGATGCCCGAGAGATCGAACGCGGTCTGGCCGCCGACCGGGATGACGCCGATCTCGACCAGCTCGTGGACCGCGCGTGACACGAGCCCGGCGGCGATGAACACGAGGCCGATGCCCGTCCAGCGGAAGAAGGCCCGGAGGTCGATCCGGCGGCTGCCCGTGTAGAAGATCCAGCCGATGACGACGGCGCCCGCGAGCCCGGCCAGGGCCCCGACGAGCAGGCTGGCGGTGCCGGGGCCGACGGCGGTGGCCTGACCGACGAGGAACAACGAGGTCTCGAGCCCCTCGCGGATCACGGCCGTGAAGGCCAGCACGGCGAGCCCGAGCGCGGAGCCCTCGCTGAGGACCCGGTCAAGCCGGGCATGGAGCTCGCCGCGCAGCCCGGCTGACTGGCGCCGCATCCAGAACAGCATCCAGGTCACGACGACCGCGGCGATCAGGAGGGTGGCGGCTTCGAAGAGCTGCTCGTAGGGCTCCTCGAACGCGCCGACGGTCAGGAAGATGACGATCCCGGCGAGGAGGCTCGCGGCCACCGCCGAGCCCGCCCCGAGCCAGACCTTGGCCGCCTGGCTGGCGTTGCCGCTGCGGACCACGTAGGCGAGGACGATGGCCACGATGAGGGCGGCCTCGACCCCCTCGCGGAGGCCGGTCAGGAATCCCGCGGTCAGCGCGCCAACGTCCACGTTCAACTCCGGGCTGGGGATGGCAACGCCGGAAATCCTAGTGGGCCACTCGGGATTGAGTCAACCACCCTTGCGACCCGGACTCAGGTCCCCTTGAACGCGGTCAGATGGCGAGGGGATCCACCTTGTCGGGGTCGATCCCGAGCTCGGCGATCGCCTTCGCGGCGGCCTTCGCCGTCACCGCCCCGCTCTTCGCGAGCGCCGCCATGGCGGCAGCGGCGATCGAGGCCGCGTCGACCTCGAAGAACGCCCGCAGCGATTCGCGCGTGTCGCTCCGGCCGAAGCCGTCGGTCCCGAGGGCCACGAACGGCGCCTCGAGCCAGGGCTCGACCATCTGCGGGATGGCCTTCATCCAGTCGCTCGCCGCGACGATCGGGCCACCGTCCTTGCCGAGGACGTCGGCGACGTACGGGCGGCGCGGCCTGGCGTCGGGGTGGAGCCGGTTCCAGCGGTCGACCTGGAGCGCGTCCCGCCGCAGCAGCGGGAACGACGGCGCGGAGTAGACCTCCGCCGCCACGCCGAACTTCTCGGCGAGGAGCTTCTGGGCCTCGATGACCTGGAGCAGGATCGAGCCGGAGCCCACGAGCCGGATCGCCGGCGCCCCGGCCCTGAGCCCGGACGGCGCTCCCGAGAAGCGGTAGATGCCCTTGAGGAGGCCCTCGTCGATGCCCTCGGGCTTGGCCGGCTGGGGATAGTTCTCGTTGTAGACCGTGACGTAGTAGAAGACGTCCTCGCCATCGACATACATCCGCTCGATGCCGTCGCGGACGATCGCGGCCAGCTCGTAGGCGAAGGCCGGGTCGTACTGGCGGAGGCTCGGGATCGTCGAGGCCAGGACGTGGCTGTGGCCGTCGTCGTGCTGGAGACCCTCGCCGTGGAGCGTCGTCCGACCCGCCGTGGCGCCGACGAGGAAGCCGCGGGCCCGCGCGTCGCCAGCGGCCCAGAACTGGTCGCCGGTCCGCTGGAACCCGAACATCGAGTAGAAGATGTAGAACGGGATCGCGGCCAGCCCGTGGGTCGCATAGGACGTCGCCGCGGCCTGGAAGCTCGCCGCGGAGCCGGACTCGGTGATCCCCTCCTCCAGCACCTGGCCGTCGACCGCCTCGCGGTACTTCATGACGAGCTCGCTGTCGACCGGCTCGTAGCGCTGGCCGAGGGCCGAATAGATCCCGACCTCGCTGAACAGCGGGTCCATCCCGAACGTCCGGGCCTCGTCCGGGATGATCGGGACGACGCGTGGGCCGAGGTCGGGGTCGCGAATGAGGTTTCGAAGGATCCGGGTCAGGACCATCGTCGTCGAGACCGCGGTCGGGCTGCCGCCCGCGAACTCCGCATCGAACGTCGGCTTCGGCTTCGGCAGCGCCGCCGCCTCGACGACGCGGTGCGGGAGCGGGCCGCCGAGCTGGCGACGGCGCTCCATGAGGTACTGGACCTCTTCCGACTTCGGGCCGGGGTGGTAGTACGGCGCGTCGTGGAGCTGGTCGTCCGGGATCGGGAGCTCGAGGCGATCGCGGAAGACCCGCAGCTCGGCCTCGTTGAGCTTCTTCGCCTGATGGGTGATGTTCCGGGCCTCGACCCCGGGCCCGAGCGTCCAGCCCTTCACGGTCTTGGCCAGGATGACCGTCGGGGCCCCCTGGGCCTCGGTCGCCGCCTTATAAGCCGCGTAGAGCTTCCGATAGTCGTGGCCGCCGCGGCGGAGGTGGGCGATGTCGTCGTCGGTCAGGTGCTCGGCGATCCGCTTGAGGCGCGGATCCGGCCCGAAGAAGTGCTCGCGGATGTAGGCCGGGCCGGCGACGCTGTACTTCTGGAACTCGCCGTCGACCGTGTTGTTCATCTTCTCGACGAGGACGCCGTCGACGTCGCGGGCGAGGAGCTCGTCCCACTCACGGCCCCAGATGACCTTGATGACGTTCCAGCCCGATCCGCGGAAGACCGCTTCGAGCTCCTGGATGATCTTGCCGTTGCCGCGGACCGGGCCGTCGAGCCGTTGGAGGTTGCAGTTGACGACGAACGTCAGGTTGTCGAGGCCCTCGCGCGCCGCGACGTGGAGCGCCCCGAGCGCCTCGGGCTCGTCGGTCTCGCCGTCGCCGAGGAACGCCCAGACGCGAGAGCCGCTCGTATCGAGCAGGCCGCGGTTCTTGAGGTAGCGGTTGTAGCGGGCCTGGTAGATCGCGCTGACCGGCCCGAGGCCCATCGAGACCGTCGGGAACTCCCAGAAGTCCGGCATGAGCCGCGGGTGCGGGTAGGAGCTCAGGCCGTGCTGGGGCGGCGATTCGCGGCGGAAGTGGTCGAGCTGGTCCTCGCTGAGCCGGCCCTCGAGGAAGGCTCGGGCGTAGATGCCGGGCGCGGCATGGCCCTGGTAGAAGATCTGGTCGCCGGCACGGCCACCCTCGCGGCCCTTGAAGAACCAGTTGAAGCCAACCTCGTACAGGCTCGCGGCGCTCGCGTACGTGGCCAGGTGACCGCCCAGTCCCGGGAAGCGGTTGTTGGCCCGGAGGACCATCGCGACCGCGTTCCAGCGGATGAGCCGCCGGATCCGCCGCTCGAGCTGCTCGTCGCCCGGGAAGACCGGCTCCTGCTCGGGGCTGATCGTGTTGATGTAGCGGGTGTAGGTCAGCGGCGGCAGCCCGATCTGGCGCTGTCGGGCGCGCTTGAGGAGCTTGTAGAGCAGGAACCGGGCGCGGGTCTCGCCCTCCTGGTCGACGACGTCGTCGAGCGAGTGGATCCAGTCGTCCGTCTCGGCGGTGTCGATGTCAGGCAGCTGGTGCTTGAACTCGTCGAGGTACATGGGCGGTCGGGGGCTCCTGATCGTGGGTCAGCCAAAGCGTAGCCCAAGGCGCCGCCGCACGACCGTGACGGGCCGGATTCGCCCGGGGTGCGGAAGGGTTGCGGGTCGGTGCCGCCCCATCGTGGTCGTCGTCGTCTGGGCGTGACCGGGAGTCACCGCCACTTCCCGAATGAGCGTGGACGCCGTGCGGCACGGCGAACCTCAGGCAACGCGGTATCGTCCGGATCGTGACCGAGTACGACGCCTCGACCGCGCTGATCGTCGTCGACGTCCAGAACGACTTCGCCGATCCCGCGGGCTCCTTGTTCGTGCAGGGCGGGCCCGAGGTCGCGGAGCGCTGCTCGGCGGAGGCGTGGCGCGCGTCGCAGGCAGGGGCATTCGTCGTCTACACCCAGGACTGGCACCCCGAGTCGACGCCGCACTTCGCGAAGGACGGCGGCATCTGGCCGGTCCACTGCGTCGCGGGCACCTGGGGCGCGGCGTTCCACCCGGCCCTCGAGGTCCTCGGACCGGTCGTCCGCAAGGGCGCGAACGGCGAGGACGGCTACTCGGGCTTCACGATGCGCGACCCGGTCTCGGGCGAGACGATCCCGACGGAGCTCGAGGCGCTGCTGCGGGAGCGCGGCATCGAGCGGGCCGTCATCTGCGGGCTCGCGACCGACTACTGCGTCAACGCGACCGCGATCGATGCCCGTCGGCTGGGGTTCGCGACCGAGGTCATCGAGGATGCGATCGCGGCCGTCAACCTCAAGCCGGGTGACGGCGCGGCCGCGAAGGCCGCGATGGCCGACGCCGGCTGCACGTTCACGGCCCCGGCGCGGCCCGCGGCTTCGAGTGCGGGTGCCTCGAAAGGGTGAGGCTGCACCTCGTCGACGCGACGTACGAGCTGTTCCGGGCCCACTACGCGCCCCGGCCGCCGGTGGTGGGCCGCGACGGGATCCCGCTATCAGGCGTCTCCGGGGTCGTCGAGCAGCTGCTGTACCTCCTGCGCGAGGAAGGGGCGACGCATGTCGGCTGCGCGACCGACCACGTCATCGAGTCGTTCCGGAACGACATGTGGCCGGGCTACAAGTCGTCGGCCGGGATGCCGCCCGAACTGCTCGCCCAGTTCCCCATTGTCGAGGACGCCATCCGGGCACTCGGCCTGGTCGTCTGGCCGATGACCGACTTCGAGGCGGACGACGCGATCGCCGCGGCGTGCGCCCGCTTCCGCGACGACCCATCGGTCGAGCAGGTCGTCGTCTGCACGCCGGACAAGGACATGGCCCAGCTCGTCGACGACGCCCGGGTGGTGCTCCTCGATCGACGCCGCCGGATCGTCTACGACGAGCCCGCGGTCATCGAGAAATGGGGCGTCCATCCGGCCTCCATCCCGGACTGGCTCGCCCTCGTCGGCGACAGCGCCGATGGCTTCCCGGGCCTGCCCGGCTGGGGCTCGAAGTCCGCCGCGGCCGTCCTGTTCCGCTACGGCTCGCTCGAGGGAATCCCGGCGCGCGCCTCCGACTGGAGCGTCCCGAGCCTGCGCGGCGGCCCCGCTCTCGCGGCCACGCTCCGCGAGCATTGGGACGAGGCGCTCCTGTTCCGATCGCTCGCCCGCCTGCGCGTCGAGGCCGACGGCGCCGTCATCCCGGAGCGATCCGTCGAGGAGCTGCGGTGGCAGGGCGCGCCGAGGGCCGAATGGCGAGCGTTCTGCGATGCGTGGGGTCTCGATCGCCTGCGAGATCGGCCTCACCGATGGCGCGTGACGTAACGCTGAGCGATACCGCGGTGTGGTAATGTCATGCTGTGGTCAAGCACGCAGGCATCTACGCCCGAATCTCGAACGACCCCGAGGGTGACCGGCTCGGCGTAAGCCGCCAGATCGCCGACTGCCGAGCGGAAGCGGAGCGCCGCGGCTGGCCAGTGGCGGACCTGTACGTCGACGACGACAAGAGCGCCTGGTCGGGCAAGGTCCGGCCCGAATACCGGCGGCTCCTCGACGACATTACCGGCCACCGGATCGACGCCGTCCTGTTCTGGCACCCCGACCGGCTCACCCGGCGGCCGATCGAGATGGAGGAGTTCATCGAGGTCTGCCGGAAAGCCAAGGTCGAGGTCGCCTGGCTCGGCGGCGGCCTCGCGAGCCGCGACGATGACGGCCTCCTCCTGCTGCGTATCCTCGGAGCCGTGGCCAGCGACGCCAGCGCCAAGACCTCCAAGCGCATCCGCCGCAAGAACGACGAGCGGGCCCTCGCGGGGCTGCCGACCGGCGGCGGCTTCCGGCCGTTCGGGTATCGCGACGATCGCCTGACGATCGACCCCGTCGAGGCCGCGCTCGTGCGCGAGGCAGCGAGCCGCGTCCTCGCCGGGGATGCGCTGCGGACGATCGCGACCGACTGGACCGCCCGCGGCATCCGCAGCCCGGCCGGGAAGGCATGGAGCATCTACACGCTCCACCGGATGCTCGTCGCGGCGCGCCTCTCGGGCCAGCGGGCCCACCGCGGCGAGATCGTCGCCAAGGCCACCTGGGAGGCGATCCTGACGCCCGACGAGACGGCTGCCCTCCGGACGACCCTCGACATCGCCAGCCATACCCGCAGCCGCCCGACCCGCCGCTACTTCCTGACCGGCATCCTTCGTTGCGGCCGCTGCGGGGCGTCGCTCATCAGCCGTCCCGATGCGCTGGGCAACCGCCGCTACGTGTGCGCCAATGGGATCGGCCAGACCGGCTGCGGGCGACTGGCGGTCAAGGCCGAGCCCGTCGAGGGGCTCATCGCCGACGCGCTGCTCCTGCGCCTCGACACCCCGGAGGTGGCCGCGGCCCTCGCCGACGCCAGCAGCACCGACACCGTGACCGCGGCCGAACACGCCTCGCTGACCGGTGACCAGGAGCAGCTCGAGGAGCTCGCCCGCGCCTATGCGGAGAAGCAGGTGACCTTTCGCGAGTGGCTCGCCGCCCGCGATGTCATCGAGGGCCGGATGGAGGCGACCCGCAAGCGCCTCTCGCGCCTCTCCCGGACCGCCGCGATCGACCCATACATCGGCCATGGCGGATCGCTCGGCCACGAGTGGCCCACCCTCAACCTCAATCGCCAGCGGGCGATTGCGACGGCGCTCCTCGATCGGGTGACGGTCCAACCGGCCGTGCCCGGTCGGGCGACGTTCGACCCCGGCCGGATCGAGCCTCTCTGGCGGATCTGACGATCCCCGCGACCCGCGCCACGGCGGCCGGGTCGCGGACGGCAACCGCGACGCCCTGATCCGCACAGGTCCGCTCGACCCACGACCGGACGACCTCGGGCGGCAACCTCACGCCCATGACGCCCACACCGCCGAGGGACCGACCCAGCCCGCCTCCTCGCGGGATCGCCAGACGTGGGCCGGCGCGGCCGACATGACGACGGCGGCCCAGCCGAGCGCCTCGTCGGCGGTCTCGGCCTTGATCGGCACGGACTTCGGCTGGAAGCCCTGCGCGACCTCGTATCGATGGAACCCCGTCGCCTCGCCGGTGCCGAGGTCCTTGCCGACGTACTTCGACAGGTAGCGGGCGGCCATCCGCGCCTCGCCCCGGACGCCCGAGCCGACCGGCAGGTCGCCGAGCAGCTTGATGTGGACGAAGCCTCGGCCCCAGGCGGCCTCGATCGACCGCTGGCGAATGTAGCGGCCGACGGCGAAGTGGACGTGGAGGCCATGACCCGACGCGTGCCACTCGGGCACCCACAGGTACGGGAAGCGTTCGCCCGATCCGCCACCGAGCCGCCGGAAGAAGGCCGGCACGTCGGCCCGGAGTTGGACCGGGTCGTGGCAGCCCTGGCCCGCGTACGTGAGGGTCCCGAGCCGGTTGAGGCCGTTCGCGGCGCAGTATCGACGGACCTTGCCCCGAGCCCGCCGGGCCGCGTCATCCCGATAGTCGGTCAGCGGCTCCGGATACGGCGAGGCCCCCGAGGGATCGGCTGCGGAGCGGAACGAGCCGCCACCCTCGGCCGCGTCGGGATACAGCCGGAACACCCACGAGCCCTGTTTCGGCCCGTCGAGTTTCGTCCCATATTCAAGTGAAGAGGAGCGGCGGTCTGATCCATAACGCGTCGACACGGGCCCAGCCTCAAGGAGGGAGGGGGTCCGTTCACGCTTTACGTCAGGACGAAAGGGTGGTTCTCCGCCCCGTTCTCCGGATGACGCCTTTCGACTACGCCACCCTAATTGCCCGGCTGCCCGTTTACTGCCGCCGGATTTGGACGCTTACCCCCGCCGCCAGCGGGTCATCGGCTGGTCGACCCCCGTCGACGGTGGAATCCTTCGGGTTCCTGCTATCGGGTGCACAGAGCCGGCCGGCATAGGCCGGCCGGGCCAGGAAGCATGGAGAAGCCGGCCCGTCAAGGGTTCCCGGCTGCGCCGGCCGCCGACCTACGGCGGCCCTTGACGGCCCGGGTTTGTCGGGTGGCAGACTGACGGGGTCGAAACCGCACGTGATAAACGAATGACCCTCACGATTAGCCTCGTCACGCCGGATACCCTCTATCAAAGTTCGGACTTTTGCCTGACCGATCCCATCACTGGCGAGCCGATCATCGACCGGGGCCACAAGAGTGCGCACGTCACCCACTTTGATTGGGCGGCCCTGGTGGCGTTTGCAGGGATCGCACGTACGACTCAAGTCGACGTCAGCACATGGCTAGGCGACCAGATCCTCAGTCTTTCCCGCGAGGCGACGGTCGCGACCTTGATCAGCCGCCTGAGCGCTGCTGGCGAGTGGCTGCGGCCCCTGCCCCTGGAGCACCGGGCCATCACGTTCTCGGTCCTCGCCTTCGAGCGGGGTCAGCCGTCACTAACCATCGTGACCAACGTCGATCGATTGAGCGGCATTCATGACCCCATGCCGTCACGCGATCTCCGAGTCGAAACCACGCGGCCCTCGCGACCTAAGGTCTTCGTGACCGGCTATGTGAACCCTTTTCCACGGCAGGGGAGACGCCAGCTCGAACACCTCTCAGGCAAATCGCCCGACCGCGTGTCGAGGGCCCTCGCCGAGGTGAACGCTCGGGCTAGCGACGCCCTGCTTGGGAAGTTCGTTAGTCGCTCCTGCGCCGTTTCCTATCTCGAACGCTCCGGACGGGGAGTCACAGTGCCCTTCGGCATCGATGAGGAACAGACAGACTTCGTGCCGATCGAGTTGGAAGCCGCGCTACGCTCGCGCGGTGTCAAGCTGACGCACAAGCTCGACGAGCACGGGAACCCGCTCCCGATCAAGATGGTTCAGATGGCTACTCAGCGAACCGGCGAGACGATGCTGAACCTCATGGAGTTGCAGGCAGGGATCGAAGAACCTT
>JACQEG010000174.1 GCA_016200665.1 Chloroflexota bacterium | reverse complement strand
GTGACGCCGGAGGGTCAGCCCCAGACGATGCCGATCTGGTTCATCTGGACGGATGCCGACGAGGGCCCGGGCGAGATCCTCGTCTACGGCGACCGTCGGGCCCGCCGCAATCGCAACCTCGAGTCGAACGACCGGGTGTCCGTCCACCTGCGCGAGAGCGAGGGCGGCGGCGACATCGTCGTCATCGAGGGCCGGGCGCGGATGGATCCCGACGTCCCGCAGGTCTACGACAACGAGGCCTACCTCGCGAAGTACGGCGCCTGGATCGACCAGTTCCTCGAGGGCGCCCAGCGCATGGCCGAGGTCTACGACGTGCCGATCCGGATCACGCCGACCCGGGTCGTCGCCGTCGGCTGAGCGCGCGCGACGCGGGCTCCGCCGGTCGCAGCCAGATCTGGTCGCCGGATCGCGCTTCAGGCCGCTCGGCCCTTGTGGCGGTCGCCGGGCACCGGCCACAGTGGCTGGTTGCGGGCGGCAGGGAGGCGCGGCCCGTACTTCGGTCGCCTGGACCGCGCTGAGCCAACGGCGAGCCCGAGCCCGCATGCTGCGGGAGGTCGCACATGCGACGCATTGTTGCCCTCGTTTCAGGGCTCCTCCTGACGATGAGCCTCGTCGGGCCGGTCGTCGCCCAGGGCGGGCCGGAGATCAACTACATCGTCGTCACCTCGGCGACGGTCGATCGTGGCGGCATGGTCACGATCTACGGGACCATGTGGTGCTCGCAGCCGATGGACGTCAACATCGACTGGGGCAACGTCAACCAGGCCGTCGGCAAGACGAAGAGCGTCCAGGGTGGCTTCGGCGGCTGGTACTGGTGCAACGGCACGACGCCGTGGCAGACCCAGGCGAGGGCGGACTGGGGCAAGTTCAGCTCCGGCTGGGCGTGGATCAGCGGCGGCTTCTCGGGCGCCAACTGGTGTGACGAGGACCCGAACGTCAATCCCGATACCTACTGCGGGCCGCATGCCAAGAACGGCTTCAGCCAATACGTGAAGATCGGGAAGTAGCCGCCTGCGGCGCTTCGATCAGCGGAACGGCCGGCCCCCGGGCCGGCCGTTCCGCATCCCGGAACCGCATGGCACGACCCGGGCGGGCGACCCGCCCCTGCTAGCATCAGGCGGCCGTGACCGCCAAGGCCGTCGACGACGTCGCGCCCGCCGTGCCCGAGCTCGAGACGATCGTCTCGCTCGCGAAGCGGCGCGGCTTCGTCTACCCATCGAGCGACATCTACGGCGGCATCAACGCCGTGTGGGACTACGGGCCGCTGGGCGTCGAGCTCAAGAACAACGTCAAGCGGGCGTGGTGGAAGGCGATGGTCCAGGAGCGGGATGACATCGTCGGGCTCGATGCCGGGATCCTCATGCATCCCCAGGTCTGGATCACGTCCGGCCATGTCGGCTCGTTCAGCGACCCGCTCGTCGAGTGCCAGACCGACCATCGCCGGTTCCGGCTCGACGAGCTGCCGGGCGCCGAGAACCTCACGGCCACCGACATCCGCGACCCGACGATCGTCCAGCGCCTCGGCCTCACGTGCCCCGTCGACGGCGGCCCGCTCAGCGCGCCGCGCCGGTTCAACCTCATGTTCAAGACGTTCATGGGTCCCGTCGAGGACGACGCCGCGGTCATCTACCTCCGGCCCGAGACGGCCCAGGGCAGCTACGTCAACTTCAAGAACGTCCAGCAGTCGAGCCGCAAGAAGCTGCCGTTCGGGATCGCCCAGATCGGCAAGAGCTTCCGGAACGAGATCAGCCCCGGCAACTTCGTGTTCCGGATGCGCGAGTTCGAGCAGATGGAGATGCAGTACTTCGTCCGGCCCGACGACGCGGCGCGGATCTTCGAGGAGTGGCTGCCGCGCCGCTGGGACTGGTACACCCACTACGGCGTCGCGCCCGCCCGGCTGCGCTTCCGCGAGCACGCCCCGGACGAGCTGGCCCACTACGCCAAGAAGGCGATCGACGTCGAGTACCGCTTCCCGTTCGGCTGGAAGGAGCTCGAGGGCATCCACAACCGGGGCGACTTCGATCTCTCCCGCCACCAGGCCGAATCGGGCGCCAACCTCGAGTACTTCGACCCGGCGACGGAGGAGCACTTCATCCCGTGGATCGTCGAGACGGCCGGCGGGCCGGACCGGGCGGCGTTCACGTTCCTCATCGACAGCTACCGCGAGGAGGATGTCCGGGGCGAGACCCGGGTCTCGCTCGCGCTCCATCCCGACCTCGCCCCCTACAAGGTCGCGGTCCTGCCGCTCCTCAAGAAGCGCCCCGAGATCGTGGAGCTCTGCCACCGCCTGCTGAAGGACCTCAAGCAGGACCTCATGGCGGTCTACGACGACACGGCCGCCATCGGCAAGCTCTACCGCCGCCAGGACGAGATCGGGACGCCGTGGTGCGTGACCGTCGACGTCGATTCGCTCGAGGATCTCGCGGCCACGATCCGCGACCGGGACTCGATGACCCAGGAGCGCGTGCCGATCGAGGGCGTCAAGCGCGCGATCCTCGACCGGATGGCCGCCGCCCGGGCCTGACGGGCCGGCGTGGCCGGACGGATCAGGCGGTCGGGAGCTCCGCTGGCTCGGGCGGCGTCAGGTAGGCGTGCATCGCCATGGCGGCGCGCTTCCCATCGCCCATCGCCAGGATGACCGTCGCGGCGCCGCGGACGATGTCGCCGCCGGCGAACACCCCCGGCATGCTCGTCATGCCGTTCTCGTCGGTGACGATGTAGCCCCACTTGTTGATCTCGAGCTCCGGCGCGGTGGCCGTGAGCAGGGGATTGCTCTTCGTCCCGATCGCCACGACGACCATGTCGCACGGGACCTCGAACTCGGAGCCCTCGATCGGCTCCGGCCGGCGGCGGCCCGAGTCGTCCGGCTCACCGAGCGCCATCCGAACGCAGCGGATGCCGGTGACCCAGCGGTTCTCGTCGCCGAGGACCTCGATCGGGGCGGTCAGGTACTCGAAGATGACGCCCTCCTGCTCGGCGTGGTGGGCCTCCTCCGCGCGGGCGGGGAGCTCCTCGGGGCCGCGGCGGTAGACGATCGTGGCCGACGCCGCTCCCAGTCGCTTCGCGGTGCGGACCGAGTCCATCGCGACGTTGCCGCCGCCGACGACGACGACCCGCTGGCCGTGGAGCACGGGCGTGTCCGAGACGGGGTTCCAGGCGCCCATCAGGTTGACCCGGGTCAGGTACTCGTTGGCCGAGTAGACGCCCTTGAAGTTCTCGCCGGGCACGTTCATGAAGACCGGGAGGCCGGCCCCGACGGCGATGAACACTCCGTCGAACTGCGCCCGCAGCTCGGGCAGCGTGTAGGTCTTGCCGATGATCGCGTTGGCCTGGATCTTCACGCCGGACTCGACGAGCCGGTCGACCTCGGCCTGGACGATGTCCTTCGGGAGCCGGAACTCCGGGATGCCGTAGATCAGGACGCCGCCGGCCGCGTGGAAGGCCTCGAAGATCGTGACGTCGTAGCCCCGCTTGGCCAGCTCCTTCGCGGCCGTCAGGCCGGCCGGGCCGGAGCCGACGATCGCCACGGTCTTGCCGAGGGCGTCGGGTTGTGACATCGACGCGCCGCTCCCCGCATGGTTGGCGAGCGCCCAGTCGGCCACGAACCGCTCGAGGTTGCCGATCCCGACCGATCTGCCGGTCTTGGCCCGGAGGCAGACCTTCTCGCACTGCGTTTCCTGGGGGCAGACGCGGCCGGTGACGCAGGGCAGGGCGTTGTCGTCGAGGAGCGAGGCCGCCGCTCCCGCCATGTCGCCGTCACGGAGGTGCCTGATGAAGTTCGGGATGTTGACCCGGACCGGGCAGCCGTCGATGCAGTAGGGCTTCGGACACTCGAGGCAGCGTTCGGCCTCGAGCATCGCGAGCTGCTCGGTCAGCCCGAGGTTGACCTCTCGGAAGTTGGCCGCGCGCAGGATCGCGTCCTGCTCGGGCATCTCGACCCGCTGGATCTGCATCCGCTCCTTCTTGCTCAGCGGCGGCTTCGGCGTGACCGTCTCGGCGTCCGCGGCGGGCAAGGGGATCGGGTGCTCGGACAGCGTCATCGGGCGGCTCCGGCGGGCGTCGTGGCGGCCGCCACGGCCGCGGCGACGGCTGCTGCGTCCTCGGCGGTGGTCGAGCACGCGCCGCGCCGCTCCAGCGCGAACTGCTCGAACGGGCGGTACGTCGACAGCCGGTCGACGAGCTCGGCGAAGTCGACGGCATGGCCGTCGAACTCCGGCCCGTCGACGCAGGCGTACTTGATCGCGCCGTTGATGGTGACCCGGCAACCGCCGCACATCCCGGTGCCGTCGACCATGATCGGGTTCAGGGAGACCGTGGTCTTCACGCCGAGCGGTCGGGTGAGGTTCGCGACGGCCCGCATCATCGGCACCGGGCCGACCGCGAAGACCTCGTCGATGCCGCCCTCGGCGAGCGCGTCCTTCAGGGCCTCCGTGACGAAGCCCGGCCGGCCGTAGCTGCCGTCGTCGGTGCAGGTGATGACCTCGCCGCAGGCCCGCAGGTCGGGCTCGAGGATGACCCACTCGCGGGACCGGCCGCCGATGATGCTCGTGACCGCGACGCCACGGTGCTTGAGCTCCTGGGCGATCGGCAGGATGACCGCGGTCCCGACCCCGCCGCCGACGCACAGCACGCGGCCGTGGTCCGGGAGCTCGGTGGGTCGTCCGAGCGGCCCGGCGACGTCGGCGATCGTGCCCCCGACGGGCACCTCGACGAGGTCGGCGGTGCTCTTGCCGATGGCCTGGATGACGAGGCTGATCGTCCCGGCCTCCCGATCGCCGTCGGCGATCGTGAGCGGGATGCGCTCAGCGCCCGGTCCCAGGTGGACGATGACGAACTGGCCCGGCTGGCGGATCTCGGCGATCCGCTGGGCATCGATGACGAGCCGGGTCACGTTGGGAGACAGGCGCTCGTTGACGAGCACGTGGTGCACGGTCAGGACGCTCCGAGTGCGGATTCCTTGACCTCGATCCTCGCCGCCGGGGCACCGCTCCCTTGAGAGCCTGCCTGCCCGGATCGGACGGGCCGAACGTCACGAAGGGGCGCGCTACCCCGCGGCCACGCCGGCGAGGCCGGCGTCCTTGCCCTTCGGCCAGTAGAGCTCCTTCTTGACGTGGAACTCCGGGAAGCCGCGGTCCATGAGCTCGCGCTCGGTGTTGAGGATCATGTCGGGGTTGCCGCAGATGTAGACGACCGTCGTCTCCGGCCGCAGGCCCTGCTCCCGGCAGACGTCGAGCACGATCGATTCGGCGCGACCCGTGTGGCCGGACCAGCCGGCGTTGGCCGGATCCCGGGGCCGGGAGATCGTCGGAACGTACGTCACCGGATACTCGCCGCTGCGCTGCCAGCCCTCGAGCAGCGGGCCGTAGCCGAGGTCGTGAACGTACGAGACGCCGTTCACCAGCACGGTGCGCCGAGGCGCGCCATCGATCATCAGGGTGCGCATCATCGCGATGAACGGCGCGATCCCGGTCCCGGTCGAGACGAAGAGGTGGGTCCGATCGTCCGCCGGCTCGAGGATGAACCGGCCCTTCGGCCCGATCATCCGCATCCGGTGGCCGATCGGCAGCCGCCACAGCGCCGACGTGAACCGCTGGATCGGCACGAGTCGGACATACAGCTCGTAGCCGTCGGCGGCCCGCCGCGGGGACGAGGCCACGCTGTAGGGTCGCTGCAGCAGCTTGCCGTCGACGAAGACGCCGGTCGTCATGTACTGCCCGGCCTCGAACGGGACGGGGTCGGCGTCGTACCGAACCCAGAAGCGGGCGAGCTCGGGGCTGTCGTCCTCGCGCCGGACGAGCGTGGCGTTGTACGCCTCGTGGTCGGTCGCGATGGCACGCGTGTCTTCCTGGTCGGCCGTCATGCTCGGGTGAGCGCTCCTCGCGTCCGTCTGATCCGGGTGGACGCCTCCGCGATGGTACCGACCGGTGCCGATCCGGGCCTGGGCGGCGGACGGGCCGCATGGACCGTGAGATGGGGACCGATGGAACCTCCTCGGCAAGCGTTCTCGGGACGACAGTCGGGCCGTGATCAGGGCCGTCGTCGTCAGCTGGGATGCCTGGCTTGCCGCTCGGGACGCGAACACGCTGCGCGGCGCCGGCTATTCGGTCGAGGTGTGCGGCGGTCCCCGCCAGGAGCCCTGCCCCGTGCTCGGCAACCTGCCATGCCCGCTCGTCGACGGTGCCGACGTGCTCGTCTACGACGCCTGGGCCGCGGGTGACAGCGATGCTGCGCGGCAGCTGATCGGCGAGGTCCGCGAGACCTACCCGGACCTGCCGGTGGTCCTCACGTCGGTCGACCCACGGCTCGACTGGGTCGTGACCGAGGGCCCGGGCCGGGTGACCCCCGTGGCCGCTGACGCGTCGCCGACCGATCTCCTCGCGGCCGTCGAGGCCGCGCTCGCCGACCAGGGCATGGCGGTCTGAGGCGTCGCCGATGCATCCCGCCGGCGGGTGCCAGCGGGCGTCGGCCTACAATCGAGCCATCGACTGACAGAGCGGGCGGCCGGATTCCGGCGCCCTGGCCCAGGAGCCGCCCAGTGACCACGACGACCGCCCCGGTTCCCGAGCGCGCCCACGTGGCCGCCAAGCGCTATATCTACGCCTGGGGCGACGGCGCCGCCGAGGGCAGCGGCACGATGAAGGACCTCCTCGGCGGCAAGGGCGCCGGCCTCGCCGAGATGACCCGCGCCGGCCTGCCGACGCCGCCCGGGTTCACGATCACGACCGAAGCCTGCAACGACTACTTCGCCGCGGGCGAGCAGCTCCCGAAGGGCCTCTGGGATGACGTCCTCGCCGCGATGCGGGAGGTCGAGGCGAGCACCGGCAAGGGCTTCGGCGACGCCCGCAACCCGCTCCTGGTGAGCGTGCGCTCCGGCGCGAAGTTCTCGATGCCCGGGATGATGGACACGGTCCTCAACCTCGGGCTCAACGAGGCGACGCTCGACGGCCTGATCGCCCTGACCGGCAACGAGCGATTCGGCTGGGACGCCTACCGGCGGTTCATCCAGATGTTCGGCCGGATCGTCATGAACGTGAAGGCCGAGCGCTTCGACGAGGTCCTCGAGCACGCCAAGGCCCGCCACGGCGCGGGTGCCCGGGACACCGACCTCACGGTCGGCGATCTCAGGGGCCTCGTCGGCGAGTTCAAGGCGATCGTCCGGGACGACACCGGGCAGGCCTTCCCGGACGATCCGTACCAGCAGCTCGACCTCGCGATCAAGGCGGTCTTCGCCTCGTGGTTCGGGAAGCGAGCCAACGACTACCGCAACAGCCAGAAGATCCCGCACGACCTCGGCACGGCGGTCAACGTCGTCACCATGGTCTTCGGCAACATGGGCGACGACTCGGGGACCGGCGTCGCGTTCACCCGCGATCCCAACACCGGCGAGAAGGTCCTCTACGGCGAGTACCTGACCAACGCCCAGGGCGAGGACGTCGTCGCCGGCATCCGGACGCCGGCCACGATCAGCCACCTCGCGCAGGACATGCCCGAGGCCTTCGCCGAGTTCCAGCGGATCGCGACCCAGCTCGAGCGCCACTACCGGAACGTCCAGGACCTCGAGTTCACGATCGAGCGCGGCCGGCTCTACATGCTCCAGACCCGCGACGCGAAGCGGACGGCCGCGGCGGCCGTGAAGATCGCGGTCGACATGGTCGCCGAGGGGACCATCTCGGAGCGCGAGGCGGTCGCCCGGATCGAGCCGGCCCAGGTCGACCAGCTGCTCCGCGACCAGTTCGACCCGAACGCCAGGAAGGGCGCGAAGCGCGTCGCGAAGGGCCTCAACGCCTCGCCCGGAGCGGCGGTCGGCCGGGCCGTCTTCTCGGCCGACGACGCCGTGGCGTGGGTCGGTCGAGGCGAGCGGGTCGTGCTCGTCCGGGTCGAGACGTCGCCCGATGACTTCCACGGGATGGCGGTCGCGCAGGGGATCCTGACGGCTCGCGGCGGCGCGACGTCGCACGCCGCCGTCGTCGCCCGCCAGATCGGCAAGCCATGCGTCGCCGGCTGCGCCGAGCTCGTCGTCGACTACGCCTCGAAGTCCGCGTCGAGCACGGACTCCGGGCTCGGCTTCGGGGAGGGCGACTGGATCAGCGTCGACGGCTCGACC
>JACQEG010000008.1 GCA_016200665.1 Chloroflexota bacterium | reverse complement strand
GCCGCCGGCGTCGGCCATGGCCTCGAGCAGGCCGCTCGTGCCGGTGCCGAAATGGATCGTCGGGACACCGAGCCCGCGGAGCCCGTCGAACAGGCGCCGCACGTGCGGCTGGACGTGGGCCCGGTAGTCGAACGGCGACAGGGCGCCGACCCACGAGTCGAACAGCTGGATCGCGCTCGCCCCGGCGGCGACCTGCGCCGACAGATAGGCGAGATCCATGTCGACGATCCGCTCGAGCAGGGCCGACCATGCAGCAGGCTCGGAGCGCATGAAGGTCTTCGTCGTCTCGAGGCCGCGCGGTGAGCGGCCCTCGACGACATAGGCGGCGATCGTGAAGGGGGCGCCGGCGAAGCCGATGACGGCGCGACGGCTACCTCCGGATCGAACGCGTGGAACCGATCGAGGTCGGCGAGCGAGCGGATCGGGCGGTCGATGACCGGCCCGACGCCCTCGTGGAGCTCGACGGCCAGGCCGCTGCCCGGCAGCGGCGTCGTGATGTCGGCGAAGACGATGCAGGCGTCGACCCCGAGGCGGGTGACCGGCTGGAGGCTGACCTCGGCGCAGAGATCCGCGTCGCCGACGATCTCCATGAGCGTCGCGCGTTCGCGGATCGAGCGGTATTCGGGCAGCGCCCGGCCGGCCTGGCGCATGAACCACACGGGGGTGGCGTCCACCGGCTCGCAGCGGCAGGCGCGCAGGAACCGATCGTTCGAGCTCACCCGGGGCCGCCGAGGAACTCGATCACCTCCCGCAGCTCGTGCCGGATCCCGACGAGGATCGGGTGGTCGTTGACCGTCGAGCGCCGGCTCTCCGTGCCGCGGAGCTCGCGGACGAGCTCGCCGAAGATGGCGATGTCGTCCGTGTCGTAGGCGACGAGGAAGTCACCGTCGTCGAGCCCGAACGAATACGCGAGGAGCTGTCGCACCGTCCGGTACTGGCGGCCGACACGCATGTGCTCGTTCATGACGCCCTGGCGGGTCTCGCGGCCGAGCAGGTACCAGTCGGCGGTCTTCGTGAACGGATAGACGATCAGGTACTGCCCCGGCGTCCCGTCGAGGATCGAGCGCTCCTGGTCGGTCGGCTTGGTGACGTACTGCGACGCCGAGATCCGGCCGAGGATGCTGTGCCGGACCTGGAGCCACCGTCCCAGCCCGCTGCGGGCGAGACGCGCCCCGGCGAGCTCGAGGTCGTCGAGCCGGTCCGCCAGGCGGAGCAGGACGAGGTCGACACCGGCCTCGAGCCCGATCGAGGAGTAGACGAGGGTCCGGATGCCCGCCGCGGTCGATTCCTCCTCGGCGGCGAGGACCGCCGCGGCATCCGCCCGGCGGACGTCATCCGGCAGGCGGCGCCACGCCGGATCGAGTCCGAGCCCGACCGCCTGGACGTAGATCTGGCGCCCGAGCCCCGCGGCGTCGGCCGAGGCGGGCTGCGTCGATGCCTCGGTCACGAGCGATCGCGCTCTTCGGCGATCCAGCCGGCGAGGTCGCCCGCGGCGTAGGTCAGCACGATCCCGGCGCCGGCGCGGACGATCGAGGTCACGGCCTCGGTCATGACCCGCCGGCCGTCGATCCAGCCACGCTCCGCGGCGGCGGCGATCATCGCGTACTCGCCGCTCACCTGGTAGGCGGCGACGGGGACGTCGAAGCCGGCCCGCGCCGCCGCGATCAGGTCGAGACACGGCAGTGCCGGCTTCACGAGCAGCAGGTCAGCGCCCTCCTCGACGTCGAGCCGCATCTCGCGGAGAGCCTCGATGCCGTTCGCGGGATCCATCTGATAGCCCCGCCGATCGCCGAACTGGGGGGCGCTGTCGGCGGCCTCGCGGAACGGACCGTAGAAGCCGGATGCGGTCTTCGAGGCGTAGGCCATGATCGCCGTGTCCTGGAGGCCCGCGACATCGAGCGCGTGGCGGATCGCCGCGACCTGGCCGTCCATCATCGCGCTCGGGGCGACGATGTCGGCGCCGGCCCGGGCCTGACTGACGGCCGCCATGGCCAGCCGCTCGATCGCGGCATCGTTGTCGACGCTGCCATCGGCCATGATCGGGCCGCAGTGGCCGTGATCGGTGTACTCGCACAGGCACGTGTCGGCGATGAGGACCGTGGCGAGGTCGAGCGACCGGATCCGGCGGGTGGCCTCCTGGACGATGCCGTCCTCGATCCAGGCCCCGGTCCCGACCGGGTCCTTCTCGCTCGGCAGGCCGAACAGGATGATCCCGCCGACGCCGAGGCTCGCGAGGCGCTGGGCCTCCGCGGCGGCCTCGTCGGGCGACAGGCGCGACACGCCGGGCAGCGAGCCGATCGGCTCGCGGATCCCCTGCCCCGGCCGGACGAACAGCGGCGCGACGAGCATCGACGGATCGAGGCGGGTCTCGCGGACGAGCGCGCGCATGGCGGCGGTCCGGCGCAGGCGCCGCGGCCGGTCGCGCGGGACGGGAACCCGGGCTGCGGCCGCGGCGGCCTCGATCGCGATGGGACTGGCGGCGCGTGGCTCGGCGGGCCTGGCGGCGCGGGGCGCGGCGGGCGCGGTCATGAATCCTCCTGGTGCGGGCGCAAGTATCCCGCAGCGGCGTCGGCGATTGCGGCGGCGGCCTGGCTCGTCGCCTCGGCCGCGATCGTGTAGCCGAGCGAGCGAGCGGCGTCGACGGTGGCGGGCCCGATGCAGATGGCCGGCAAGGCGAGCACGCGATCGCGGGCGCCGAGCTGATCGGCGAGCGCGAGCAGGCCACGGGCGGTCGAGCCGCTCGTCAGGATGACGGCCGCCGGGGCGGCGTCCGGCGCGGTGCCGGCCAGCGCGGCGGCGAGCAGCGGCAACGAGCTCGCGGGCCCTTCGATCGTGCGATAGGCGGTCACGGTCTCGACGGTCGCGCGCCGCGCGGCGAGGGCGTCGATGAGCCGGTCGTCGGCGATCTCGCTCCGCGGGACGAGGATCCGCTCACCACCGTCGAGCGGCAGCGCGTCGGCGAGCGACGCTCCGGACGCGCGAGCCGGCCGGAGGGCGACGGTCACGCCAGCAGCGCGCAGCGCCCGGCCCGTGGCCACGCCGACGGCCGCCCAGCGGGGTCCCGTGCTGCCGATGGTGGCGGCGAGCGGCGTGCCGAGCCGTTCGGCCGTCGCGGCCACGGCGCGAGCCGCGTTGGCGCTCGTCACGACGACCCAGTCGAACGCCCCGAGTCGCGCGATCGCCGGCGCGAGGCCGTCGTCCGCGGGTGCGATCTCGATCGCCGGCACCGCGACCGGCGCCAGGCCGCGATCGACGAGCGACAGGAGGAGCGACGCGGCCTGGTCGGCCGCTCTCGTCACGAGGACCTTCGGGAAGCCGGCCGCGGCGGCCGCGGCGGAGGCCGAGTCGGCGAGGTCCGCGAGCACACCATCGACGAGCTCCGGGTCGCCGGCCTGGCCGCTGCGACGGGCCATGACGGCCACCGAGCCATCCGGCCGGGCGAAGCCACCGAGCAGCTCGAGATCCGCGCCGGCGACGCGACCGAGGGCGCCCAGCGGAGCCCGGCAGCCGCCGCCGGACGCGGCGAGGAGCGCGCGCTCGGCCTCGACGGCGAGGCGCGTCGGGCGATGGTCGAGGCGAGCGACGGCCGCCGTCGTGACCGCATCGTCGCTCCGGACCTGGACCGCGACGGCGCCCTGGCCGGGTGCCGGCGGAACGAGGTCGGGCGAGAGCCGGAGGGAGATGCGGTCCGCGCGCCCGAGGCGGGTGAGCCCCGCCTCTGCCAGCACCAGCGCGTCGCTCTGGCCCTCGTCGAGCCGCCGCAGCCGGGTGTCGACGTTGCCGTGGAGCGGGTGCATCGCGAGGTCAGGCCGGATGGCCCGCAGGAACGCCGTCCGGCGGGGGCTGTCCGTGCCGACGCGGGCGCCATGGGGCAGGTCGTCGAGCGTCGCGGCCTGCCTGCCCGACGGCAGGACGATGACGTCGGCCGACGGGGCGCGCTCCAGGAACGCGGCGATGGCGAGCCGCGGATCCTCGTCGGTCGGGACGTCCTTGGCGCTGTGGACGGCCGCATCGATCTCGCCGCCGACGAGCGCCGCCTCGATCGCGGTCACGAAGGCACCCTCGCCCCAGGCCGTGTCCGGCGCGCGGCGGTCGCCCTCGGTCGTGATGATCGTCAGCGTCGCGGGGACGCCGGCGGTCGCGAGGGCATCGCGAACCATCGTCGCCTGGGCGAGGGCCAGGGCGCTGCCTCGCGTCCCGATGCGGACGGTCGCGGTGGATTCCATGGGTCGAATCACTGTAACCCCAGGGTGCGGAGCCGGCTCACAGCGTCCAGCCCGGCACCGGGCGCGACGGTGTGGCAATCGGCCCCTGCATCGAGGCCGAACGGCCCACGGGATGGTCCTGAACGGCACGCCCGCCCGGCCCTGCCGATCCGGAGACTGTGAGCGAGTTGACGGATTTGTCCAATTCCGAGCGAATCTCGCCACCACCATCGACTGTGCCGGTTGGCCCGGCCGGTCGCGCGCCGCGTCACCCCCCCGCCGCGGCGACCGAGCGACCGGCCTGGCTGGCCATTCACGAGGCGAGTGACCTGATCGGCGTCTCCGAGGCGACCCTGCGACGCTGGGCCGAGGCGGGTGACGTCGAGGCGTTCGTCACGCCCGGCGGTCACCGCCGCTTCACCCGCAGCGCCCTCCTGCGGCTCCTGCCCCGTCCCGGGCGGCCCCATCGCACCCTCCGACAGCTCGGCGGCACGCCCGAGCGCATCGTCCTCCAGTACCGGCGCGATCTCTCCGGGCCGGCGACGAACCGCTGGCTGCCCGGCCTGGACGAGCCCGGTCGCGAGGCCTTCCGCGGTCCCGGACGCCAGATCCTCGAGGGAGTCCTCGGGTACCTCGATGCCGCGACCGACGAGGCCGGCCAAGCGGCGATCGCCACCGCCATCGA
This sequence comes from Chloroflexota bacterium, assembly GCA_016200665.1. GTDB lineage: Bacteria > Chloroflexota > Limnocylindria > Limnocylindrales > CSP1-4 > UBA5189. The sequence goes on along the minus strand of JACQEG010000008.1, from coordinate 13,522 downwards.
CGCGGCGACCACGTACGGTCGGCTTGCGCGGGAACGCGGTCTCGGCACGACCGGCTCCACCGAGGCGTTCCTCCGCTTCCGCTCGCCGTTCCTCGAGGAGCTCGCGACGATCGCCCGAAGACGGCGCGTCGACGCGTCCGAGGCGATCAGCCTCATCATTGCGGCTGCCGGTGTCTTCGACCGGCTGCTCCTGGCCCTGCTCGAAGGCCATGCCGCACCCGAGCACGAGCCCGTCCCTGCCGCGTCCCCGTCGTCCGCGTCCACGACTGAGGCTTGAGATGATCGCCGCGTCCCCTCGACTCGCCCCGCCGGCCACTGCCACGCTCGTCGCCTTCGTGGCCCATGCCCGCAGCGTCCAGAGCGTGCGCCGGGAGGCCTTCGGCGAGTCGCTGGCTCGCCTGCCGGAGGACCGCCGGCGGATCCTGATCCGGACCTGCCATCGGGTCGAGCTGTACGCCGCCGGCGGCGGCTCCGACCTGCCCGACCTCGCCGACCTGCCGCCGGGCGTGGAGCGGCTCGAAGACGTCGACGCGGTCCGGCACCTGCTCGACGTCGCGTGCGGCCTCGACAGCGCCGTCTTCGGCGAGACGCAGATCCTCCACCAGCTCCGCGAGACGATCGAGGATCGCCGCGGCGAGCGGGCGCTCGATCCCGTCCTCGATCGGCTCTTCCAGATGGCCCTCCACGCCGGCCGCGAGGCCCGCACGCACTTCACCGGCTCGCCCCGATCGCTGGCCGACTTCGCCCTCGACCGGATCGTCGCACCGACGTCGGACGCTCCGAGCCGCGAGCTCGCGGCCGCCCCGATCCTGGTCGTCGGCACGGGCCGCATGGCCCGACTCGCCGCCCTCGCCGCGCATCGACGGGGCGCCCGGGTCATCGTCACGAACCGCACGGCCTCGCGCGCCGCGGGCCTCGCCTCGGAGCTCTCCGGCCTGGTCGCGCCATTCGGCAGCGACGGCTCGCTCGACCCGGTCGCCGGCGTCGTCGTCGCGATCTCGGGGCCCTGGCCGATCGGACCGCAGGACCTCGAGACGCTGCGGGCCGGCCGAACGACGGTGGTCGACCTGTCCTCGCCGCCTGCGCTCGACGCCGAGCAGATCGCCCGGCTGGACGGCCGGTTCATCTCCGTCGACGACCTCGCCATCGCCGGCGACGACTCGCCCGACGTCCGGATCCGGGCCAAGGTCGAGCGTCTCGCCTCGCGAGCTGGCGCCGAGTATTGCGACTGGCTCCGAGCCCGCCACACGGTGCCCGCGATCCGGGGCGTCGTCGGGGCGGCCGAGCAGCGCCGGGCCGACGAGATCGCCTGGCTCCGTCGGCGCCTTCCGGACCTCGGCCCCGAGGACCTCGCGGTCGTCGAGCAGATGAGCCACCGCCTCGTCGCAGCGCTCCTCCACGCGCCGCTCACCGCCCTGTCGTCGGACACCGACGGCGAGCTGGAGCCCGCGGCCCGGGAGCTGTTCGGGCTGTGACGACGACCACCACGTCCGGCGCCGCGTCCGGCGCCCTGTCCGGCGCCACGTCTGCCGTGGCCTCCAGCCAGGCCGACCTCGTCCGCCGCGCCGCCGATCTCTTCCCCGGCGGTGTGAACAGCCCCGTCCGGGCATTCCGGTCCGTCGGGCGGCCGCCACTCCTGCTCGCCGGCGGCGCCGGACCACGGGTCCGCGATGCGGATGGCCGCTGGTACCTCGACTACATCGGGGCGTGGGGCCCCGCGATCCTCGGCCACGCCCATCCCGACGTCGTCGCGGCGGTCCGGGACGCTCTCAGCGATGGCTTCGCGCTCGGCGCGACGTCGCCGCGCGAGGTCGAGCTCGGCGAGCTCATCCGGGCCGCGATGCCGTCGATGGAACGGCTGCGCTTCACCTCGTCGGGCACCGAGGCCGCGATGAGCGCCCTGCGGCTGGCCCGTGGCGCGACCGGACGCGACCTCGTCATCAAGTTCGCCGGCGGTTACCACGGCCATTCCGACGGCCTGCTCGTCGACGCCGGCTCGGGCGTCGCGACGCTCGGCATCCCGGGCAGCGCCGGCGTGCCGGTCCAGGTCGCCGCGACGACGATCGTCGTCCCGATCAATGACCTCGCGGCCGTCGGCGCCGCGCTCGATGCCCACCCCGGCGAGGTCGCCGCAGTCATCGTCGAGCCGGTCGCGGCCAACGTCGGTGTCGTGGCCCCGGCGCCCGGCTTCCTCGAGGGGCTCCGCGAGCTCACGACGGCGGCAGGTGCGCTCCTCGTGCTCGACGAGGTCATCACCGGGTTCCGGGTCGCCCACGGCGGCGCCCAGGCGCGCTACGGCGTCCGGCCGGACCTGACCGTGCTCGGCAAGGTCATCGGCGGCGGCATGCCCGTCGGCGCCTACGGTGGCCGGGCGGACCTCATGGCCAACATCGCGCCCGACGGGCCGGTCTACCAGGCCGGCACGCTGTCGGGCCACCCGCTGGCGATGGCCGCCGGCGCGGCAACGCTCCGATTGCTGGACGAGCCGCTCTACGCCCAGCTCGAACGAACCGGCGCGGCTCTCGAGGCCGGACTCCGGGACGCGGCGGGTACGGCCGGCCGCACCGTGGCGATCGCCCGGGTCGGCTCGCTGTTGACCGTGTTCTTCCGGGACGGCGTCCCGACGACGACCGACGAGGCGATGGCCGCGGATCGGGCCGCATACGCGCGATTCTTCGGGGCGATGCTCGACCACGGCGTGCTCCTGCCGCCGTCGCAGTTCGAGGCGTGGTTCATCGGGGCCGCCCACGGGGACGGCGAGGTCGGGGCAACGATCGACGCAGCACGGGAGGCGTTCCAGGCATGACGCGCGAGGCGGTCCTCCTCATGGCCTACGGCAGCCCCGACGACCTGGACCAGGTGGAGGCGTACTACACCGACATCCGGCGGGGCAGCCCGCCTCCGCCGGAGCTCCTCGAGGAGCTCAAGGATCGCTACCGCGCCATCGGTGGCGGCTCGCCCCTGTCCCGGCTCGTCGAGGCCCAGCGTGCGGCCCTCGAGGCGGAGCTCGCCCGACGTGGCCGGCTGATCCCGGTCTATGCCGGCATGCGCCACATCGCGCCCCGGATCGGGGACGTCGTCGGACGGCTGGCGGACGACGGTGCCGAGCGGCTCGTCGCGATCGCGCTCGCGCCGCAGCAGTCCTCGAACGGGGCCGGCTACCGGCGCGCGGTCGAGGGCGCCCTTGCCGTCCGAGCCGCGGCGGGAGAGCCCGCCACAGCGTCCAGCGTCGTCGCCTCGTGGCACGACGCCCCGAAGTTCATCGAGGCGCTCGCCGCCGCGGTCAAGGAGGCGCTCGAGCGCTTCCCCGACCCGAAGGTGGTCACGGTCGTCTTCACGGCCCACAGCCTGCCCGCCCGGGTCGTGGCCGAGGGTGACGTCTACCCCGACGAGGTCCGCCACACCGCCGACCTCGTTCAGCAGCGGCTTGGGCTCAGCCGCGTGGAGCATGCCTTCCAGAGCGCCGGCCGGACCGGCGAGCCGTGGCTCGGCCCCGAGCTCCTCTCGACGCTTCGGCGCCTTGCCTCAGACGGCGTCAGGGACGTCCTCGTCGCCCCCGTCGGGTTCGTCGCCGACCACCTCGAGGTCCTCTACGACATCGACATCGAGGCCCGGGCCGAGGCAGACGCGCTGGGCATGCACCTCGAGCGACCGCGCTCGATGAACGACGACCCGACCTTCATCGCCGGCCTCGCCGACGTCGCCATCGCGGCGCTCGACGTCGCCCCATCCCCTACCCCTGCACCCGCCCCGCATCCCTGAGGAGCCCCGCCATGCAGCCGCCGACCGCGCCCCATCCCGGATCCCACCACCCCGGCGGCGGGCATCCCTCCGAAATCGGCGGCGTCGGCTCGGTCAGGCCGGAGGGCTACGTCTTCAACCGCGCGCCGATGCTCGTCTACTGGGAGACCACGCTCTCCTGCGGCCTGGCCTGCCGCCACTGCCGGGCCGAGGCCAACACCAACCGCGCCCCCGACGAGCTGACGACCGCGGAGGGTCTTCAGCTGCTGGACCGACTGACCGGCTTCGGGCAGCCGTACCCGCACGTCGTCTTCACCGGCGGTGACCCACTCCGGCGCGAGGACCTTGAGCTGCTTGTCGCCGCCGCGACCGCGCGCGGGATCGGCGCGTCGCTCGCTCCGGCGGCGACCTCGATGCTGACCGCCGGGCGCCTCGCGGCCCTGAAGGCGGCCGGCATCCAGACGATGTCGCTGAGCATCGACGGCTCGACGCCTGCCCTCCACGACGGCTTCCGTGGCGTGCCCGGCACGTTCGACGCCACGATCGAGGCAGCCGGGATCGCCCACGAGGTCGGGCTGCCCCTCCAGATCAACACGCTCGTGACCGATGAGACCCTGTCCGACCTCCCGGCGACGTACGAGCTCATGAAGACGCTCGGGATCATCCGCTGGAGCCTGTTCTTCCTCATCTCGGTCGGACGCGGCAGCGCGCTGAACGAGATCTCGGCCGGCGACGGCGAGAAGCTCAACCACTGGCTGTACGACCTGTCGAAGACCTCGCCCTTCGCGATCAAGACGACCGAGGCGACCCACTACCGCCGGGTCGCGATCAAGCGGATGCAGGCCGAGGGGCTCGACAACGCCGCGATCCTCGCCACCTCGGTCGGGCGTGGCTTCGGGGTCCGGGACGGCAACGGGATCATGTTCGTCTCCAGCAACGGCACGGTCTTCCCGTCGGGCTTCCTGCCGCTGGCGGTCGGCAACGTCCGGGTCGATGACCCGGTGGCGATCTACCGCAGGCATCCGATCTTCCAGAGCCTCCGCGCCGCGGACCTGCTGAAGGGCCGCTGCGGTCGCTGCGAGTACGCCGAGGTCTGTGGCGGCTCGCGGGCGCGGGCCTATGCCTGGACCGGCGACGTCCTCGAAGCCGACCCGCTCTGCCCGTACGTGCCGAGCGGCCAGCCGCGCGTCCGGTTCGACTGACGGCACCGGGCGGGCGACGACGTGACCGAGACCCCCTGATCGGCCTCCGATGACCGTCATCGTCCTCGGTGGTGGCATCACCGGCCTCGCGAGCGCCCATGCGCTCGGCAAAGCCGGCATCCCGACGCTCCTCCTCGAGGCGTCCGATCGCCTCGGCGGCAAGGTCGCCACGGAGACGGTCGACGGCTTCGTCATCGACGTCGGGCCGGACTCGTTCGTCAGCTACCGGCCGGCCGCGGTCGAGCTGTGCCGGGAGCTCGGGCTCGGCGACCAGCTGATCTCGCCCCAGGAGCCGCGAGTGGTCTTCGTCCGCGCCGGTGGACGGTTCGCGAAGCTGCCCGACGGCATGGGCCTCGTCCTCCCCACGCGGATCCGGCCGTTCGTCACCTCCGACCTCTTCAGCTGGCCGCAGAAGCTCCGGATGGGCCTCGATCTCGTCCTGCCGCGGGAGATCGTCGGCGACGACGTCGCGGTCGGGGCGTTCCTGGAGCGACGGCTCGGGCGGGCGCTCGTCGATCGGCTGGCCGGCCCGCTCATCGGGGGCGTCTACGGGACGGCGATCGGCGACCTGAGCCTCGACGCGGTCGTGCCGCAGCTGCGCGAGGCCGAGCGGAAGCACCGCTCGCTGCTCCTCGCGAGCCTCGCCGAAGGCCGGGCGCGACGCCGCAGCGGCCGGAAGCCCGGCTCGCCATTCGTGGCGCTGCGTGGCGGGATCGGCCAGCTCACCGACGGCCTCGCCACCGCCGTCCAGGCGATGCCCTCGGTGGAGGTTCGGCGAGGTGTCGCCGCCCGCAGCGTCAGGCCGTCGGCCCACGGGGTCGACGTGGAGCTCGCCGACGGCTCGAGCGAGCGGGGCGACGGCGCCATCGTGGCGACGCCCGCCGCCGCGGCGGCGTCGATCCTCGAGGGCGAGTTCCCGGCTGCAGCCGGCCACATCCGGTCGATCCCCCACGGCTCGACGGCCGTCGTGACCCTCGCCTACCCCGCGGACCAGGTCCCGGACGGGGTCACGAGCCACGGCTTCCTCGTCGCGGCGACGGAGCCGCTCACGATCAGCGCGGGGACGCTCAGCTCGCGCAAGTGGGCCGATCGCGCGCCCGACGGCTGGCTCCTCGCCCGGGCGTTCATCGGCGAGGGCGCGGCGGCCGCCAGCGCGACCGACGACGAGCTGCTCGCGGCGGCGATCGCGGACTTCGCGACGACGCTCGGCCTCCGCGGTCGGCCCGCGCTCACCCGCGTGGCCCGCTACGTGCAGGCGATGCCGCACTACACGGTGGGCCACCTCGATCGCGTCGCCGCCGCCTACGCGGCGCTCGCCGAGACGCCCCAGATCGCGCTCGCCGGCGGCGCCTACCGCGGCGTCGGCCTGCCGGATTGCATCACCCAGGGCACCGCGGCCGCGGCGCGGCTCGCCCACCTCCTCGGAGGCGAGACGGGCCCGCCCTCGCCGACGCCCTCCTCCGAGGCGCCCTCGGCCACCACGACCCTCGCGGCGCTGCCGGATCGAACGCCCGCCATCGTGAGCGACATCACGGCCCGGGAGGCAGGCGAGCTGGCATTCGAGGGTATCGGGCCCGGCAGCACCCTCGAGGTGACGGCGCGAGCCCCGCTCGGCGGCCCGATCGTGGTCCGGTCCGGCCGAGCCCGGGTCGCGCTCCCTCGCCGGGTCGCGGAGTCGCTGACCGTTCGACCGATCGATGGGGACGACTGATGCACCGCCACGGCCCTGCCGCGGCAACGACCAGCGGCCGCGACGCCGACCTGCCGATCGTCGCGCTCGTCGGCCGGCCGAACGTCGGGAAGTCGACGTTCCTGGCCCGCGCCAGCGGGAAGTTCGTCGAGACCGCCAACGCGCCGGGCACGACCGTCTTCACCGAGCGACGGCGGATCGAGATCGACGGCCAGGCGGCCTGGCTCGTGGACCTGCCCGGCACGCGAGCCCTGGACGACCGGCCCGCGGGCGACGAGCCGTTCTGGACCCTGCTCGAGGCGACGCAGCCTGACGCGATCCTGGTCCTTGTCGACGCCGGCGACCTGTCCCGGCACCTGCCGCTCGTGCTTGCCTGCCGCGACCTCGGGCTGCCGATCGTCGTCGCCGCGAACCTCAGCGACGAGGCGGAGCGCCACGGGATCGACGTCGACACCGGGCGCCTGTCCCAGCTCCTCCTCGCCCCCGTGCACCTCACGAACGGCCGGGTCGGCCACGGGGTGCGAGCCACGGTCCGTGACGCGATCCGCCTCGCGCAGCAGCGGCGCGCTGTCCGCGTGGGCGAGCGCCTGCCACGTGCCACCCGCCCCGCCCCGATCTACCCGCCGCTCGTCGAGCTCGAGCTGCAGGCCGAGGCCCGCCAGCTCGTCGGCCTCCGATCCGTGGGCGCCGCGGCGGCCGATGCGACCGGCATCAGCAGGCTCGTCGGCGCGGGGATCGTGAGCCCGAGGGGAGGGGCGACCCTCGCCCGCGCGGCCGAGCTCGTCGCGACGCGCCGCTCGCTGGCCGCCGCCTGGGCGACCCAGGTCGAGCGGATCCGGACCGTCCGCCCGCCGCTGTCCGACCGCCTCGCGACCCTCGCGACCGCCCCGTGGCCGGGTGTTCCGATCTTCGCCGCGGTCACGATCGCGACGTTCCTCGCCCTCGTCGTCGTCGGCGGGACGCTCTCGGGTGCCCTGTCGACGGCCTGGGGCGCGACCGTCTCGCCGGCGCTCGCCTCGGTCGTGGGCGCGGTCGTCCCGAACCCGGCGCTCGGACGGGCACTCCTGTGGGCCATCGACGGGGGCCTCCTGGCGATGATCACCGTCGGGATCCCGTACATCCTCACGTTCTACGTCGTGCTCGCCGCGCTCGAGGACTCGGGCTACTTGACCACCGCGGCCGTGCTCCTCGACCGGGTGTTCAACGCCCTGGGACTGCCGGGTCGCGCCGCCGTACCGCTCCTGGCCGCCGCCGGCTGCAACGTGCCGGCGATCTACGGGACCCGGATCCTGGGCACCCGGCGGGCGCGGATCCTGGGCAGCTTCCTCGTGACCCTGACCCCGTGTTCAGCCCGGACCGCGGTCGTCGTGGCGGCCCTCGCTCCCTTCGCCGGGCCCGCCGTCGCCTTTGCGGCGTTCGGCGTCGCCCTCGCGATCACGCTCGGCGCCGGGCTCGCCGCCAACGCGATCATCCCGGGCGCCCAGCCGAGCTTCGTCCTGGAGCTGAGCCCGCTCCGCGCCCCGGTGGCCCGCCATGTCCTGACCAAGGCGTGGGTCCGGTTCCGAGGGTTCCTCGTCACCGCGACGCCGATCATGCTCGTCGGCTCGTTCGTCCTCGGCCTCGTCTGGGAGTCGGGCGCGTGGAGCCCGCTTGCGACGGCGCTCACGCCCGTCACGACCGGCTGGCTCGGCCTGCCACCGATCGTCGGGATCGCGATCGTCTTCGCCTTCCTCCGCAAGGAGCTCGCGCTGCAGCTCCTCGTCGCGCTCGCGGTCATCGAGTACGGCGCGATCGGAGCGAACCTCGGCGCGATCCTGTCGCCGGCGCAGCTGTTCGTCTTCGCGATCGTGACGACGGTCTCGATTCCGTGCGCCGCGACCCTCGCGACCCTCGTCCAGGAGCTCGGTGCCCGGGTCGCAGCCGGGATCAGCGCCGCCTCACTCGGCCTGGCGCTCCTCGCCGGCGGTCTCATCGCGCGGCTGCTCGGCGCGGCGTAGGCGTCCCCGAAACCACAATCCCAGGCCGACGACCGGACCGGCGACGGCAGCGAGGACCACGCCGGCGTACACGCCCGGCAAGGACGACGGGTTGTACGGCGTCGTTCCGGTGTACTGGACGCCGAGCAGGCTCGAGCAGACGACCGGGGAGACCTCACCCGGCAGCACCGCGGTGGCGAAGCACGACAGGGGTGCGACGGCGAGGTACCCGACGAGGAACGCGATGACGGCGGCCATCGGCGGCCAGTACACGCGCGGCCGGCGACGAAACGGCCCGAGCACGACCATCGCCAGCGCCAGAACGAGAACGAGCTCGCCGACACTGAAGATCGTGAGGAACCCAAGCACGATGACCGCCAGCGCCGTCAGCCAGTAGCCCACCTCGGACAACCTCTCCGTTCTCTCGGTCGCTCGACGTTCCTGATTGGCACTCGATGATGGGCTGACGCGAGGGCCAACACCTCGATGCGCTCAGCTCCGTCCTCGTCAGGGACAGCCCCGGACGCACGTGGCATCGAGGGTATCCACGCGCCAGAGGCCGTCGATCCGAACCAGGGTGAAGCTCCAGTCCCACGTCGAGTCGAGACGGGTCGTCGCGTCGGGTGCCACGCCGTCTGCCCCGCCGCGCCGGAGGACCCAACCGCTTGCTCGCAGTCCCAGCGTGGCGTGGTCGTCGGTGACGGAGATGCCCTTCCAGTCCAGTGAGCTGAAGCCGCCCGCGGCCTCCCATTCGCCACTCCCGATCGTGTCGACGGCGCCAAGGATCATCGGCTCATATCGAGCCTGGAGGGAAGGACTGAAGTAGCGCTCGATGTCCGCGACCACACGCGCGCGGATGACCGCTGCAGCCGGAGACGCCAGCGGCCCACCGCGGTAGTCCGGGGGTGGGAAGACGTCGTAGTACAGCGCCGTGAGCGCCCCTTCCGCCGCGCCGCGGGCAGCGACCACCATCGGGTCAGGTGGCTCGGCCGGGCTGAGCAGGTGGATCCCCACCGCGATGATCGCGGCCGTCACCAGCACGGAAGCCAGCCCCGTGATCGGTTTCTTCAGCCTGGTCACAGCCCGTTACGACGCCATCGCGGGTTCGTCGGTGACATCACTCGACGCCCTGTGACGCGAGCGAGTTCAGGGCCCGACGGTGAGATCATCGCCGTCCACCTGGACGGCCCAGGTGTTGACCGGGTCCTCGGCGGGGCCTTCGAGGACCGCGCCCGTCGTGACGTCGTACTCGCTGCCGTGGCAGGCGCAGGTCACGGTGGTGCCATCGAGGTCGCCCGCCGCGAGCGAGCAGCCCATGTGGGTGCAGGTGTCGTCGAAGCCGTAGAACCGGCCGGCGACGTTCGCCACCGCCACCTTCCGGCCGCCGACGTTGAAGGCCCGCATCCCGCCCGCGCCGATGTCGGTCACCTTGCCGATCCGCGTTGCCACGTCCGTCTCCTCCTGCCGCCCGCCGCGACGCGAGGTGGCCGGCGATTCGCGCGAGTCCGCCGGGTCAGACCCGCAGCATCACGTGCTTGACGACCGTGTAGTCGTCGATCGCGTACATCGACAGGTCCTTGCCGTAGCCCGACTCCTTGAAGCCGCCGTGGGGCATCTCGGAGACCAGCGTGAAGTGGTCGTTGACCCAGACGGTCCCGAACTGGAGGGCCTTGGCGACCCGCATCGCCTTGCCGATGTCGCGGGTCCAGACCGAGGCCGCGAGCCCGAACCGGACGTCGTTGCCCGATCTCGCTCTTCTGGTCCGGGCCGGCGACGACCGTCGGCTCGTAGTACGCGGCGCCCTGCGGCCCGCGATGGCCGCCGATGACGACCTCGGCCTTGTGCTCCACCGCTCGATCGACGAAGCCCGCGACCCGATCGGCCTGTGACGGCGAGATCAGCGAGCCCATCTCGAGCTCCTCGCCGGTCGTCGGGTCGCCCCACTTCATGTCCTTGACCTGGTCGGCGAGCTTGCCGATGAGCTCGTCGTAGACGCCCGGCCCGGTGATGACGCGGGTGGCCGCGGTGCAGTCCTGGCCGGAGTTCCAATAGGAGGCGAACCGCAGTGTCTCGGCCGCGAGGTCGAGGTCAGCGTCGTCGAAGATGATCACGGGCGCCTTGCCGCCGAGCTCCAGGTGGAGGCGCTTCACGCGGTCCGCGGCGAGCTTCGCGATCTTCTTGCCGGTGTCGGTGTCGCCGGTCAGCGAGATCATCCCGACGAGCGGGTGGGCCACGAGCGCTGGCCCGATCGCATCGCCGGTCCCGGTGATGACGTTCAGGACGCCTGCCGGGAAGATGTCGGCCGCAAGCTCGGCGAGCTTGATCGCGGTCAGCGGCGTGCGGGCGCTCGGCTTGAGGACGACGGTGTTGCCCGCGGCGAGGGCCGGCCCGATCTTCCAGCCGGCCATCATCAGCGGGTAGTTCCACGGCGCGATGGAGGCCACGACCCCGACCGGGTCGCGCCGGATGATCGACATCCGGTCGGCGACGTACTCGTTCGCGGCCTTGCCCTCGACGTTGCGGGCGGCACCCGCGAAGAACCGCAGGTTGTCCGCGACGACGGGCATGTCGATCGCGGCGATGTTGAGCGGCTTGCCGGCGTGGGCGGCCTCGAGGCGGGTCAGCTCGTCGGCGTTGGCCTCGATCGCGTCGGCCAGCTTGAGGAGCATCCCCATCCGCTCGGCCGGCGTCGTCTTCTGCCACGTCTCGAAGGCCTTGGCGGCCGCCCTGGCCGCGCGATCGACGTCCTCCGGGTCCGAGGCCGCGACCTTCGCGATGACGTGGCCGTTGGCCGGGTTTTCGACGTCGAGCGTCTTGCCGCTCGCGCTGTCGACCCACGCCCCGCCGATGAACTGCTGGTGAGTGGTGACGCGGTCCATGACGTCGGTCATCGGGGTCTCCTCCGGCATCCGTTCGAGCCTTCGTTCGGCTCGGGTTTCAGGGGTCCACGGTTCGATTTTCGGCGAGTCCGCGCCTCGGTCTCGCGGGATTCGCAGGGTCGCCTCATTGTGCGCCTGCCGGTCGGCGACCCGCCAGCGGGCTTCGAGCCTGCTAGCGCGCCCCGAGGAGTGCGAGCAGCAGGAGGACGACGCCGCCGGCCCCGACCGCCACGTCGGCCGGGCCCCAGCGGAGCGGCCGATAGGTCGATCGCGGGCCGCTGCCGAACGCGCGGGCGTCCATCGCAAGGGCGAGCTGGTCGGCGTGCCGGATCGCGCGCACGAGGAGCGCGATCAGGATCCTCGGGTGCCACTCGCGGAGGCCCCGGACCCGGCGCGCGGCCCGGATCGTGCCGAGGTCGTCGGCGAGACGCGGCACGGCCTGGTACGCCGCGAGGGCACCGTAGGCGAAGCGGGGCGAGACGCGGGCCTGCTGGACGAGCGCGTCGGCGAGCCCCGTCGCGTCGGTCGTCAGGGCGAAGGCCGACCCGACGGCCACGATCGCGAGCACCCGGGCCCCGAGCCCCGCAGCGGCCGCCAGCGCACCGTCGGTCAGGCGGAGCGGGCCGATCGTCACCAGCACGGTCGCGGCGGGGTCGGCGTTGTGCGACGAGAACAGCAGGTTCGTCGCGAAGATCCCGGCAGCGGCCAGAACGAGCGGCGCGAGCCGCCGGACGAGCCGCTCGCCGGGCACGCCACCGAGCAGCGGGATCGAGATCAGCGCCGCGACCGCGAGGAACGTCCCGGCCCGGACGTCGGTGGTCGTCGCCAGCCCGACGAGCCAGAGCCCCGCAACCCCCAGCTTCACGAGGGCGCTGGTGCGACCGAGGAGGCTCTCGCGCTGGGCGCGATCGAGGGCCGGGACGAGCGCGGTCACGGCTCGATCCAGCCTTCATCGAGCTCGATGGTCCGCTCCGCGAAGGCCTCGACGAACCGCTCGTCGTGGGTCGCGGCGAGGATCGCCGTGCCCTCGTCGGCGAGCTCCTTCAGGATCGCGACGAGCTCGTCGTGGCCGCGGCGGTCCTGGCCGAAGGTCGGCTCGTCGAGGACGAGCAGCCGCGGCCGGCGGGCGAGGGCCGTGACCAGTGACAGCCGCCGCTGCTCGCCCCCGGACAGCCGATACGGGCTCCGATCCCCGAAGGCGCCCAGTGGCAGGTGCAGGCGATCCGCCAGCGCGTATGCCGCACCGCGGTCGGCAGCCTCCAGGCCGAGCTCGACCTCTTCGATGACCGTGTCGCCGATGAACCCGAGCTCGGGATCCTGGACGACGTAGCCCGCGGCGCGAGCGAGGTCGCGTGACCCGAGCCGGGCAGGGTCGGCACCATTCAGCCGGACCTCGCCGGCAGTCGGTCGGAGGAGGCCGAGGGCCAGCCGCAGCAGGGTGCTCTTGCCGCTGCCGTTGGCGCCGACGAGTGCGACGCGCTCCCCCGCCCCGAGCGCGAGGCTGACGCCGTGGAGGATCGGCTCGCCGCGGTCGTAGCCGAACCAGGCTTCGCGGAGCGCCAGCTCCGGCGCGGTGGGCGTGGCGGTCCGTCGCCGGGCACGGCGCCTCGGCCGGCCGTCGGGCAGCCAGACCCCGGCAGCGTCGAGCGGTGCGCGCGATCGCGCGAGGATCTCTGCGGGAGAGCCCAGGTCGATGGGCCGTCCGTCCCGAGCCAGAGCGAGCACGCGATCCGCGAGGGCCCAGGCCTGCTCGACCCGGTGCTCCACCAGGACGACCGTCGCCTGCCGGGCGGCCGCGACGCTCCGGAGCCACTCGTAGACCGCGGCCGTGCCCATGGGATCGAGGTTGGCCGTCGGCTCGTCCAGCACGAGGACTCCCGGCCTCGCCGCCAGGACCCCGGCGATCGCGAGGCGCTGCTGCTCACCGCCTGAGAGCTGTCCCGACCGGCGCTCGGCGAATCCGCTCAGGCCGACCGAATCGAGGGCCTCCGGCACTCGCCGGCGCATGTCGTCGAGCGGCCAGGCCCGGTTCTC
>JACQEG010000171.1 GCA_016200665.1 Chloroflexota bacterium | reverse complement strand
CGACCTCGATCCCATCGATCCACGCGAAGCCGAGCGGATGCGGCGGCGCGACCACGAGGCGGAGGCCGAGAGCCGGAGCCTCATGCGGCCGGGCATGGGCAAGGTCTTCAAGCAGATCCAGGACTCGTGGGCCAAGTCGGCCAAGAAGCCGCCCAAGCCGCGCCGGCATCCTCGCTTCCCGGGCTGACGCCGCGGTCGCACGGCGGTCGGACGCCGCTCGCGACGGAGCCGCTCCGGGCGAGCCCGGATCAGAGCTCCCTGCCGTACTGGCGCGCCGGTGGCGAGACGTAGCCGAGCGCCTTCCAGAACTCGGCGGCATCCGGGCTCGCATCCCTGACGATGACGTTGACCTTCGGGCAACCGAGGGCTCGCAGCTTCCGCTCCACCTCGTGGACGAGGCGTCGGCCGAGCCCGGTCCGCCGGTGATCCGGCGCGGTCCCGACGTGGTAGATCCAGCCACGCCGGCCGTCCCACGCACCCAGCGCGGTCCCGACCAGCCGGTCGCCTTCGGTCGCGAGGATGACGAGCCCGGGGTTGCGCTGGGCCAGCTGGTCGAGGCTGTCATCGTCGTCGCCGAGCGACGCCAAGCCGATCTCGGCCCACAGCGCCCGCATCGCCGGTCCGTCGCCGGGCGCGTAGCGACGCAGCTCGACCACGAGCGGCTTCGGAGGGCGCGCATCCTGCGTCGATTCCCGGCGTGCCGAAGGTGCACGCCGGCCGCGCGGTAGGTTGCGTGGCTCGGCAGCTGCCCGCGTCCGTGCCGGGCTCGACGCCAGCCGGGCCTGCAGCCCCGAGGACGGCGCCGGCGTGGCCCGCGCGTCCGCCGCGGCGGCACGAGCCGCGGCCAGCGTGTCGTAGGGCCCTCGAGCGAGCGGCAGCCCAAGGTCGTCCTGCTGCTCGGCATCGACGACCATCCACCGTCCCGACGCCGGCTCGATCGTGAACCGGCCATCCACGGCGCGATAGATGCCGCCCTCCGCGCGCTTGAACGCCGTCGGATCCGCGGGCTTCGCGGGTCTCGACGCCGTCCCGGTCTTCGTGGGCATCAGCCGAACCCTCGACGGACGGCCTCGCTGGGGATCGCCGCGATGGTCATGCGGACAGGGTAGTCAACCGGAGCGAGTGCGACCCTGTCAGCGGCGACGCTGCCGTCCCGGACGCGCGTCTGCGGCGGGTGCTGCCGTCGCGGTGCGAAGGATGCGATCGATCTCGGCGGCGTACGGCCGGCCCTCGGGGCGGTCGCGAAGCCAGGCGAGGTACCCGCGATCCCGTCCGGCCACCTGGCCCAGCGACCAGCCCGCGTAGATGCCCACCTGGAGGACCGTGCCAAAGGCGCGCCCGGGCGGCGCCCCGGCCGCGCCATGCCACCGCTCCCGGCTCGAGGCGAACGGGGGCGCGCCTGCTGCGGAGTCCGAGCCATGCGGCCCGGATCCCTGGTTGGGGACCGCGGGCGAGCCGCCGCTGCCCGCATCGTGGGCGGCCCGTCGCTCTGGACTCTTCAGCAGGTCCCAGGCGGCATTGAGGTCGCGCATCCATGACGCGCCCTCCTCGCCCGCGAGATCCGGGTGAGCCATCCGGGCGCGACGACGGTAGGCGTCACGGATCTCGCGGTGGGGCGCCGTCGGGTCGACGCCGAGCACGCGGTACGGGTCCCTCGGTTCGGCCACGACGCTCCTCTACCCTGCCCCTCGGCATCTCGAACGGCGGACGACGCGACTCGTTAGGGCGTGGCGCTCACTCGCTGCTGCGATGCGCGGTGGCTGCGAGCTCGGCCGAGTCGCCGCGATCAGGGCCGGCTGTCGACGTTCTCCCAGCGCGGGTCCACGGTGAGGTGGAGGACGGTCGGCCGGTCGGCCACGAGGGCCTGCCGCAGCGCCGGCTCGAAGGCGCCGTCGTCCGGCACGCTGGCTGCACGGGCGCCGAGCGCGCGCGCGGCCGCCGCGAAGTCCACGGGACCAAGGTCGGTGCCGACGGTCGCGCCGCCATCGCGCCGATCCTGGTACCCGCGGATCATCCCGAACCGCTGGTTGTCGAAGACGAGGACGATCGTGCGAAGTCCCATCCGCACCGCCGTCTCGACCTCGGCGAGGGTCATGCCCATCCCACCGTCGCCGACGAGGGCCACGACGTGCCGGTCGCGGTGCACGAGGCTCGCCGCGATCGCGGCGGGCAGGCCGTAGCCCATCGCGCCCGAGGTCGGGCCGAGGAACGTGCCCGGGCGGCGGAAGCGGAAGCCTCGCGCCGCCCAGCTCCCGAAGCCACCGGCGTCGGTCGTCACGATCGCGTCGTCCGGCAGCATCCGTCGCAGGCTGGCGATCACCCGGCCGGGATGGACCCCCGGGCCACTCCACGGATGCCCGTCGACGATCGTCGCCACCTCCCAGGCAGCTCGATCCTCGGCGTTGGCCGCTGATCGGGCGTCCGCGCCGGCGGCATCGAGGACGCCGCGCGTCTCGAGCCGGGACACCGCCGCGCGCAGGAACAGGCGGGCATCGGCCCTGACAGCCAGGTCGGCGGCCCGGAGCTCGGGGCTGGGCCGGACCGGCTCGACGTCGACATGGGCCCAGCGCGTCGCCGGTCCGGGGATCGTCCAGTCGAAGCTCGTGATCTCGTTGAGCCGACAGCCGATGACGAGCATCGCGTCGGCCGTCGCGAGCCGCTCCAGAACGGTCGCCGGCGCGCCGTAGCCGGCCATCCCGAGGTACAGCGAGTGGTCGTTGGAGATGATGTCGCCGCGCCGCCACCCGGCGACGATCGGGACGCGAAGGAGCTCGGCCAGCCGCAGGAGGTCGTTCGAGGTGCGCGCGCGGAGCACGCCCCCGCCGGCCAGGATGACGGGCCGCTCTGCGGTCGCGAGCAGCTGGAGGACGTCGCGAACCTGCTCATCGGACGGCCGATCCGCAGCCGGTCGCGGCGCGGTGGGCACGAGCCCGTCGGGAACGATCTCATCGAGCAGGTCCTCGGGGAACGCGAGCAGGACCGGGCCCGGCCGCCCGCCGAGCGCCTGGGCGACGCCTTCGGCCGTCGCGGCAACGGCGCTCTCGATGTCGGTCGGCTCGGCCGCCCACTTCGCGAGCCGGCCGATCGAGCCGGCGAGGTCGACCTCCTGGAAGCCCTCCCGGCCGCGGCGCTCCCGCGTGACCTGGCCGATGAGCGCGAACATCGCGCTCGAGTCGGCGTAGGCCGTGTGGATTCCGATCGCGAGGTTGGCCGCTCCGACGGCGCGGGTCCCAAGGCACGCGGCGGGCCGGCCGGTCAGCTGGGCGTGGGCCTCGGCCATGAACGCCGCCGCGCCCTCGTGGCGTGTGGCGACGACGTTGATCCCGGCGCCGTGCAACCCGTCGAGCAGGCCGAGGAAGCTCTCCCCGGGCACCGTGAAGGCCCACCGCACGCCAGCTCGGCGGAGGGCGTCGGCGACCATCCGACCGACCGTGACGGGTCCGGCCGAGGTTGCCTCCGCGACCGGCTCGATGCTCGCATCGGCGGCGGCATCCGAATCCAAGTTGACGATCGACTCGGCCTCCGGCGCGAGTTCGGGCGCGAGCTCGAGATCGAGCGGCGGGCTGGCCCCGATGGCGTCCGGTTCGCCTGCCGGCTGCTCGGCCTCGGGCGCGAGCGGCTGGTCGATCATCTCGGTCTCCTCGGTCACGGACGCCTCACCTCGGCATGACGCCGGGCATGGACAGGAGCAGGCTCAGCACGACGAGCACCATGACGACGGCCATGAGCCATCGGCTCCAGCGCGCACCGGGCATCCGTCCCGCTCAGCGGTAGTTCTGGAACTGGAGCTCGACGACCTCGTCGAGCCCGCGGAGACGGGTGATCACGCGCTGGAGATCGTCCTTGCTCTTCGCCGAGACCCGGACGGCGTCGCCCTGGATCTGGTTCTTGGCCTTCGGGAACTCGTCGCGGATCAGCTTCGAGATCTTGCGGGCCAGCTCATCGGGCAGGCCGCGCCGGAGGCCGATGACCTGGCGAACCTTGTTGCCGCCGGCGGGCTCGACCTTGCCCCAGTCGAAGACCTTCAGAGACAGGCCGCGGCGGACGGCCTTCGACTCGATGAGGTCCTTGATCGCGCTCGCACGGAACTCGTCGTCGGTCAGGAGGGTGAGCTCATCCTTGCCCTGCTCGAGCTGGACGGTGGCGCCGCGGAAGTCGAACCGCTGGGCCACCTCGCGGCGAACCTGGTCGAGCGCGTTGCGAAGCTCCTGGACGTCGAACTCACTGACGACGTCGAACGAGAACTCTCCGCTCATGACGCGGGTCGCCTCCCCTGGGCCGGCGCGGCGGACTGCCCACACCGGAGCTACGAGCGATGCCGGGACAGTATGACCGGTCGCGCGGGAGGCGGCGATCACCCGCTGAGGACGGCCCGTGGGAGGCGCCGGACCGTGGCGCGGTGCCTACGGTCGGCGGTCGGCAAGGTCCGAGAGCAGCCGCTCGGCGATGACGTAGCTGTGGCCGCCACCCATGACGAGAACGACGTCGCCGGGTTCGACCCGATCGGCCAGCCACGCGGCGGTTCGCTCGACGTCGCCGGGGGCCGCCACTGGCTTGCCCGGCGCGATCGCCCGAACAGCGTCGGCCAGCCCGGCGGCGCTCGCGACGGTCTGATCCGGGTCGCGGCCGGGCCAGATGTCGGCCACCGCCACGCCATCGGCCTCGGCGAGGGCCGCGGCGAGCTCCGGAAGCAGGGCCGCGGTGCGATGGAAGGTGAGAGGCTCGCAGGCGACCCACAGGCGGCGGCCGGGCTCGCGCTGGCGCACGGCGTCGATCGTGGCGCGGATCGCCGTCGGATGGTGGCCGTAGTCGTCGTAGACCACGACGCCGCCGGACTCGCCCTTGCGCTCCAGGCGCCGCTCGACGCCGCCGAACGACTCCAGGCCAGCGCAGACGGCAGCGGCGGACAGACCAAGGACCTGTGCCGTCGCGGCGACCACGACGGCATTCGCCACGTTGTGAGCCCCGGCGGTCGAGAGGCGGACGTCGATCGGCGCGCCACCGGGAGGCGTGATCCGGACCTCCGTCCCGGCCGCTTCGGACCCGAGGACGGTACCGGCCACGTCGGCGCCCGAGGCGGCCGGTGTCAGGCCGACGGCAACCCGGACGATTCGGCCGGACCGGGTGCCAACCCGGTCGATCAGCTCCACCACGCCCGGGTCGGCGACGTTCGCGACGAGCGTTGCGTCGGGGACGCGCCCCAGCCACGACCCGAAGGCCGCGACGACCGCCGCCCGATCGGCGAACACATCCGGGTGATCCCAATCGATGTTCGTGACCGCCACGACGTCCGGGAGATAGGCATCGAAGTTGCCCGCGTACTCGTCTGCCTCGACGACGAGCTCCGGGCCGTGACCCAGCCGCGCGGTCGCGGGGAGGCCGCCCGTGATCGCGCCCGGCAGGAGCGCCCCGACGAACGCGGACGGGTCCCGGCCCGCCTGCACGAGGACGTGCGTGAGCCAGCCGGCCGTCGTGCTCTTGCCGTGCGTCCCGGCGACGGCCACGAGGCGCCGCCCGGTGGCCGCGTCGGCCACGACCTGCTGCCAGGGCTGGACGGGGATGCCGGCCGCTCGGGCCGCGCGGAGCTCCGGGTGATCCGGCGCGATCGCGGTCAGAGCCTTGCTGACGGCGAGCCGGTCCGGGCGCGGCAGCGCCGACACGTGACCCGGATCGTGCGACCAGGCCATCTCGATGCCGGCGGCATCCAGCGCCGGGGTATAGGGCGACGGCCCGCCGCTGTCGCAGCCCGTGACGATGGCCCCGTCGGCGGCGGCGAGGAGCGCGGCGGCCGACGCTCCCGCTCCGGCGATCCCGATGACGTGGATCCGCTCCCCCGCCCGGATCGACCGCGCCGGCCGGACCGCATCCAGGCCCGCGCCGATCTCGCCGCCGGGACGGGTCATGAGCTGGCCTCCGCGGTCGTGATCAGCCACTGGAGCGCCTCCGCGGCGGCGGAGGCGCGGATCGCCGCACGATCACCGGGCAGCACGAACCGATGCACCTCGGCGCTGGCCGTCGCGTCGTCCGACCCCCGTGTCGCGAGGCCGATGTAGGTGAGGCCGACAGGCTTCGCCTCACTGCCACCGTCCGGCCCGGCGATGCCCGTGATGGACACGGCGAGGGACGTGCCGAGCCGGGCGCGGCAGCCGAGCGCCATGGCCTTTGCGACCTGGGCGCTCACGGCGCCGTGCGCCGCGAGGGTCGCGACCGGGACGTCGAGCAGGTCTCGCTTGACGGCATCCGCGTAGGACACGACGCCACCCACGTAGTACGCCGACGATCCGGGCACCGCGGTGATGGTCTCGGCGACGAGCCCGCCGGTGCAGGACTCGGCTGTCGCCACGGTCAGGTGCCGGCCGACGCAGATGCCCTGCAGCCGCTCCGCCAGCGCGACGAGAGCCGGATCGAGCATCGAGGGGGCTGGCCCTAGCTGCGCTGCGTCAGGACCGGGGGGTTCGGTGGCTGGAACTTCCAGGTCTCGGGAATCCCGGCCTTGCCAAGGGCGCCGAGCGACACGCCATTGAGCGTGAAGAACGTGCTGCCCGAGGAGCCGGACCGAACCTCGATGGAGGTCTTGCCCGTGAAGCTCACCGAGTCGCCGGCGTGGAACGTCCGGCCGCTGGCATAGCCGGGCGCGAGGACGCCATCGACCCAGACCTTGATCCAGGCGTTCCCGTTCCTGATCTGGACGACGAGGTTGACGCCGTTGTAGGCGACGGTGACGGTCCGCGTCAGCGACGCGGTCTGCCCACCCTCCGCGGTCGCGGTGATCGTGATCGCCCAGCGGCCCTGGGTCAGCTCGAGCGGCGTCGAGAAGGTCCCGTCCTCGTTGACGGGGACGGTGGTCCCATCGGGCGCCTGGCTCGGGGTCGGCGAGCCGACGGCCCCGGGGCTGCCGACCGGCCGCGTCGTGGGGCTCGGGAGCGGGCTCGGGGTCGGCGGCGGGTTGGTGCTGCCCGGGACGCCGAGGTAGGCGGCCTGGACCGTCACGGTGCTGGCATTCGTCGTCATGCCCTCGACGGGGATGGCGCCGTTCTCGTAGGTCGTGCCATCGACGGGCTGGCTGACGGTCAGGGTCGGCGCGAGGATGACGAGGAACGGCACCGTGATGACGATGGTTCGCGGCGTGTCCGTGACCTTCGCCGTCTCCGGGTTCTTGGCGCTGATCTGGAACTCGTTCTTGCCGCGCCGAAGGTCGACCTGGATGCTCCAGCTGCCATCCGCCAGGGCGGTCGTCCGGTAGGGCTGGGTCTGACCGGCGGTGGTGATCTCGATCGTGGCCCCGGCGGTCGAGTCGCCTTCGAGCTGGTAGGTCGTCACGCCCTCGGCCACCTGGAGGACGGCGGTCGCCGGGCTCGTCACGGTCAGCTCCGGGGGCTTGGCGTAGCGCAGGAGCTGGACCGCGAGATAGACGCCGAAGGCGGCCACGCCGAGGGTCATCAGCGCCGCGACGACGACCGATGGCGAGAACGTCAGCGGCCGTGGCGGTGCCTCGATCGGTCGCGGCGGGACGACGAGCGGCTCCGGACCCGCCTGGTCGCCCCGCTCCCGGCGCCACTGGCGGAGCACGTCCTCGGGCTCGAGGCCGAGGTAGATCGCGTAGTTCCGCAGGAAGCCCTTCGTGTAGACGGCGCCGGGCAGCTCCCGGTAATCACCCCGCTCCAGGGCGCTGAGGTAGCGTGCCCGGATCTTCGTGTCGCGCTCGGCCCGGCTGAGGTCAACGCCCTTCCGCTCGCGCGCCGCCGCCAGCCGCTCCGGCAGGGCCGGGCCGGCCGACGCGAGCTCGAGGCGTTCGGCGCCGAGGCGACCGGACCGCAGGTCCGTCGTCCCCCGTCGCGCGTGGTCGCGCGTGGTCACGGCT
>JACQEG010000170.1 GCA_016200665.1 Chloroflexota bacterium | reverse complement strand
GACGATCACGCAGATCACGTCGACACCGATGCACGTCGGGGACATCTGCAACCTCGGCATCTTCTGCGTCGCGCCGGCCTCCAACCGGAACCTGCTGGACTTCATCCAGGAGTCCCTCGACAGCCACGGCTGCGCCCACATCGCCTACCCCGACGACAACCTCGTCAATCTCCTGCGAGCCGCGAACCAGACCTCGGGCCCCTGCCTCTGAGGTTGCTAGAACCCGCCGCCTGCGCCCCCGCCGCCACCGCTGCCACCGCCGCCGAAGCCGCCGCCGGACGACGACGTCGCCGAGACCGAGATCGATGACACCGCGCCGGCGAGCCCGGCCGACGAGAAGCCGCCTCCTCCGAGCGAGCCCGAGAACCAGAAGGGCGTCCAGACGCCGGCACCGGTCGTGCCCTGGGTCTCCATCGTCCGCTTGATCAGCTTGTCGATCTCGTGGTTGAGGCCGAGGGCAACGGCCCAGACCGTGAGCAGGTCGGGCGTCGTGATCCACGGCAGGCGCGGCTTCGTCGCCTCGACCGCGGCGGTCACCGTCGGTGCCTGCGCGATCTCGAACTCGAGGGTGTTCCGATACGCGAGGGCCATCGCCAGCGTCCGGGCGCCGTCCTCCGTCCGGGCCGGCAGGAACCGGCTGCCGATCGCGATGACGATGCCGATCAGGCAGTCGAACCCGAGCGCCGCGGCCAGCGGCTCGTAGCCGGGCTTCAGGATGTCGGGGCTGCCCTCATCGGCGAGGCCGAAGACCGCGAGCGCGATCGGCGCGGCGATCGCGACGAGGGTCCCGATCCCGGCCCACTTGCCCATGAGCTTGTTCGGATCGTCGCGGAACCAGCCACTCGAGCCCGCGGCGACGCCGATGTGCTTCTTGAAGTCCTCGTAGAGCTTCGCCCCGGTGCCCGCCCGCAGTCGCTTCGCGGTGATCGTCCAGCCCTCGCCGTCGGGATCGCCGTCGGACTCGATCTTCTGGGCCAGGCTGTGCTCGGCGACGCCGAGGGGCCGGCGTCGCGCCTCCAGCGAGCCGATGTCGGCGAGCGGCTCGCGCGGCACGTGGAGGTCGACCTTCTTCCCGTCGCCCTCGTCGTCCTGGAACGTGACGAGGCCGCGATGCCCGAGGTCCACCAGGGCCGAGGTGAAGGCCGCCCGGTCGACCATGTCCTCGCGCAGGACGGTCGCCATGGCGGGCGTCAGGCCGGGCGGGGGGTCCGGGAGGAGGACGGAGGCGTCGATGAGTGGCGTCCGGGCGTCGCGCCCGCGCAGCCACCAGGCCCGCAGGAACCGCCCGAGGAGGGCCCCGCCGGCCACGGCGAGCGCGATCGACAGGGACAGCCGGATCAAGGCCCAGGACGCCCGCTCCGGGTTGCCGCCCGGCTGGATGATCCGGTCGAGGTGGTCGATCCCGGCGAGGAGGGCGCCATCGAAGTCGCCGCTCTTGGCCTTCGGCAGCATGTCGCCGTTGACGATCGAGCTCGCCTCGGCCTCGTTGAGCCAGGTGTCGAGGAAGCCGCTGCCGGCGTACAGGAAGATCTGCCCGTGACGGTTCGAGGTGTCCATGTCGAAGAGGACCACGAGGCCGTCGTTGATGCCCCGCCGCCCGACGCCCCAGGCATCCATGATCGCCGCGGCGTCGGTCCGGGCCGTCCCCGTGGACACCGAATCGAAGCCCGTCGGCCACGAGACGACGACGACCGTGGCCTTGGTCCGCGAACGGATCGCCTCGGCCACCTGCTGGGCGCGCGCCTCCGTCGCGGGCTGCCAGATGTTCGCGAGGTCGTAGAGGTAGACGCCGGCCTGGTTCGGGGGCAGCTCGCTGCCGATCGCGAGGGCCGTCGCGGGCGCCAGGGCCACGAGCGCGAGCGCGGCGATGGCGAGGACCGAGCGACGAGCGTTGGCGCGGCTCGCGGATCGCGGGGTGGTTCGCGGCGTGCCTCGCATCACGGTCACGCCGCGGTCCAGCGCGTGTAGCGCGGCGGCCACTCGTCGGCCGCCCGGAGGCCCAGGACGGCCGCCTCGACGTCGAGGGCGAAGAGCGCGTAGCTGTCGTCGGCCTCGAACGGCCAGGCCGCGATGGCCGCCGCCCGTCGGGCCGGGTCCGCCACGAGGCGGGCGTGGCCCCGGAGGGCGAGCTCGTCGGGTGCCGCTGGATCCTGGTGGGCGTGGAGCGCGTAGCGCCCGTCCTCCTCGAGGTCGCGCCGCTTCGGCGAGGCGCCAATGACGAAGATGAGCAGCTCGCCGTCGACGATGCCGACGTTCACGGGATGGATCCGCGGCGCGTCGCCACCGCGCACGGAGGCGAGAAGGGCCTCGCCGTCGCCGCGTGCGTAGAGCAGCCGCCGGCCCTCGGACGCGATCAGCGGTGCCGCGGCCTCCAGATCCGCCCAGCGCGCCATCGGTTCCTCCCCTGCTCCCCCGCCCGTCCGGGCAATCGCTACAGCTCCAGCGCGGCCTTGGCGTAGAGCGCGGCGCCGACCGCCATTGCGGCCTCGTCGAACACGACGAGGTTGGAGTGGTTCATCGGGTAGCCCTCGAGGGCGCGATCGCGCGGGCGCGCGCCCAGGAAGACCATCGCGCCGGGCAGGCGCTGGAGGACGTACGACCAGTCCTCGGCGCCCATGATCGGGGCCTTCATCGGCACCGCATTCTCGCTGCCGACGAGGTCGGCCGCGAGGGCCATGATCTCGGCCGCGACCGCGTCGTCGTTCACCGTGACCGGGTAGAGCTCGACGTGGCGGACCTCGACCTCGACGCCGTGGGCGGCGGCGATGCCCTTCGCGACCCGCTCGACGAGCGGCAGCATCATCGCCCGTCGCTCGGCCGAGACGGTCCGGAAGGTGCCCTCGATCGTGGCGGTCTCCGGGATGATGTTGGTCGTCGTGCCGGAGCGCATGTGGGCGATCGTCAGGACCGCCGGGTCGAACGCATCCACCGAGCGGGTGACCGCGACCTGCAGCGCGAGGACGATCTCGGCGGCCACGGTGATGGGGTCCTTCGCGTTGTGCGGCGCGGAGGCGTGCCCGCCACTCCCCTTCACGGTGATGAAGATGTTGTCGCCCGAGGCCTGCATCGCGCCGGGCCGGAGGCGGATCTCGCCGGTCGGGTACTCGGTCCCGATGTGAATCGCCATCGCCTTGGCGTTGTCGCGCGTGAGCGGCTTCGTGCCGGCCGCACCGTCGAGGAGCCCTTCCTCGAGCATGACCCGCGCCCCGAAGTGGCCCTCCTCGCCCGGCTGGAACATCAGGAGGACGGGTCCAGGCAGCGATTCGGGGTCCGTGCGCCAGCGCTCGACGAGGAGGCGCGCGCCACCGAGGAGCATCGAGACGTGGGTGTCGTGGCCGCAGGCATGCATCCGGCCCTCGACCTCGGACGCGAACGGCAGGCCGGTCTCCTCGGTGAGCGGCAGCCCGTCCATGTCGCCGCGGAGGACGATCGTGCGGCCGGGTCGATCGGCGCCGATGACCGCGGTCACCGAGCTCAGGCCCTTGCCGCTGCGAGGTTGAAGCCCCAGCTTCGTCAGCTCCTCGACGATGACCGCCTGCGTCTTCGGGAGGTCGAGCCCGAGCTCCGGCTGGCGATGGATCCGCCGCCGGATCTCGACGATGTCGGGGAGGATCGCCTTGGCGTCGTCGAGGAGGTTGCCCGTGGGGGCGGCCGCTGTCGTCGTGCCTGTCGTCATGGCCGCCATGGTAGGCCGGGCTCGGGGCGATCGGGCCGTGCCGCTCGGGCCGTGTCGCGGGGCGCCACGACCTGTGCCGATCGGGCCGCGCCGACCACCCTTCCGCGCGTGATGCCTCTGGCGACATAGACTCGCGGACATGACCATCAGCCTCGGGGTCGCGCTCTGGAACCAGGCGGCGACCTGGGCCGAGTTCGAGACGGCGGCCCGCCGGATCGACGAGCTCGGCTACGACCATCTCTTCACCTGGGACCACCTGTACGGCATCGTCGGCGATCCGTACCAGCCCACGTTCGAGGGCTATTCGGCGCTCGCCGCGCTCGCCCAGGTGACGAAGCGGGTCCGGCTCGGGCTGTTCGTCGGGGCGGTGACGTTCCGCAATCCGGCGATCGTGGCGAAGGCGCTGACGACGATCGACCAGGTGAGCAACGGGCGCGCCATCGCGGCCCTCGGCGGGGCATGGTTCGAGCTCGAGCACCAGGCGGCCGGCATCGACTTCGGGCACAGCGTCGGTGAGCGGCTCGACTGGCTCGAGGAGGCGAGCGCCGCGCTTCGGACCCTGTTCGACGGCGGCTCGGTGACGTCCGAGCCCGGTGCGCACTACGCGTTCGACGACCTCGTGCTCCTCCCCCGCCCCGTCCAGCCGCACCTCCCGATCCTCATCGGCGGCGGCGGGTTGAAGAAGACGCTGCGCACGGTCGCCCGGCACGCCGACATGTGGAACGGCGGCGGCCCGGTCGCGAGCCTGGTCGAGAAGCGCGACGCGATCCGCCGGCACTGTGACGACATCGGGCGGGACCCGGCCGAGATCGAGCTCACGGCGAGCTTCTGGCCGATCATCCGG
>JACQEG010000173.1 GCA_016200665.1 Chloroflexota bacterium | reverse complement strand
ATGATCTCGTCGGCATCGCCCAGCAGCCGCAGCTTGAGGCTGCTCGAGCCCGCGTTGACGACGAGGATCCGCATCGAATCAGCCGCGGCCTGTCGGTGGCTCGCGCCGGCCTAGACGGGCCACGACCAATCGCGGACCTCGGGCATGTCCTCGCCGTGGTCGCGGGTCCACTGTCGGGCCCGGATCCGGCTGTCGACCATCTCCTGCCGGAGGTGGCCGGCCCGCGACTCGAGCCCCCGCACCCGGTCGATGACGTCGATGACGAGGTGGTACCGGTCGAGGTCGTTGAGCATGACCATGTCGAACGGCGTCGTCGTCGTGCCCTCCTCCTTGTAGCCCCGGACGTGGATGTTGTCGTGGTTCGTCCGGCGGTACGTGAGGCGGTGGATGAGCCACGGGTAGCCGTGGTAGGCGAAGACGACCGGCCGATCGGTGGTGAACAGGGCGTCGAACTCGGCGTCGGACATGCCGTGGGGATGCTCGCTCGGCGGCTGGAGCCGCATGAGGTCGACGACGTTGACGACCCGGATCCGGAGGCCCGGCACGCCCTGCCGGAGGAGATCGACCGCGGCCAGCGTCTCGAGGGTCGGCACGTCACCGGCACAGGCCATGACGACGTCCGGATCGCCGCCCTCGTCGTTCGAGGCGAACTCCCAGATCCCCACCCCACGGGTGCAGTGGAGGATCGCCTCGTCCATCGACAGCCACGTCGGTGCGGGTTGCTTGCCGGCCACGATGACGTTGACGTAGTTCCGGCTGCGGAGGCAGTGGTCCGTGACCGAGAGCAGGCAGTTCGCGTCCGGCGGCAGGTAGACCCGGATGACCTCGGCCTTCTTGTTCACGACGTGGTCGATGAAGCCCGGGTCCTGGTGGCTGAAGCCGTTGTGGTCCTGGCGCCAGACGTGGCTCGAGAGCAGGTAGTTCAGCGACGCGATCGGCGGCCGCCACTCGATCTCGCGGATCGACTTCAGCCACTTGGCGTGCTGGTTGAACATCGAGTCGACGATGTGGATGAAGGCCTCGTAGCAGTTGAACAGGCCGTGCCGGCCCGTCAGGAGGTAGCCCTCCAGCCAGCCCTGGCAGAGGTGCTCCGAGAGGACCTCCATGACCCGCCCGTCGGGCGCGAGGCGATCGTCGGTCGGCAGGATCTCGGCGTCCCAGGTCCGGTTCGTGACCTCGAGCAGCGCATCGAGCCGGTTCGAGGTCGTCTCGTCCGGCCCGAACACCCGGAACGTCTCGCCGTTGGCCCGCATCGTGTCACGGAGGAATCCGCCGGCGACCCGCGTCGCCTCGGCGATCGCCTGGCCAGGCCGGTCCACGCCGATCGCGTACTCGCGGAAGTCCGGCAGCGTCAGGTCGCGCAGGAGCGTGCCGCCATTCGCGTGCGGGTTCGCGCTCATCCGGCGGTGGGCCCGCGGCGGCAGCTCGGCGAGCTCCTCGACGAGGGCGCCGCGGGTGTCGAACAGCTCCTCCGGTCGGTAGCTCCGGAGCCACTCGTCGAGCTGGGCCAGGTGGGCGGGGTTCGTGCGGACGTCCGAGAGCGGGACCTGGTGGGATCGGAACGAGCCCTCGGCCGGCTTGCCGTCCACGATCTTCGGGCCGGTCCAGCCCTTCGGCGTGCGGAGGATGAGCATCGGCCACGTCGGCCGCTTCGTGGATCGCCGGCCGCCACGGGCGGTGCGCTGGATCGCGTGGATCTCCTCGACGATCCCGTCGAGGGCGCCCGCGAGCTCCTGGTGGACGGTCGCCGGATCGTCGCCGGCGACCTCGATCGGGTGATGGCCGTAGCCACGGAAGAGCGCGTGCAGCTCTTCCCGCGGGATCCGGGCGAGGACGGTCGGGTTGGCGATCTTGTAGCCGTTCAGGTGGAGGATCGGCAGGACCGCGCCGTCACGCGCGGGGTCGAGGAACTTATTCGAGTGCCAGCTCCCGGCGAGGGGCCCGGTCTCGGCCTCGCCGTCGCCGACGACACAGGCCACGAGCAGGTCGGGGTTGTCGAACGCGGCGCCATAGGCGTGGGCCAGCGAGTAGCCGAGCTCGCCGCCCTCGTGGATGGAGCCGGGCCGCTCCGGTGAGTCGTGGCTCGGGATCCCGCCCGGGAACGAGAACTGCCGGAACAGCTTCCGCAGGCCCGCCTCGTCGCGGGTGATCGCCGGGTAGACCTCGCTGTAGGTGCCCTCGAGGTAGGCGTTCGCGACGAGCGCCGGGCCGCCGTGGCCGGGGCCGGTGACGTAGATCGCGTCGAGGTCCCAGTTCCGGATGACGCGATTGAGGTGCGCGTAGAGCAGGTTCAGGCCCGGCGACGTGCCCCAGTGGCCGAGCAGCCGGGGCTTGACGTGCTCGGCCCGGAGCGGCTCCCGCAGGAGCGGGTTGTCGAGCAGGTAGATCTGCCCGACCGAGAGGTAGTTCGCCGCCCGCCAGTACGCGTCGAGGCGCGCAAGCTCGGCGTCGGACAGGGGTCCGTGGCTCAGGGCTGTCCGATCGGTGGTCCCGGTGCGCGTCGCGGCGCTCCGTGCCGCCGCATCGGTGGTCGCCATGGCGCCATTGTCGGCGCATTGGCTGCAGACGACACGCCCCCGGGCTCGCCGGCGAGCCAGCTGCGTCGGAATGCCAGATACCAAGCATGTTGGTGCGGGGCAGCCTGCCGGCCTCACGGCGTCAGCAATGCCGCGAGGACGGGAGTGGATCCACGCTCAGCGAGGCCGGTGTCGCGGGCCGTGGCCGCGCCACGCGATGGCGAATACCAACAGTCTTGGTATCTGACCGCCGCGAGGCAGTTGCGGGACCGGTCGGACCCGCGGGACCTCAGGCCCTCAGCGCGGCGCTCGCTACCGGATGCCGGCGAGCTCCTGGAGGGAGTGCCAGTTCGCGAGGCGGTCGTCCTGGGTCGCGAGGATCTCCGGCGTCGGGCTGCCGTCCTTGCCGAAGTGCTGGGCGAAGCGCCCTTCGGATCGCGCGAAGCTGAGGAAGTCGATCGCGCTGCCGTCGGGCGCCTTCGCCCAGTCGTCCTTCGTCGCGGGGTTGCCCTGGAGCGACAGCCGCTCGGCCATCGACTCGCCACGGCGCGGGTCGTACGTGAACAGCGGGAAGGCCCGCGAGTCGACCGCGAACTTCGCCTGGCGCGTGGCGGCGTCGTCGGGGATGCCGTGCTCCGGCATGCACGCCGTGTACGCCACGATGACCGCCGGCCCCGGGTACTCGTTGGCCTCCATGACCGCGCGGTAGAAGTGGTTCAGGTGGGCCGGCGTCGTCTGGGCGACGTAGACCTCGCCGTGGGCCATCAGGATCTTCGCCAGCTCCTTGCGCCGCTCGGGCCGGCCATGGAGGGCCTTGCCGTACGCGGACAGCTTCGTGACCTGGCCGCCGAACGTCGCCGTCGAGGCCTGGCCGCCGGTGTTTGAGTAGACCTGCGTGTCGAGGACGAGGACCTTGATGTCGGCGCCCGACGCGACCATCCGCGACAGCGCCTGGAAGCCGATGTCGTACATCGCCCCGTCGCCGCCGAAGGCCCACAGCCGCCGCTCGGGGTGGCCGGCGGCGTCCCAGCTCGACCGGATCCCCATCGCGACCGCGGGCGCGTTCTCGAACAGCGAGTTCGTCCACGGGACGAGGTACGGGTTGAACGGATAGGTGCTGCCGAAGACGCTGTTGCAGCCGGTGGCGGCCACGATGCCCATCGAGTTCGGGCCATGGACCTGGCGGGTCGCGGCGACCAGCATCCGGACCGCCGTCGCCTCGCCGCAGCCGGCGCACGAGCCGGCCCCGCCGACGTAGCCGAAGGCATGCTCGCCGAGCATGAGGTCGGCCAGCGCCTTCTCGTTGCGGTAGACCGCCGGCGTCGGCGGAAGGGTCCGGTAGAAGGCGATGTCCTGGTCGAAGCGCTCGAGCGTCGAGGCGCCGGTCGCGGGCTCGCTGTCGATCTTCTCGGTCATGAACAGCGCGTCGTGGCCCATCTCGACGCAGACGTCGACGCACTCGCCACAGCCCTTGCAATGGGCCGGGTCGACGAAGATCCCGAAGGCACCCCGGTCGAGGCCCTTGCGGGCCGGCAGCTCGCCGTACTTCTGGGTGTCGACGAAGTGCGACTGGAGCGCGGCCGCGCGGGTCGCGTCGCCGGCCGCCGCCGTTTCGATCCGGGTCGCGAGCTCGGGCGCGGGCGTGACGATCCCGAAGATCGCGCTGTCGGGGCAGGCGCTGACGCAGGCCATGCAGCCCACGCACTTCTCGGCGATGAGCTCGGGGATCGTCGGGGCGAGGTGGCTGAAGTCGCGGACGGCCGCGGTGCCCGGCGGGATGATGCTGCGGGCGAGGCCGGCATCGGCCGGCAGCTCACGGTCGGCGATGCCCTTGCGGTAGGCCGGCACGACCGACCGGCCGAAGTCCTCGACGTAGGCGTGGATGTCGAGGATCTCCGGGGCGACCGTCGCGAGGCGGTCGCTGTGGGCTTCCTTGAGCTCGCCGGGCACCTTGCCCAGCACGGCGATGTCGCTCGGCTTCGCGTCGGTCATCGGGACGCCCCTGTCTCTTCGGCGATCGCGTGGATGAGATCGGTCATGGAGAGGACGCCGATCGGGATCGTCTCATCCGCGTCGTCGACGACGACGAGCCGATGGATCGCGTGGCGCTCCATCTTCCGGGCGGCGATGATCAGCGGCGTCGAGCGCCGGACCGTGACCGCCGGGCTGGTCATGAGGTGGCGGACCGCGAGGCCCGGCCAGCCGGACCAGAGGTACTCGGTCGCGCGGGCCCGGGTGAGGTCCGTCTGCGACAGCACGCCGATGAGGGTGCCCGCCGCGTCCACGACCGGCAGGCCGTGGATGTGGTGGCGGTCCATGAGCCCCACGGCTTCGGTGAGCGAGGCGTCGGCCCGGACGAGGATCGGCTCGACCGCCATGCAGTCGGCGACGGTCAGGTGCGGGGCGGCCTTCATGCCGGCGTTCCGACCGGCGCGGTCTCCGTCGTGCCGTCCCGGGCAGAGGCGATGGCGCCGGTGACGTCGATGAGCCCGTCGTAGGCCTCGGCGATGACCTCGAGGTTGGCGTCGACGACCGAGCCGCCGCGCTTCCCGAAGAAGCGGCCGAGCTGTCCGCGCACGGCGTCGAGGAGCTGCGCCCGATCGAGGCCGGCGCGCGCAGCGAACGGGCTCACGCGGAGGAAGACGCCGACGAGGGCGACGCCCTGCATCCGGACCTGGAGATCGGGTCGGGGCGCGTGACGCATCGCCAGGGCCGCCGTGTCGAGGGCGGTCACCCGGATCCGGCGGGCGACGATCTCCGCCCGGGCGTGGGCCGGGATCGAGGCCCAGATCGCCTCCGGGTCGGCGAGGGCCGACTGGATGAAGAGGTCGCCACCGGGGACCAGGCCGGCGAGCGGGTCGCCGAGGCCGAAGGCGGAGACGTCGTGGAGGGGCACGAAGTCGACCCGATCGAGCTCCGCGTGGAGCCGGATCGGCGCGTCGGCGATCGTCAGGTAGTAGGTCGTCGGCAGGCCCTTCTTCTCCGAGCCGTAGCGGGGGTAGGCCTGGACCTGCTTGTCGAACAGCTCGCCGGCGAGGGTTGCCACGAGCTTGTTCGTCGTGACGCTCCCGAAGCCACCGATCGAGTGGCCGCGGAGCGAGTAGGCGCCGGCCGGCCGGAGGTCGACGGACGTGGCCTCGACGGCGAGCGGGTGGCGGATGCCGAGGACGCGGAGCGGCTCCGGGGCCGGGCCGCGATGGGCCAGCTGGTCGAAGACCGCGATCAGGTCGCCGGCGGCCACGTCGCGCGAGCCGAGCCCGGCCGAGAAGGAATGGATCCGCGGAACCATCTCACCCTCGGCGGCCGCCTCGTAGAGGGCCGACTTGACCTCGCGGGTGAGCGGGTTCGCGGCCGCGAGCGGCTCGTCGGTTCGCTCCACGATGCCGACGGCGCGGGCGTGCTGGAGCGCCGCGGCCAGCTCGTTCGCCGGGAACGGCCGGAAGGCGGTCACGGTGATGCAGCCGACCGGCCGGCCGATCGAGCGCAGGTGATCGACGACGGCGATCGCGGTGTCGGCGATGGTGCCCATCGAGACGAGGATCTCGCGAGCATCCTCGATCCGGTACGTGTCGATCGCGGACACGTGGCGCCCGGTGAGCGTGGTCCACTCGGCCATCGCCTCGGCGAGCACCGCGGGGATGCGGTCGGTGTAGGCGCGCTGGCCGATCTTGCCCTTCATGTAGGCGTCCTGGTTCTCGACGACGCCGGTCATCAGGGCCTCGGCCGGATCGAAGAGGTCGCGGACGTGGAGCCGCGGCTCGCCCAGGAAGTCGTGAAGGAGCTCATCCTCGGGCAGGCGGACGTTCTCGAGGGTGTGGGTCGTCAGGAAGCCGTCCTGGGCGACGATGAACGGCGTCTGCGTCGCCTCCGCGGTTCGCCTGGCGATCGCCGCGAGGTCGGCCGCCTCCTGGGCGTTCCGGGCGAAGAGGATGCCCCAGCCGGCATCGGCCACGGCCATGACATCGTCATGGCCGGCGTGGATGTTGAGCGCCTGGCTCGTGAGGGCCCGCGCGCCGACGTGGAAGACCACCGGCAGGCGCTTGCCGCTGATGACGAGCAGGACTTCCTTCATGAGCACGAGGCCCTGGCCCGCGGTGAAGTTCGTGACCCGCGCGCCGGCGAGGGCGGCGCCTTCGGCGGCGGAGGCGGACGAGTGCTCCGACTCGGGCTCGATGAAGCGCAGGGGCGTGCCCCACAGGTCCGTCCGGCCGTCGGCGACGGCGGCCTGGTAGATCGCGGCCATCGTCGTCGAGGGCGTGATCGGGTAGACGCAGGCGATCTCGGCCAGCCGGCTCTCCACATGGGCGACGGCCTCGGAGCCGTCGACGATCGCGGGAATGCCGGGGTAACGGGGACCGGTTGGGGCTTCGGGAGACGGCAAGACTGCCTCAGGGGACGTCATGATCCGATGGTCGCGGGCACGCTCACCCGCACGAAGGGACCAGCGGCCCGAAGTCACGGGGCCGCTCGGCCCCCAGCCGTCCGGCCTCGCGTCAGACGCCCGGATGGCCCCCGGGGCCGGCCACGAGCGCCGCGGAGGCAAACCGCCGGACCTCGCCCTCGATCGCCCGCTCGAAGGCCCGCATGCCGCCGGTGATGGCCCGCGACCGACGATTGCCGAAGCCGAAGCGCCGGCCCCCGATGCCGACGAAGACGCCGTCGGGCAGCTGGCCCCGGATGGCTGCCGCGATGCCGATGACCTGGCCGATCGGCAGGGCGTGCGAGGAGCGCGGAGCGACGGGCGAGTCGGCGGCCGCCAGCTCTGCCAGCGGCAGGGTGACGATCGTTCCGGGCTCGATGCCGACGACGGTGTCGACGACGACGCAGACCTGGTGGCTCGGCACGTCGATGAGGTCGGTCGCGTCGAGCTGGGCACAGCGCCGGACGTCGATGCGATGGCGGATCGAATCCTCGATCCGCGGCAGGAGATGGGCGACGGCGGCGAGGGCCGCCCCGTCGTCGCCGCGATCGGCGTTGCCGCAGACGAGCAGCCGGACCGCGAAGATCGGGGCGTTCATGCCGGAACCGTGGGCTCGATGGTCAGGTCGAGGAAGTGCGTTGCGCACGAGATGCAGGGGTCATAGGACCTGATGAGCTGCTCGAGGGCATGCGTCGCAGCGTCCATCGGCAGGTCCAGGACGCGGGGCGCGAACGTCGCGATGTCGGCCTCGATCGCGGCCTGGTTCTGGGACGTCGGCGGGATGATGGTCGACGCGGCGACGAGCCCGTCCTCCCCGATCTCGTAGCGGTGGAACAGCAGGCCGCGCGGCGCCTCCGTCGCCCAGGCGGCGGTACCCGGCCGGGCGGTCCACGGCACCGCCGGCGCGTCGGGCTCCACGTACGCCTCGATGATGTCCAGCGCCTCCGCCGTGGCGTGGACGAGCTCGATCGCCCGGGCGACGATGCTGCGGTAGGGGTTGCGCCGGATCGACTCGAGGGCGCCGCTGGCGTGCAGCGCCTCGGCCGCGAGCGGATGCAGCTGGTCGTGGTCCAGGACGATCCGCGCCGCGGGTCCGAGCAGGTACGGCAGGCCGTCGTTGCCGCGCGACTGGAGGGCGTTCGACCACGGCACCTGGACCTCGTGGAACGCCTCGCCCCAGGCCTGCGGCGGGAGCGCGAGGCCGTCGCTCGAGACGATGTGGCCGCGGTTCATCGGGTACTCGTGCGGGTCGTGGAGGGCGACGAGACGGGGCTCGCGCTCGAACGCCGGCGGCACCAGCGACAGCGCCACCTCGACGGTGGCCTTCGCGAGGCGCAGCGCCTCCTCGAGCTCCGGCCGGAGGGCCAGCAGCTCGGCGCGCCGCGGCGCCCGCGACCAGCCGCCGACCCGAACGCTCACGGGATGGATCGGCCGGCCACCGAGCACGGACAGGAGGTGGTTGCCGGCCTTCTTGAGCCGCAACCCGTCGGCCACGAGGTCGCGATGGTCGCGGGCCAGCTCGACGGCGCTGGCGTAGCCCAGGAAGTCCGGGGCGTGGAGGAGGTACACGTGGAGGGCGTGGCTCTCGATCCACTCCGCGCAATACAGCAGCCGGCGGAGGGCGTGGGTCGGCGGCTCCACCTCGACCCCGAACAGGTCCTCGAAGGCGTGGACCGCGCTCATCTGGTAGGCGACCGGACAGATGCCGCAGATCCGGGCGACGATGTCGAGGACCTCGTCGGGCGTCCGGCCGGCGACGAGCGCCTCGAAGTACCGCGGTGCCTCGAAGATCTGGAGGCGCGCCTCCTCGACGGCACCGTCACGGATGAGCAGGTGGAGCGAGCCCTCGCCCTCGACGCGGGTCAGGTTCTCGACCTGGAAGCGCAGGTCACTGCCGTGCATCGGGGTCCTCCGATGCATCGGCCGGCCACTGCGGCGGTCGCTCGTGGGCCAGCTCGGGCGGGTGCGCGAGCGCGGGTCGCAGCTCCCGCGCCGGCCGGCCGCCGAGCCGATCGGTGACGGTCCGGAATGGGGCGGCGGCGCCGGTGAACCCGGCGAACAGCCGCCCGATCTCGGCGTCGGTCCGACCGCCGTGGAACCGGACCCCGTTCGCGAGGCTGTCGACGTTGGCGCCTTCGCGCGGCCCGAAGCAGCCGTAGCAGCCGCGCCCGAAGCGCGGGCAGATCGCCCCGCATCCGGTTCGCGTGACCGGCCCGAGGCACGGCACGCCCTGGGCCACCACGACGCAGGTCACGCCGCGCCGCTTGCACTCGAGGCAGACCGCCTGGTCCGGCAGCTGTGGCCGGCGTCCCGTCGTGAGGGCGGTCAGCAGCTCGACGAGCTGGCCCGGATCGATCGGACAGCCGCGCAGCTCGGCATCCACGGTGACGTAGGTCGCCACAGGGTGCGCGACGTCGAGTGAATCGACGAACGTCGGCGCGGGGTACACCGCGGCCCGGAAGGCCGGATGCTCGGCCGCGGTCCGCAGGGCCTGGATGCCGCCGGCAGTGGCGCACGCCCCGATCGTCACGAGCGTCTTCGCCGCGGCTCGCAACCGGACGATCTCGACCGCCTGCTCGGGCGTGGAGATCGAGCCCTCGACGAACAGGACGTCGAACGGACCGGACGACCGGCGCGAGGTCGCCTCGGCGAACTCGACGAACTCGAACCGCTCGGTGAGGGCGAGCAGCTCGTCCTCGAGGTCGAGGATCGTGAGCTGGCAGCCGTCGCACGACGCGAACTTGACGACCCCGACGCGCGGCCGGTGGCTGGCCGCCGCGCGAGCCGCGTGCGGCGCACCGCTCAGCGCCATCACAGGCCTTCCCGCCGGAGGTCCGGACCGAGCTCCGCGACCGAGAAGACCGGCCCGTCCCTGCAGACGAAGCGCGGACCCATCTGGCAATGGCCGCACAGCCCGACGCCGCACTCCATGTGTCGCTCGAGCGTCAGCCAGGTGTGCGTCTGGGGCACGCCGAGGTCGGCCATCGTGTCCGCGACGGCGGTCATCATCCGCTCCGGGCCGCAGATGAAGGCCGTGACGTTCTGGCCCGTCCCGGTCACGGTCCGGAAGAGCTGGGTGACGATGCCGACGCGGCCGAGCCACTCCGGTCCGGCCCGATCGACGGTCACCCGCACGAGGACGTCCTCGCGAGCCGCGAGGGCATCGAGCTCCTCGACGAACAGCCGATCGTGCGGCGTCCGCGCGCCGGCATACAGGCGGATCGCGCCGACCTTGGCGCGGTCGGCCAGCAGCGCGTCGATCAGGCCGCGGAGCGGGGCCAGGCCGATGCCGCCGGCCACGACGACGACGTCGCGGCCGTGGGCGTCCTCGATCGGCCACGGCCGCCCGAGCGGCCCGCGCAGCACCAGCTCCGCGCCAACGCGGAGGTGCGTCAGGAAGCTCGTCGCCGGGCCGGCCGCGCGGATCGTCAGCTCGAAGCCGTCCGCGTGGATCCGCGAGATCGAGATCGGCGGGACCGCGAAGGCCGGGACCGCGACCATGACGAACTGGCCGGGCCGCGCCGCCAGCAGGCCCGGGTCGTCGGTCGCGATCCGGAGGGTCACCGTGTCCGCCGTCTCGGGCGTCACCGCGGCGACGCGCGCCGTCACGTACCTCGTGGCGAGCGCCTCGGGCGTCCAGCGATCGGCCGGGCGCGGTCCACCGCCCAGGCCCGGGATGGCCACGCCGAGCGGCGCGAGAGGCGTGGCCGGCGCGGTGACGGGAGCGACGTCGGCCAGCGACTCGCGGACGTCGATCCCGACCGGGCACCAGGCGATGCAGCGGCCGCAGCCCACGCAGCCGGACGAGCCGAACTGGTCGAACCACGTGCCGAACTTGTGCGTCAGCCACTGGCGGTAGCGGTCCCGATGCTTCGGCCGGAACGAGCCGCCCGCCACCTGGGCGAAGCCGGCGGTGAAGCACGAGTCCCACGTGCGGGTGGCCGTCGAGGCCCGCCCGTCGAGGTCGGACGTCACGAACTGGCCGGTGCAGAAGCAGGTCGGACAGACGAGCGTGCAGTTGGTGCAGGCCAGGCAGCGAGTCGCGACGGCATCCCAGCGCGGACTGTCGAGGCTGGCGAGCAGGCGGTCGTGGAGCCCGTCGGTCTCGACGCCGAGGTTGCGGCCCATCGCGGCCCGCGCCGCCGCGACTCGAGCGTCGGCCGCGCCGACCTCGGTGACCGGCGCAGGCTCGAGGTCGAGAGCCGCGAGGAGCGTCCGGCCGGCCGCGGTGGCGCCGCGAGCCACGAAGCCGCCGTCCGCTTCCGACAGCACGACGTCGGCGCCCTCGCCCACCTCCGGGCCGGTTTCCATCGAGGCACAGAAGCACGTCGTCGTGGCCATCGCGCACTCGACCGCCACGACGAGCAGGCCGGCGCGGCGGGATGCGTAGTCGGGATCGACCGCGGGACCGCCGATCAGCACGCGGTCATGGAT
>JACQEG010000169.1 GCA_016200665.1 Chloroflexota bacterium | reverse complement strand
GGTGTGATTCACGGACACGTTGTTGAGGTCGGCGGTTGTCGACAACCCACGACCGTCAGGGCATGTCTGCCAGTCAACACGTCGTGGCTCAGCGTGGCAGACGCTCCGGATTCCGACGTCCTCGGGCCCGATGCGTGCGTGTCAGTCACCAATCCGCGGCGAGGACCACGGTTGGCGGGCGTTCAGCCTCGTTGTGTTGACTCATGGTCACCACCGCCAGCGGACCTCACCACCAGCGGCCCTCGCGGAACGCCAGCCACGGTCAACGACCACTTCGTGAATCACACCTAGCTGTCGTGCAGCAGCCCGGCCAGGGCCGCGGCTCGGGCGTCAGGCCTCCGCGATCACCCCGAGGGAGACGCGGAAGCCGGCGCGGCGGTGCGAGGGCGGCAGGAGCGTGCCCTGGCCGACCGGCCCGTCGCTGGGGAACCAGCGGAGCCATTCCTCGTTGAAGAGGTCGAACTCGCTCGGCTCGCGGAGCGCCCAGTTCGCCCAGGCGACCTTGTCGAGCGAGCTGCCGGAAGCCTCCAGCCGGGCCTTGAGGTTGGCGAGGCACTGGCGGCTCTGCTCCTTGATGCCGCCGTTCACGACGAGCCCCGTCTCGGGGTTCACCGGACCGATCGCGGAGACGTACAGCATCCCGCCCGCGTTGACGACCTTGCCGAGCCCGAAGCCGGGCTTCGTCGCGGCCAGGGCGAGGCTGCTCGTGCCGTCCATCCAGCGGCCCTTGCCGGCCCGGGTCGGCTTGGCCGGGTCCTCCGGCGGGATCCCGAACTCGCCCTTCGGCATCTCGACGCCGCTGGACTTGAAGACGCTCATGAACGTCGGCCGGACCCCGGTCGGGCGGAGCTCGCCGATGACCTTCCCGTCGCGGAAGTCGGTCTGCTCGAAGGCGAAGATGTCCTGTGTCAGGATCTCGTCGTCCTCGATCCCGAAGACCTCCGTGATGTTGACGATCTTGCGCGAGCCGTCCTTGAGCCGGGCGGTATGGACGATGAGGTCCACGGCCGAGGCGATCTGCTCGCGGATCGCCCGCAGCGGCAGCTCGTAGCCGGTCATGAGGACCATCGTCTCGAGGCGCCGGAGCATGTCCCGCGTCGTGTTGGCGTGGCCGGTCGAGAGCGAGCCCGCCTGGCCGGTCGTCATCGCCTGGATCATGTCCAGGGCCTCGCCCGAGCGGCACTCGCCGACGATGATCCGGTCGGGCCGCATGTGGAGGGCGTTTCGGAGGAGGTCGCGGATCGTGATCTCGCCGGCGCCCTCGATGTTCGGCGGCCGGGCCTCGAGGGTGACGACGTGCTCCTGCCGGAGCTGGAGCTCCGCCGCGTCCTCGATCGTGATGATCCGGTCGTCCTCGGGGATGAACTGCGAGATGACGTTGAGGGTCGTCGTCTTGCCCGAGCCCGTGCCGCCGGAAACGAAGACGTTCAGGCGCGCCTCGATGCACGCCCGCAGGAAGTCGAACATCTCTGCCGTCGCGGTCCCGAACCGGATGAGGTCCTCGACGGTGTACGGCCGGTGGGCGAACTTTCGGACCGTGATGACCGGCCCGATCTGCGAGATCGGGGCGATGACCGCGTTGACCCGCGAGCCGTCGGGCAGCCGGGCGTCGACGCGGGGGCTCGTCTCGTCGATGTGGCGGCCCATCGGGGCGATGATCCGGTCGATGATCCGGAGGACGTGCTCGTCGTTCAGGAAGACGGCGTCGACCTGCTCGATCTTGCCGGACCGCTCGATATAGACGTGGCGCGGGCCGTTGACCATGACCTCGGTGATCGTCTCGTCGGCCAGGTACGGCTCGATCGGCCCGAAGCCGGTGATCTCGTGGACGATCTCCTCGACCAGCGAGTGCCGCTCGTCACGGGTGACCGAGAACGCGCCGTCGAGGATGATCCGGTCGACCATCGCGGCGATCCGGCTGCGGACCTGCTCGGCGTCGGGCGCGTCGATGAGCGACTTGAACGACGCGATGACCTCGTCCTGGACGCGTCGCCGGATGTCGCCGAGGAGCGCCTCGCGGGCCGGTGAGCTCGCGGCCTTGGGGTGCGGCGGCTCGACTCGGACGATCTCGGCGTCGGGCGCGACCGGGGCCGACTCGGGCGACGCAGCCGCCCGTTGTGCCCGTTCGACCCGTTGCAGCAGCGACAATCCGCGGACCTCCCCCGGTCACCGGTGGGCGGGCGCCCTCTGCCCGCTGACCCACCGCAGGATACGCGGCGGCTGCAATTGGACCACCGTGGCGTCGGTGGGGTGCGGTTGGGTTCAGGACCTTCGGGGATTCGGGCAGGACCATTCGGTGTCGCCGCGGCGCACCGCTGCCGGGGGTCAGGGCGGGAAGATCGCCGGCAGGGCGTCCACGAGCGACTCGTTCCAGGACGTCTGGTCGTGGCCGCCGTGGTGGCGGCGATAGGTGAGGTCGTAGCCGCGCCCGGTGAGGAGCGCCGCGAGCTCGTCGTTCGCCTCGGCCAGCCACTCGTAGTCGCCGGCGTCCTGCCACAGCCGGACCGGCGCTGGGTCGAGGTG
>JACQEG010000166.1 GCA_016200665.1 Chloroflexota bacterium | reverse complement strand
GCGTACGGCCCGATCGCGCCGCCGAGGGCCTCTGCCCGGCCGAGCGCGACGAGGCCCCGATGGATGAGCAGCTGGTCCCAGCGAGCTCGATTCTGCTCGAGCAGCGGGATCGGGCGTCCACCCACCGCCGTTCGCGCCCGCATCCGGGAGGCCTGGATCTCCATGAGGGCGACGAGGCCATGGACCTCGGGCTCGCCCGGCACGAGGCCCGCCAGCACGCGACCCAGGCGCAGTGCGTCCTCGCAGAGCGCCGGTCGGACCCAGTCCTCACCGGCGGTCGCCGAGTAGCCCTCGTTGAACACGAGGTAGATCACCTGGAGCACGGAGGCGAGGCGCGCCTCGAAATCCGCGCCGGTCGGCACCTCGAACGGGACATGGGCCTCGGCCAGCGTTCGCTTGGCCCGGACGATCCGCTGCTGGATCGTCGCCTCGCTCGTCAGGAACGCCCGTGCGACCTCGTCGGTCCGGAGCCCGCCGAGCATTCGCAGGGTCAGGGCGACCCGCGCATCGACCGACAGGATCGGGTGACAGCACATGAAGACGAGCCGGAGGAGATCGTCGCCGATGGCCGCCTCGTCGATCCGTTCGTCGTCGTCCGGCGCGGACTCCTCCGCCACCCGCAGGTCGTGCCCGAGCTCCTCGACCTTTCGCTGGCCCAGGGCCGAGCGGCGGATCTGGTCGATCGCCCGGCGCTTGGCCACGGCGGTCAGCCAGGCCGCCGGATTGTCCGGCACCCCCTCTGCCGGCCATTGCTGGACGGCCGCAAGGAAGGCCTCCTGGGCCATGTCCTCCGCAAGCCCCACGTCGCGGGTGAGGTGGGTCAGGGTGGCGATGAGCCGAGGCGACTCCATTCGCCAGACCGCGTCCAGGACGCGATCGGCCACGTCGCCTCGGCTCGGAGTGATCGCCATCGTGCGGGGCTTCCTCGGTCAGCTGGCCCGCTCGGTGAACTGCGGCGGCATCTCACCAGGGTCGTAGATCCGCTGGATCGTGCCCTGGCCATCGCCGACGATCGCCCAGAACCGCTTCGACAGCTCGATCGCCTGCTCGACCGAGTCGGCGTTGACGATCGCCCAGCCGACGACCGCCTCCTTGGCCTCGGTGAACGGCCCATCGGTGATCGTGAACTGCCCGCCGCGGTGCTCGATCCGCTTCGTCCGCGGGTCCATGGCCCCCGTCGCGACGAGCGTTCCGTTCCGGAACGATTCCTCGACGAAGCGACCCATGTCGGCCATGAGCTCCGGGCTGGGTGGCGTGGGCGGCCGGCTCACGTCCGGGGTGGTCTTCATGAAGAACTTCACTCGGCTCTCCTTGGCTACGAGCGCTCGGCGATGGCGGTCTTGAGGCGGTCCTCGCGGGCCCGCAGCTCGGGGTTGCCGTACTCCGCCAGGAAGTCCTCCGATTCGAAGATCGGCCGGATCTCGACCTCCCCGCCCTGGAACGGCGCCTGCTTCAGCCACTCGACGGCCTCGTCGAGCGACCGGACCTGCCACAGCCAGTAGCCCGCGACGAGCTCCTTGGCCTCGGCGAACGGCCCGTCGATGACGGTTCGCCGGGTTCCGTCGAAGCGGACGCGGACGCCCTTCTCGCTCGGGTAGAGGCCGTCGGCGGCGAGCATGACGCCCGCCTGGACGAGCCGCTCGTTGAAGGCCGTCATCTCGTCGACGAGGCCCTCCGGCGGCAGCTGGCCGGCCTCGGTCTGGGGGTCGCCCTTCACCAGGACCATGACGCGCATCTCGATTCTCCTTCTGCGTCGCGGCATCGGGCCCGCCCGATCGGGGGCCGTGTTGCCCTTCTACCTATCCGTCGAACGAGCGCCGCCGAGATCGACATGGACGTGCAGGAACGTTCGCGAACGGGATTCTGGTCACGTCAGCTCGGCGGCGAGGAGGTCCATGAGCAGGCCGTCGTGCCACGTGCCGTCCGCTGCCCGCTCGTAGGCGCGCATCACGCCGACCGTCCGGAAGCCGACCTTGCGGTAGGCCCGGATGGCCCGCTCGTTGGCGGCCGCGGGATCGATCGTGAGCCGGTGGTGGCCGCGCGCCTCGATCAGGTGCCGGGCGAGCGTCCGGATCGCGTCCGGACCGAAGCCGCGGCCGCGATGGTCGCTGTCGAGGAACAGGTCGATGCCGGCGTGGCGGTAGCCGGGCTCGTTCTCCTCGGCGTACTGGATGCTGCCGACGACCCGACCATCCAGCTCGATCGCGAACCCGACGCTGTCGCCGTCCTCCTCGAGCCACTCGTCGACGGCGCTGTCTGGATCGGCGGTGTCCCACCAGCGAGCCACCTCGGGTTGGGCGAGGATCGCCCGAAGGGCAGCCCGGTCATCCGGCCGGAGCGGTCGCAGGCGGACCGACGCGCCGTCGAGGACGGGTGCGGCGCCGGCCTTCGGATGGGCCTCGTCGGATGCCACCGACGAAGTATCGCCGGCCCGCGCCGGGATCGGCCTGGCAGCCGCGCGAATCACGCCTTGACGAGGGTCGCCGGCCATTCGACCATCACGCCGTGGACGACCTCGATCCCATCGATCCACGCGAAGCCGAGCGGATGCGGCGGCGCGACCACGAGGCGGAGGCCGAGAGCCGGAGCCTCATGCGGCCGGGCATGGGCAAGGTCTTCAAGCAGATCCAGGACTCGTGGGCCAAGTCGGC
>JACQEG010000167.1 GCA_016200665.1 Chloroflexota bacterium | reverse complement strand
CTGGCGCGACGCGGCTGTTTCTCGGGATGGTGGATATCTGCGTGCCCGGTGCGGCCGCGGGCTGCTACCTCGACAACGGCGGATCCCTCGAGGTCACGATGTCGTCGGATAACCTCCCGGACACCGCAACGCTGTCCCCGCCCGCCGCCCCCAGTCGCGACAGCAACTGGTTGCTGCTCGGCGCGGCAGGCGTCATCGCGCTCCTCACCGTGTTCCGCCGTAAGCCGCGCGCCGCGTAGCGATCGCAGCGAGCCCCGCGGCGCGTACCGGACCCGAGCGCAGTTCTGGCGCCTTTGCCAGGCGGAAACCCTGAGCGCGCTCGCTCAGTGTGACGTCACGGGCGAATGACCTTCGCCCGGATCGGCTCCTCGTCCGCGGTGTTGCCGCGGCCCCGCTCGACCCGGAAAGCGCTCGAGCCCGGGAGGGATGCGACGACCTCGCGGAGGTCGCGGCCCTCGAAGAGCAGGCCGACGCCGTCGTCGGCCGCGTGGCCGGAGGGCAATTGCCCGGAGCCGACGAGCTCGTGGTAGCGCGGGCGACGGAGGGACTCGCTGTCGTAGTGGGGACAGAAGCTGCCGGGCAGGAGCTTCAGCCCGTCCTTGAGCGGGCCGAGGCCGGGCCCGAACGAGTCGGTGATGCTCGCCTCGAACCAGCAGTTCCCGCCGGCGGACGGGCCGGCGAGGATGACGCCGGCCTCCCAGGCGCGCTTCAGGGCCCGATCGACGCCGTGGAGCCGCCAGATCGCGAGCATGTTGGCCGTGTTCCCGCCACCGACGTAGATCGCGTCCTGGTCCAGCAGGAAGGCCTCGACGTCCTCGACGGTCCGGCCGATCAGGTCGAGGTGGGTCGCCTCCGCGCGGCGCGCGAAGAAGGCGTAGAACGCGGCGCGGTACTCGACGTTCTCGCCACCCGCCGTCCCGAGGAAGCAGATCCGCGGCCGCGACTGGCCGGTCAGATCGAGCAGGTACTGGTGGAGCGGGCCGTCGGTCGACGACGCCAGCAGTGAGGCGCCACCCATCGCGAGGATCCGGGGGCCCGAGCCGGCCACGGCTAGAGGCGGACGCTCGGCGGGCGCTCGCGGTCGAACATGTGGACCGTGTCGACGAACCGGACCGTCTTGGTCTGGTAGGCCATGACCATCGAGTGGGTCCGAGCCCCGCCGCCGAAGAACCGCACGCCCTGGAGGAGGTCGCCGGTCGTCACGCCGGTGGCGGCGAACACGAGGTTGTTGCCGGAGGCGAGGTCCTCGGTCTTGTAGATCCGCGCCTCGTCGCCGTGACCCATCCGGGCGCCTCGGGCTCGCTCGTCGTCGTTGCGGTACCGGAAGCGAGCCTGGATCTCGCCACCGAGGCAGCGCAGGGCCGCGGCGGTGATCACGCCCTCCGGGGCGCCGCCGATGCCCATGACCGCATGGACGCCGGTGCCCTGGACCGAGCAGCTGATCGCGGCCGACAGGTCGCCGTCGCTGATGAGCTTGATCCGGGCGCCGGTCGCGCGGAGCTCGGCGATGAGCGCCTCGTGGCGCGGTCGGTCGAGGACGATGACGGTGATGTCCTGGACCTTCCGGCCGAGCGCCTCGGCGATCCGGTGGACGTTCTCGCCGGGTGGCCGGGTGATGTCGACGTGGCCCGCCGCGAGCGGGCCCACGCACAGCTTCTCGAGGTACGTATCCGGGGCATGGACGAGGCCGCCCTTCTCCGATGCGGCGAGGACGGTGATCGCGTTCGCCGAGCCGGTGGCGACGAGGTTGGT
The DNA here is from genome assembly GCA_016200665.1 of Chloroflexota bacterium. Classification (GTDB taxonomy): domain Bacteria; phylum Chloroflexota; class Limnocylindria; order Limnocylindrales; family CSP1-4; genus UBA5189. Next base: position 11,221 of record JACQEG010000167.1, on the reverse strand, counting down.
GCCCTCGAGGGGATCGACGGCGATGTCGATCTCCGGCGCGTTGCCGTCCTCCGAGCCCGCGCCGACCTTCTCGCCGATGTAGAGCATCGGCGCCTCGTCCCGCTCGCCCTCACCGATGACGATCGTGCCGTGCATCTCGACTTCGTCCATGGCGGCGCGCATGGCCTCGGTCGCGACCCGGTCCGCCTCCGTCCGATCGCCGCGGCCCATGAGCCGCGCCGATGCGATCGCGGCGGCCTCGGTCACGTAGGCCATCTCGAGCGCGAGCAGCTTCTCCATGGCCGCCTCACCGGGATGCTGGATCGTCATGGTCCTACTGGCCCGCCATCAGTGCCGGAAGTGGCGGCGGCCGGTGAAGACCATCGCGATGTGGTGCCGGTCCGCCAGCTCGATCGCCATCTCGTCGCGAATGCTGCCACCCGGCTGGATGATCGCGGTGATGCCCGCCATCGCGGCGAGCTGCATCGCGTCCGGGAACGGGAAGTAGGCGTCGCTCGCCATCACCGCGAGTTTGGCCCGATCGCCGGCGCGGTGGAGCGCGATCTCGACCGAGGTCAGGCGGTTCGGCTGGCCGGTCCCGATGCCCACCGTCGCGGCGTTCTTCGCGAGCACGATCGCGTTCGAGCGAACGTGCCGGACGGCGCGCCAGGCGAACAGCAGGTCGGTCAGCTCCTCGAGCGTCGGGCGGCGCTTCGTGACGACGTGGAGCTGCAGGCCGTCGAGGCCGAGCTCGTCCATCGTCTCGAGGAGGAGGCCGCCAGCGACGCGCTTGAAGTCGAGCTTCGCGATCCCGTAGTCGCTCAGGCCGTCGGTCGGGTTCGCCGGCACCGCGAGGACCTCAAGCGCGGGCTTCTGGGCCAGCGTCATGAGCGCGGACTCGTCGTAGCCCGGCGCGATGACCGCCTCGTAGGAGCTGTTCGAGACCTCCCGGGCGGTCGGCCCGTCCATCGTCCGGTTGACCGCCACGATGGCCCCGTACGACGCCACCGGATCGGTCTCGACGGCTCGTCGATAGGCCTCGACGAGGTCGTCGCCCGAGGCGATCCCGACCGGGTCGGTGTGCTTCGAGATGCAGACCGTCGGCGTCGTGAAGTCGGTCGCGACGCGGTAGGCGGCGTCGAGGTCGAGGAGGTTGTTGAAGGACGGCTCGCCGCCCTGGATGAGCGTCGCGTCGGCGAGCGTCCCGGAGCGGTGGGTCGTCTCGCGATAGAACGCCGCGGTCTGGTGGGGGTTCTCGCCGTAGCGCAGGTCGGTGACCTTCTCGAGGACCATCGCGAGGCGCTTCGGGTAGGTCGTCGAGGTCAGCTGGTTCAGGTAGGCCGCGATCTCGGCGTGATAGGCGGCGATCGTCGCGTACGCCTCGGCGGCAAGCTTCGCCCGGAGCTCCGCGGAGACCATGCCGCGCTCCTTGATCTCGGCCAGGACGCGGGGGTAGTGGTCGGGGCTGGACAGGACCACCACGCCGGCAGCGTTGCGGGCCGCCGCTGACAGGAGCGCCGCGCCGCCGACGTCGATCATCTCGACCGCTTGGTCGACCGCGACCGCGTGCTTGCCGACCTCCGAGCCGAACGGCTTGACGTTCACGGCGACGAGGTCGATCGGGGCGATGCCCTGGGCCTCGAGCTCGGCCAGCTGCTCCGGCTTGTCGCGGCGGGCGAGGATCCCGGCGTAGATCGACGGGTGGAATGTCTTGACCTGGCCACCGAGGAACGCCTCGCTGCCGGTCAGGGCGGAGACGGGCTGGGTCTCGATCCCGTCCTGGGCGAGATGGTCGCGCGTCCCGTCGGTGGCGTAGACCTCGATGGCGAGGGCCTGCAGCCCGCGCGCGAAGGCGGAGATTCCGTCTCGGGACGCGACCGACAGCAGGGCTCGCACCCGGGGCATCCTCCAGACTCGAGCGGGCTCAGGGCTGTTCGCGGGCCAACCGGCAGGTCGTTTTCGACCGTGGGCGACCGAGTATAGCCCGGGCCATGTATCCTCCCTCGCCGTGACCCTCTTGCCGTGGGACTACTTCTGGACCGCCTTCTCGAAGAAGAACTTTCCCGACCTGTTCGACCCGGTCTGGATCGCGTCGCTGATCCTGCTCGTGGTCCTCATCGTGGCCTACACGATCCGGACCCGCCAGCTCCACCGGCACCGCCTCTACCTCGACATGTGGGAGTGGCTGCTCTGGACCGGGATCATCACGTTCTTCCTGCTCGTGATGGGCGCGGTCTTCGTCTTCGACTTCGCGGTCGAGATGACGATCCTGGTCGTCGGGGTGGGTGTCCTCGTCTGGGTCCGGTTCTGGCGCTATCCGGCGCTGTTCGAGGCCTACGAGGTGCAGCTCGCCCGCCAGCGTTACCTCGCCCGGGCGAAGGCCTCCAAGCCGGAGGCGACGATCCGGACGAAGACGACCAAGCGACGGCGGCGCCGCTAGGCCGGCGCGCCATCACCCGGCACGGCTCGGCCCCGGCCTGACATGCCCATCGAGGTCCGACGCTTCGGCGCCGGCCACCGCCGTCGCGAGGGCCCGCCGGGCACGACCGGCCTGACCGGCCAGGTCATCCACTCCGACGCCCGTGGCCTCATCTCGGAGCTGGCGTTCGGCGGTAACGGCCGTATCACGCCGCATTCCAACCCGAACACGACGTGGTTCTGCGTCATCGAGGGCGGCGGATTCGTCGAGGTCGGCGACGAGCGGCTCCGTGTCGGGCCGGGCGACGCCGTCCTGTGGCCCGCCGGCGTGCCCCACGGTGCCTGGACCGACGGCACGACGATGCGGGTCATCATCGTCGAGCTCGCGGGCGCGGATGACGCCCACCTCCGCGGCATCCTCGAAGGCCGTGCGCGGCGCCTCCTGCCGAGCGAGGCCGGCCGCGTCGCGAAGGGCGAGGGCCGCCTCGCGCCCCGTACGCGCGCGATCCGACGCGACCCGACCGCGGGAGAGCCGGACTAGGTCGGCCATGGCGTCGCTTGCCCGCCATCCGGGCCGGCTTCGTGGCGTCCCACGCCCGAACCGACGCCGGATCCCCGCTCCCTGGCCGGTTCTGGCGCCCGGCGCGACGCCTAGCCACGGAGCCCTAACTTGGCGGTCAGTTCGGGCGTCCCACGCGATGCCCGGGGACGAGGGGCGCCAGACCGATCGCACGGTGCGCTCCAACTCGGGCACCGACCGCCGACCCGGGGAGCGACGCCAGGGTTTCCCTAGCCCATGAGCGCCCCGAGCTGGCCCAGGATGCGGGCGGTTGCGCCCCAGACGAGGTACTCGCCCACGGGATAGGCGCCGTACCGGAGCGACCACCCGCGAACGGTCGTCTCGACGACCTGGATCGCGGCCGGCGGCACGAAGGCCGCGAGTGGCGCCCGGATGATCGCCTCGACCTCGTCGGGCGACGGCTGAAGGGCGGGCCAGCGGTCCGCCACCGCGAGGACCGGCTGGACGCGATAGCCGGAGACCGGGATCCAGAAGGTCTCGAGGCACCCGATCACCCGGACGCCCGCGGCCGCCGCATCGAGGCCGACTTCCTCGGCGGCCTCGCGGAGGGCCGTGGCCTCGGCCGTCTCGTCGCGCTCGGCGCGGCCACCGGGGAACGAGATCTCGCCGGGGTGATGACCGTGGTGCGCCCGCTCGATGAGGATCAGCTCCGCATCGGCATCGTCAGCGGTCGACCCGACGGCGGTTTCGCGGTCGGGCGTGATCAGGACGAGGACAGACGCCGGGATGGCATCCGGCGGGCCGCTCGTGATGGCTGGCCGGCGGCGCTCGCCGGTGTCGAGCCGGATCGGCATGAGCACGTCCGGCGGGGCGGGCAGCTCCGCGGGGAGGGACGCGAGACGAGCGACCGCCGCCGCGTATCTCAGTTCGGGCGGCCCCCGCCGTCACCCTGGTCGTCCTGCGTGTCGGGCAGGTCGAGGACCGATTTGGTCCGACGTCCGCCACTCGCGGCCCCGACCGCCTCGCCTTCGCGGCGACGGGCGTCTCGATGGGCCGCCGCGTCGGTGACAACCGACTCGCCGTCGGCCGAGAACACGAGCGTCGTGCCGACCGGGTCGGCATCGACCCGGATCGCCTGGCCGGCCTTGAACCGGCCTTCGATGAGCGCCCGCGCCAGCGGGTTCTCGACGAGCCGCTGGATCGTGCGCTTGAGCGGCCGGGCGCCGTAGGTCGGGTCGGTGCCCTCGCGGGCGATCAGGGCCCGTGCCGCCGGCGTGAGCTCGAGGATCAGGTCCTGGCCCGAGAGCCGGCGCTGGAGATCGCCGACGAGCAGCTCGACGATCGCCGCGAGATCGGCTTCGGTCAGGCCATGGAAGACGATGACCTCGTCGATCCGGTTGAGGAACTCGGGCCGGAACTGGAGTCGGAGCGCCTCGGTCACCTGGCGCTTCATCGCCTCGTAGGCGTCCGCGTCGCCCGGTCGCGCGCCGGAGGCGGCGATGAGTTGCGAGCCGACGTTGCTGGTCATGATGACCACGGTGTTCTTGAAGTCGACCGTGCGACCCTGCGAGTCGGTCAGGCGGCCGTCATCGAGGACCTGGAGCAGGACGTTGAAGACGTCCGGGTGGGCCTTCTCGATCTCGTCGAGGAGCACGACCTGGTACGGCCGGCGACGGACCGCCTCGGTCAGCTGGCCGCCCTCCTCGTAGCCGACGTAGCCGGGTGGCGCGCCGACGAGGCGGGAGACGGCGAACTTCTCCATGTACTCGCTCATGTCGATCCGGACCATCGCCTGGTCGTCGTCGAACAGGAACCCGGCGAGGGCCCGGGCGAGCTCGGTCTTGCCGACGCCGGTCGGCCCCAGGAACAGGAATGAGCCGATGGGCCGCCGCGGGTCCTTGAGCCCGGCGCGGGCGCGGCGGACCGCGTCGGAGACCGCCTGGATGGCCTCGTCCTGGCCGATGACCCGCTCGTGGAGGCGCTCCTCCATGTGGACGAGCTTGGCCATCTCGCCCTCCATGAGGCGCGAGACCGGAATGCCGGTCCATTTGCCCACGATCTCGGCGATGTCGTCGGCGGTGACCTCCTCCTTGAGCATGGCGTTCGGGCCCTGGAGCGCGGCCATCGCCGCCTCCTGCTGGCCGAGCCGCTCCTGGAGCTCGCGGAGGGTGCCGTACTTGAGCTGAGCGGCGCGCTCGTAGTTCGCCTCGCGCTCGGCCTGCTCGATCTGGACCTGGAGGGTCTCGAGCTCCGATTTCGTGGCCCGGATCGCCTGGATCGCAGCCTTCTCGGCCTCCCAGCGCTGCTTCATCGCGCCGGCTTCCTCGGCGATCTCGGCCAGCTCGTGCTCAAGGGCCTCGAGGCGGGCCTTCGAGGCGTCGTCGGTCTCCTTGCGGAGGGCCTCACGCTCGATCTCGAGCTGGATCCGCCGACGCTCCAGCTCGTCGAGCTCGACCGGCATCGAATCGATCTCCATCCGCAGGCGCGACGCCGCCTCGTCGACGAGGTCGATCGCCTTGTCCGGCAGGAAGCGCCCGCTGATGTACCGGTCCGACAGGGTCGCGGCGGCGACGAGCGCCGAGTCGGTGATGCGCACGCCGTGGTGGACCTCGTAGCGCTCGCGGAGGCCGCGCAGGATCGAGATCGTCTCCTCGACCGATGGCTCGTCGACGAGGACCGGCTGGAAGCGCCGCTCGAGGGCGGCGTCCTTCTCGATGTGCTTGCGGTACTCGTCGAGGGTCGTCGCGCCGATCGTGTGGAGCTCACCCCGGGCGAGCATCGGCTTCAGCAGGTTCGAGGCGTCCATCGCGCCCTCGGCCGCGCCGGCGCCGACGACGGTGTGGAGCTCGTCGATGAAGAGGATGACCTGGCCCTCAGCGTCCTTGATCTCCTTCAGGACGGCCTTGAGGCGCTCCTCGAACTCGCCCCGGAACTTCGCGCCGGCGATGATCGCGCCGAGATCGAGCGACACGACCCGCTTGTCCTTGAGGGTCTCGGGGACGTCGCCGCGCACGATCCGCTGGGCGAGGCCCTCGGCGATGGCGGTCTTGCCGACGCCCGGCTCGCCGATGAGGACCGGGTTGTTCTTGGTCCGCCGCGACAGGACCTGCATGACCCGGCGGATCTCGTCGTCGCGCCCGATGACCGGATCGAGCTTGCCGGCGCGCGCCTCGGCGGTGAGGTCGCGGCCGTACTTCTCGAGGGCCTGGTAGGTGCCCTCGGGGTTCGGCGAGGTCACCCGCTGCCCGCCCCGGACCGAGGCGAGGGCGCCGAGGATCGGCTCCTTGCCCGCGCCGTGACGCTCGAGCAACTGCTGGCCCTCGCCCCCGACCTCGGAGACGCCGATGAGCAGGTGCTCCGTCGAGGTGTACTCGTCGCCCAGCCGGCGCGCCTCCTCCTGGGCCCGCTCGACGACGCGCTTCGCACGGGGGTCGAGGGTCAGCGAGCCGCCCTGGATGCGGGCCCGCTTGGCGAGGATCCCGGCGAGCTCTCCGCGGAAGGCGGGCAGGTCGACGCCGAGTCGGCGCAGCGTCTCGGCGGGCACGCCGTCGTCCGGCTCGACGAGGGCCGACAGGATGTGCTCCGCGTCGAGGATCGGGCTCTGGAGCCGCTCGGCGAGCTGCTGGGCGGCGACGATGGCCTCCTGGGCCTTCTGGGTGAATCGGTCGAGCTGCATCGGGGTCCTCGGGGTCTTGCGGCGGGTCAGGCCCGCGGGTCGGGCTGCTTGACGAGGTCGGCGAGCCGTTTTGCGGCCGCCTTCGCCTCGTCGGAGAGGGTGGCCGGCAGGACGACCCGCAGGACGACGTACAGGTCGCCCGCCGCGTCGCCACGGAGGCGCGGCATGCCCTGGCCGGTGAGCCGGAATCGCCGGCCGGGCTGGCTGCCCGCCGGCACCTTGAGCAGGACCTGGCCCTTCAGGGTCCCGACGCGAATCTCGCCCCCGAGGAGGGCCTCCTCCAGCGTCACGGGGACCTCGCGCTCGAGGTCCGCGCCATGGCGCGTGAACACCCTGTGCGGTCGGACCTTCGTGATGACGACGAGGTCGCGACCGTCGGGCCCCTTGCCGGTCAGCTTGATCCGGCTGTTGCTGTCGACGCCGCGCGGGATCGTGACCTCGAGGCGCTTGCCATCGAGCTCGACGATCCGGGCCGTGCCGTGGAAGGCCTCCTCCAGGCCCATCTCGGCGACCGCCTCGACGGGTGCGAGGCGTGGCGTCCCCACCCGATCCTGGCCCGCGCCGGCCGATCCGCGGGCACCGCGGCCGGCGAGGCCCATCCCGGCGAGGATCTCGTCGAGCGACCCTCCCCGGGTCGTGCGTCCCTGGCTGCCCGAGAAGACCTCGGGCTCCCCGGCGGCCGCGCCCTCGTCGCCGAACATCATCCGGAAGAAGTCCGAGAACGCGCCGGCGTCGCCGGTCGTCCGGAACTCGTAGCGAATGCCGCCCGGCCCGGTGGCCGAGCCACCGCCCGCACCGGCGGCGCCGCCGAAGCCATAGGCCGCGAACGGCCCGCCCGGCCCGAACGGGTCGCCGGCCCCGCCACCACGGGCGCCGCGGGCGCCGGCCGCCGCGCCGGCCCTGGCGTAGGCCTCCCAGTCGTGGCCGAAGCGGTCGTACTTCTCCCGCTTGCCCGCGTCCGAGAGGACGGCGTTCGCCTCGTTGAGCTCCTTGAACCGGCGCTCGGCGTCCTTGTCACCCGGCTTGCGGTCCGGATGCCACTCCCGGGCCAGCTTCCGGTAGGCCTTCTTGATGTCGGCCTGGGACGCGGTCTTCGGGACGCCGAGCGTCTTGTAGTAGTCCTGGAACTCCATGCGAGGCCTTCAGGGGCGCCGTCGGCTAGACGACGACCGCCGGCTGCTCCGGTGGGTAGGACGGCTTGGGGATCGGTCGGCCGGACTCGTCCGGCGAGCCGGTGCCGCCCTGGGCCTTGGCCGGCGCCAACGGCTTCGGTCGCCGGCGGAGGGCGTATTCGAGGACCTGGTCCATCGAGTCGGCGAGCACGATCCGCAGCTGCTTGCGGATCTCGTCCGGGATGTCCCGGAGGTCCTTCTCGTTCTTGCGCGGGACGATGACCATCTTCGCGCCCGAGAGGTGGGCCGCCAGGATCTTGCTCTTGAGCCCGCCGATCGGCAGCACCCGGCCACGGAGCGTGACCTCGCCGGTCATCGCCAGGTCCTTCCGGACGGGGATGCCGGTGAAGGCCGAGACCATCGCCGTGGCCATCGTGATCCCGGCGGATGGGCCGTCCTTCGGAACGCCGCCAGCCGGGACGTGGATGTGGAGGGTCTGCTTCTCGAACGTCTCGCGGGCGATGCCGAGCGACGAGGCGTTGGTCCGGATCCACGACAGGCCGGCGCGAGCGGACTCGCGCATGACCTCGCCGAGCTGGCCGGTGAGGATGAAGTCCTCCTTGCCGTCCATCCGGGTGACCTCGATCGCGACGACGTCGCCGCCGACCTCGGTGACGACGAGCCCGGTCGCCGAGCCGATCTGGTCCTCGGCCTCCAGCTCGCCGTACTCGAACCGCGGCGGGCCGAGGAACTCGAGGAGCTTCTTCTTGTCGACGAGGGTCTTGCGCTTGCGTCCCTCGGCGACGGACCGCGCGACCTTGCGCATGACGTTGGCGATCTCACGCTCGAGGTTCCGGACGCCGGCCTCGTGGGTGTAGGCCTGGACGAGCTCGGTCATCGCCTCGTCGGTGATCTCGATGTTGGACGGCTTCAGGCCGTGGTTCGTCATCTGCTTGGGGATGAGGAACCGCTTCCCGATCTCGACCTTCTCGGTCTGGGTGTAGCCCGGCAGCTGGATGATCTCCATCCGGTCGCGGAGCGCCGCGGGGATCGGGTCGATGAGGTTGCCGGTCGCGATGAACAGGACCTTGCTGAGGTCGAACGGCACCTCGAGGTAGTTGTCCTGGAAGGTGTTGTTCTGCTCGGGGTCCAGGACCTCGAGGAGGGCCGACGACGGGTCGCCCCGGAAGTCCATCCCGATCTTGTCGATCTCGTCGAGCATGAAGACCGGGTTGTTCGTGCCCGCGGTCTTGACGTTCTGGATGATCCGGCCGGGGAGCGCGCCGATGTACGTCCGGCGGTGCCCCCGGATCTCGGCCTCGTCGTGGATGCCGCCGAGGCTCATCCGGACGAACTTCCGGCCCATGGCCCGGGCGACGCTCTTGCCGAGCGAGGTCTTGCCCACGCCGGGCGGTCCGACGAGCGCCAGGATCGGGCTGCGGATGGTGCTCGCGAGGGCGCGGACCGCGAGGTACTCGAGGATCCGCTCCTTGATCTTCTCGAGGCCGAAGTGGTCCTCGTCGAGGATCTTGGCGGCCTCCTTGATGTCGTAGCGATCGTCGGTCGTGACGTTCCAGGGCAGGCTGACGAGCCAGTCGACATAGGTCCGGATCACGCCGACCTCGGGCGAGGCGGAGGGGATCCGGCTCATCCGGTCGACTTCCTTGAGGGCCCGGGTCTTGACCTCCTCCGGCATGCCGGCGGCCTCGACCTTCTCGCGCAGCTCGTTGACCTCGGCCTGCTGCGGGTCCTCCTCGCCCAGCTCGCGCTGGATGGCCTTCATCTGCTCGCGGAGGATGTACTCCCGCTGGGTCTTGTCCATCTCGGACTTGACCTCGCTCTGGATCTTCCCCTTGAGCTCGTGGACCTCGACCTGGCGGGCGAGGAAGTTGGAGACGAGCTTCAGCCGCTCGATGACGTCGACCGTCTCGAGGAGCTCCTGGCGCTGCTCGGTCGACATGTCGGGGCTGTAGGCGGTCATGTCGGCGAGGAGCCCGGGCTCGGTGATGTTGCGGGCCGCGACGGCGGCCTCCGGCGGCACCGGGGCGCCGGCCTGGACGTACTGCTCCATCTGGGCCTGGACGCTCTTCATGAGCGCCTCGACCTCGACGTCGGCCGGCTTGGGCACTGGCAGCTCGCGGACGCGGGCCCGCAGGAACGGGTCCGTCTGGGCGAAGCCCTCGACCTTGATCCGGGCCTGGCCCTGGACGATCGCGCGCACGGTGCCGTCCTGGAGCTGGACGACCTGGGCGATCTTGGCGAGCGTCCCGACCTCATAGAGCTCGGACGGCTCGTCGATGTCCTCCTGGTCCGCCTGGCGCTGGGTCACGAGGGCGATCAGCCCCCCGCCCGCGACGGCGGCATTGAGCGCCGCGACGCTCTTCTCCCGGCCCACCTGGAGCGGCACGATCATCTCCGGGAAGATGACCGTCTCCCGGAGCGCGACGAGCGGAAGCTCCTGGATCTGATCGGTTCGCTCGCCGGCCGGGTCGGACGGTCGCTTCGGCATTCGGGGTCTCCTGTTCTCCTGGTCTGGGACGGCTGCGCTGGATGGTGCGGGTTGGGTCGGGGTCAGGTCAGTGGCGGTGGTGGTCGCGGGCTAGCTCGCCGCGGTCCGGGACGTGGTCGCCGCGGCGTCGGCGCTCTGGGCGTTGGCGTTCTCGGCGTCGGCCGCGGCCGCGGCCGCACTCTCGGTATACAGGCGCTCCAGGATCCGGGTTCCGAGTCGCTCCTCGAGCTCGAAGAGGATCCGGACGCCGGCGAGGTTGACGCCGAGGTTCTGGGTGAGGTGGCGGATCCACATGATTCGCCGCACGTCGTTCTGGGAATAGAGGCGGATGTTGGTGGGTGTCCGGGCCGGGCAGACGAGCCCCTCCTCCTCGTAGATCCGCAGGGTGCGCGGGTGAACGCTGAGGATGCTGGCCGCCACGCTGATCACGTAGACGGGCCGCTCGGGGTCTCGATCCGGACGCCGGAAGGTCACGGCAGCATGCTAGAAACCTGACAGCAATGTTGTCAAGAGTGCTGGCTGCTTGAGTTTCGTCAATGTGGCGCCTCCGGCTGCCGGCGACCGGCTGGGGCAGCCTCATGGTGGAACCGGCCAGGCCAACCTGCGCGGACCCTGGCCCGGCCCCGCCTCCGGGGGCGGGGCACCGTGCGGAAAGGTCGTCCGCCGGACGTTCTGTCGGGTGCCACTGACACGAGCCTTCGTCAACGCCGGCGCCCGGCGGCCCTCCCGATTCGTGCTCAGCCGCTGATGGATGCCGCCGCCGATCTCGCCACCCGGTCGCCTGAGTGGCGCCTGACGGGAACTCGGTGACGAAGGCTCGCCGGAGTAGCCGCTGTCAGGAAATTCGCCTGGGCGGCTCGGAGGCTGGTCGTCCGTGAGCTGCTCGGAGGCAGGGCCCGAGCGCTCCGGCCGGTAGGTGACTGTGAGGGACTGACGCGGTTCGTGCGGCTCGGCCGTGACCGCGCGACGGCGAGGATGCCGCACGCCCAACCCGCATCCCGAGGAGG
>JACQEG010000165.1 GCA_016200665.1 Chloroflexota bacterium | reverse complement strand
GCCGCCGGATCGCTCGCCGGCCCGATCTACGTCGCCTCGACGCTGGCCGTGCTCGTGGCGGTGCTCCGCAACCTCGGCCTGCCCGGCATGGCAATCGTCGCCCTCGGGGCGCTCGCCAACCTCGCCGCGATCGTGTCGAACGGTGGCTCGATGCCGGCCGATGCCGGCGCCCTGGCGCTGGCCGGGCTGGACCCGAAGGGCCACACGAACAGCGTCGTGCTGGCCAGCCCCGCGCTGCAACCGCTCACCGACATCTTCGCGGTGCCCGCCTGGGTGCCGTTCGCGAACGTCTTCAGCGTCGGTGACGTGCTGATCGCGGTCGGCATCGCGATCGCGATCGCCGCCACGATGAAGGCCGGGTGGTTGCCGTCACTGCGGCCCGACCCACGTGAGCCCTCTCAGGAATCTGACAGCGGCCACTGACCCGAGCCTTCGTCAGCATCGGCGCAATGAGGGGCCGGTTCCACATTCGGATCCGGTCGGCGCCGTTGCCACCGGCTCCCCAGGCGAGCCCATGGCAGGAACTCGCTGACGAAGGCTCTCCTGGGTGGCCGCTGACAGAAACTGCGCACGCCCCGCCACGCAGCGCGGCGGCTCGGGCCGGGAGCTAGGGCCGGCGGCCCTCCCGCAGGACGCTCTTCAACAGGAACGCCACGTTGGCCGGCCGCTCGGCGAGGCGGCGCATGAAGTACGGGTACCACTCGCGGCCGGTCGGAACGTAGATCCGGACCGCCCAGCCGTCGGCCAGCACCCGCTCCTGGAGGTCGCGCCGGATGCCGTACAGCATCTGGAACTCGAACCGGTCCGGCGCGATCGCGTGCTCGCGGGCGAACTCGATGGCGTGGTCGACCATCGCGTCGTCGTGCGTCGCGAGCGCCGGCAGCCGGCCATCGAGCAGCAGCCGCTCGCTGGCACGGAGGTACGCCGCGTCGACATCGGCCTTGTCGGAGAACGCGACGGAGGCGGGCTCCTTGTAGGCGCCCTTGCACAGGCGGATGCGCGCGCCTTCGGCGATCAGCGCCTCGACGTCGGCCTCCGTCCGGCGCAGGGCCGACTGGAGCACGACTCCGACGTCACCCTGACCGGCCATGACCGGCCGGAGCGACCGCCACAGGTCCAGCGTGGCGTCGGTCGTCGAGTGGTCCTCCATGTCGATGCGGACGAAGGCTCCCAGATCGCCGGCGGCGGCCAGCACCCGGCCCACGTTCTGGCGGGCGATCGACGGGCCGAGGTCCAGCCCCATCTGGCTGAGCTTGAGGCTGACGTTGAGGTCGATCCCGTTGTCGGCGAGGAGACGCAGCGCCCCGACGTACGCCGAGGCGGCGGCGCGGGCGGCCTCCTCGCTCGTGACCGATTCGCCGAGGATGTCGACCGTGCTGCCGAAGCCCGCCTCGTGCAGGCGGCGGATCGCGGGCAGCGCGGCCTCGAGCGACTCGCCGGCGACGAACCGGGCGACCATCGGGCGGGTGAAGGGCAGGCGAGTGGCGAGTCGGCCGAGGAACCGCCGGTGCGACAGGATCAGGAGGAGCGATCGCATCGCGTGCTCGAAGGCACGCGAGAAGACGTTCTGGCCCGGGGGCTTCAGCGCGGCGGACGACGTGGCCATCGTTCGGGTCTTGGGCGACCCGATGGCGATCGGGGTTCGGCTCGGGAGGCTGGTCAGCCGGCCGCGGTCAGCCGGCTGGCTTCGCGGCGTCGACCATCTCGCGCGCCGCCGCCCGATCGTTGAACCAGACCGCGTCCATCTGGGTGTAGGCCGCCCACTCCGGCGGGAGCTGGTCCTCCGGGAAGATCGCGTTCACCGGGCACTCGGGCTCGCACGCGCCGCAATCGATGCACTCGTTGGGATCGATGAACAGCTTGCGGTCGACGCCCTCTTCGTAGTGGATGCAGTCGACGGGGCAGACCGACACGCACGCGAGGTCCAGCACGTCGACGCAGGGCTCCGCGATCACATAGGTCATGTCGCTTCGGGCTCCTCTGCGGAACATCGGTTGACGATGGGACTTGGGGCGCGACCCCCGGAGCCCGGCAGGCTCGCGGAGCAGGGCGGCAAGCGTACCACCGGGCACGTCGCCAACAGGGGCCATGCGGACCGTCGTGGTGTGCGTTCCGGCGCAGCCGCCCGGTCCGAGTTGACATCTCGCGCTCGCGGATCGGATAGTCGCGCCTGCCCCACTCGCGGCGCCCGGCGGCGAGTGCGAACTTCGTGAGCGGATCAGCCGAACACGACGAATCGCGTGCCCATCCTGGGCTCGGGGCGGCGGGACCCGCACGAGGAGCGCGTGGCGACCCTGACACCGCAGGCCCGTCCCAGCGACCGAGCGGACGCCGCGTCACCGCCGGCCGTCGAGCTTCGCCACGTCGTCAAGCGGTTCGAGGGCGACGTCGGGCGTCGTGTCGCGCGATCGGTCGACGCCGCCGGTGGGGCTCGCGGGGCCGCGGACGCCGTCGTGGCCGTCGCCGGCATCGATCTCGAGATCGGCGATGGCGAGTTCTTCTCGATGCTCGGTCCGTCGGGCTCGGGCAAGACCACGACCCTCCGGATGATCGCCGGCTTCGAGCAGCCGTCGGAGGGCCGGATCCTCCTCCACGGCGAGGACGTCACCGAGCGGCCGCCGTTCGATCGGGACGTCAACACCGTCTTCCAGGACTACGCCCTGTTTCCGCACATGACCGTCGGCGACAACGTCGCCTACGGCTTGATGATCCGGAAGGTCCCGAAGCCGGAGCGAGAGCGACGCGTCGGCGACGCCCTGGCAATGGTTCGCCTGAGCGGCTACGAGCGGCGCAAGCCGGGCCAGCTGTCCGGCGGCCAGCGCCAGCGCGTCGCGCTCGCGCGGGCGCTCGTGAACCGGCCCAGCGTGCTGCTCCTCGACGAGCCGCTGGGGGCCCTCGACCTGAAGCTCCGCGAGGAGATGCAGATCGAGCTCAAGGCGATCCAGCAGGAGGTCGGGATCACGTTCATCTACGTGACCCACGACCAGGAGGAGGCGCTCACGATGAGCGACCGCCTCGCGGTCTTCAGCCAGGGCCGGATCGAGCAGGTCGGCTCGCCTGCCGAGGTCTATGAGCGACCGGCGACGCCGTTCGTGGCGGGCTTCGTGGGCACCTCGAACCTGCTCGGCGGCGCCGTGGCCGAGACGATCGTTGGCCGTGCCGGGACGTTCACCGTGCGGCCCGAGAAGATCCGGATGGGCGAGCCCGACGCCCCCGCCGGCGACGACGAGAGCAGCGCCCTCGGGGTCGTCCGGACCGTCGTCTACCTCGGGCCGGACACGCGCTACATCGTGGCGCTCGACGCCGGGGCCGAGCTCGTCGTCACCGAGCAGAACCTGTCGACCTCGTCGATGGAGGCCCTCGCAGCGCAGGGCCGCCGCGTGCGGCTCACCTGGAAGCGGCAGCACAACTTCGCGATAGGGGGCTGATGTCCAGCCCAGGGAGGAGGAGCATGCGAATCTCGCGTCTCGCCGCACTCGCCAGCGTGGCTGCGCTGGCGGTGTCGGCCTGCACTGGCGGCGGCACGCCGAAGCCATCGTTCAACCTGCCGACCTCGGTGGGCACCGGCGAGGGGGCGCTCAGCGTCCTGGCCTGGCCCGGCTACGCCGAGAACGGCTCGACGGACCCGTCCCAGAACTGGGTCAAGCCGTTCGAGGACGCGACCGGCTGCAAGACGACCGTCCAGGTGTTCGGCACCTCTGACGAGGCGTTCAGCCTGTACTCGACGAATCCGACGAAGTACGACGTCGTGTCGGCGTCCGGCGACGCCAGCCTGCGCCTCGTGCGGGCCGGCTACGTCCAGCCGGTCAACACCGCTCTCGTGCCGAACTACGCCGACATCTTCGCGGACCTCAAGGACAAGCCCTACAACACGGTCGACGGGGTCCACTACGGCATCCCCCATGGCCGCGGCGCGAACCTCCTGATGTGGCGGACCGACAAGGTCACGCCGGATCCCACGACCTGGTCGGACATGTTCGACCCGAGCAAGCCGTGGTTCACCGACAAGAAGATCTCGATCTACGACGCCCCGATCTACATGGCCGACGCCGCGGTCGTCCTCATGAAGACCAAGCCCGACCTGAAGATCACCAACCCGTACGCCCTGGACGACACCCAGTTCCAGGCGGTCGTCGACCTGCTCAAGCAGCAGAAGCCCGGCGTCGGCCAGTACTGGACCGACTACGCCAAGCAGCAGCAGGCGTTCGAGACGGGCGATGCGACGATCGGGACGACCTGGCAGGTCATCACCAACCTGCTCCAGGCCGAGAGCCCCGCGATCCCCGTCAAGGCCATCCAGCCGCCCGAAGGGGCGACCGGCTGGTCCGACACCTGGATGATCAACTCGAAGACGCAGCACCTGAACTGCGCCTACAAGTGGCTCGACTACATCGTGTCGCCGACCGTGAACGACCAGGTCGCGGAGTGGTTCGGGGAGGCCCCGGGCAACAGCAAGGCCTGCGCGGTATCCGATGCCGCCAAGGCCAACTGCGACGCGTTCTACGCGGCCGACGTGAACTACTGGACCACCGTCTGGTACTGGCAGACGCCGGAGACGACCTGCGTCGACGGCCGGACCAACGTCAAGTGCAAGGGCTTCGACGACTGGGTCAAGGCCTGGACGGACATCAAGGGCTGAGCGCCACCGGCGCTTCGCTCATTCGGCCCGGGCGTCGCGAGACGCCTGGGCCGCTGACTCGATGACGAGCTGACGCGACGATGACGACGCGGGCGACACCGGCGACACGCTCGGACCCGCCACTCCGGCGGCTCGCGGCCTGGCTCCACGAGCGGCCGCGGCTCCGCCTTGCCGCGCTCCTCGCCGCACCGGTCGCCTGGCTCGTCCTGCTCTACCTCGGCTCGCTCGTGGTCCTGTTCCTCAACTCGTTCTGGCTGCGCGACGAGTTCACGGGCCTCGTCTCGCGGACGTTCTCGCTCGACAACTTCGTCGAGATCCTCACGGGCCCGCTGTACCGCACGGTCCTCCTGCGGACCGCGGGGATGGCGATTGCGGTGACGTTGACGACCGGCGTCCTGGCGTTCCCGATCGCCTACTACATGGCCCGCGTCGCCTCGCCCCGGACGCGCGGCTTCCTCGTCGTCGCCGTCCTCATGCCGCTCTGGGCGAGCTACCTCGTGAAGGCCTACTCGTGGCGCCTCATCCTGGCCAACGACGGCCTCCTGAACTGGCTGCTCGGGCCGCTCGGCCTGCGCGGCCCCGGCCAGTCCGAGATCGGCCTGTGGCTGGTCTTCACCTACCTGTGGCTGCCGTACATGATCCTGCCGCTCTACGCCGGCCTCGAGCGGATCCCCCACTCGCTTCTCGAGGCCTCGGCGGACCTGGGCGGGCGGAGCTGGGTGACGTTCCGCCGGGTGATCTTCCCGCTCGTCATCCCGGCCCTTGCGGCGGGCTCGATCTTCACGTTCTCGCTGACCCTCGGCGACTACGTGGCCCCGTCGCTCATCACGACGACGCAGTTCATCGGCAACCTCATCTACACGAACTTCGGGGCGCCCGACCTGCCGCTCGCGGCCGCGCTGTCGCTCGTGCCACTGCTCGTGATGCTGCTGTACCTCGCGCTGGCGCGCCGCCTCGGCGCGTTCGAGTCGCTGTGAGGACGGGCATGCGAAGCGGCGGCGCGCGCTGGGGCCTGCGGCTGGCGACCCTCGCCGTGCTGGGGTTCATCTACATCCCCCTCGCGGTCGTCATCGTCTATGCCTTCAACGCCAGCGGCACGGTGTCGTGGCCGCCCGCCGGGTTCAGCCTGCGATGGGTCCAGGCGGCGCTCGAGAACAGCGGCCTCCAGGACGCGTTCAAGACCTCGATCGTCATCGGGATCGGCGCGGCGGCGATCGCGGTGATCCTGGGCTCGCTCGCGGCCTTCGCCGTGGCTCGCTACCGGTTCTTCGGGCGCGAGGCGATCTCGTTCGTCGTCGTCTTCCCGATCGCGCTGCCGGGCATCGTCACCGGCATGGCGCTCAGCACGACGTTCGCGACGGTCGACCTGCCACTCGGCATCCTCTCGATCATCGTCGGCCACGCGACCTTCTGCGTCGTGCTCGTCTACAACAACGTCATCGCCCGGTTGCGACGGACGTCGCGCTCGCTCGAGGAGGCGTCGAGCGACCTCGGAGCCGACACCTGGCAGACGTTCCGGCACGTGACCCTGCCCGCGGTCCGGTCGGCGGTCCTCGCCGGCGCCCTGCTCGCGTTCGCCCTGTCATTCGACGAGGTGATCGTCACGATCTTCACGGCGGGTGGCGTGACGACCCTGCCCATCTGGATCTTCCGGAGCTTCCGCCTCGCGAACCAGGTCGCCCTCGTGAACGTCGCCGGGCTGGCGGCGATCCTGCTCTCGGTGATCCCGGTCTACATCGCGTCCCGGCTGACCCAGGACACGGGCGGCGTGACCGGTGCCAAGACCTGAGCCCCGGCGCGGGCGTCGCGCGGCCTACATCCCCTGGGGCTGGTAGGTCGGGTCGGTGTAGGTCTTCGGGTCGTCGCGGAACTCGAGCATGCAGCCCTTGCCGCAGAACCAGTAGGTCTTGCCGTCGTGCTCGAGGTGCAGGTTCGGGTTCTTGTCGGGGTCGACGTCCATCCCACAGACGGGATCCTTCTCGATTGCGGCCATTTCGCCTCCTTCGGTGCGAGTAGCATCGTCGCATGATCGCCGGCTTCGACACCGACGCGGCCCGGGCAGCCCTGGTGCTGGAGCGTGAGCGCCTGCTCGGCGAGCTCGGCGAGCCCATCGAGGGGCCGGGCCAGATGACGTACGGCTCGCAGGCCGCCGCCGCGACCCACGTCTTCGAGCAGCAGCGTGACCTGGCGATGCGCGACCACATGCGGATCCAGCTCCACCAGGTCGAGACCGCGCTCTCGAATCTCGACAACGGAACGTACGGCCTGTGCCGAGAGTGCGGCAAGCCGATCGCGCTCGAGCGGCTCCAGGCGATCCCGTGGGTCCAGCTCTGCATCGACGACGCCCGGAAGGCCCGCTGACCGCGGCGCGCCGGCCTGACCGCGGCGGGCCCTCGCAGGTTTCGGGAGTGACCGTCCGATGACCTCAGCCCTCGTCCGCCGGCCGGCCACGCCCGAGGCGGACCCGCCGCTCGTCGGGCTGCGGGAGATCCGTGAAGCCGCGGAGCGCCTCCGCGGAATCGCGATCCGGACGCCGCTCGTCGCCTTCGGGGGAACGCCCGCCGGCGCGCCGATCCTGCTCAAGGCCGAGTCGCTCCAACCGGTCGGCGCCTTCAAGATCCGCGGCGCCTACAACGCCATCGCCCAGCTCACCGCCGAGGAGCGCGCTCGCGGTGTCGTGACGCATTCCTCCGGCAACCACGCCCAGGCCGTCGCGCGGGCTGCCCGGCTCCTCGGCGCCCACGCCGTCATCGTCATGCCGAGCGACGCCCCGGCGATCAAGCGTCGCCGCGTCGAGGCCGACGGTGCCGAGATCGTCACCGTCCCGCCGGGCAGCGGCGAGCGCGAGTCGATGGCCCAGCGGCTCATCGCCGAGCGGGGCCTCGTGTTCGTCCCGCCGTACGACGACGACCGGGTCATCGCCGGCCAGGGCACGCTCGGCCTCGAGATCGTGGAGGACGTGCCGGATCTCACCGCCGTGCTCGTCCCGATCGGCGGCGGCGGGCTGTCGAGTGGCGTCGCGTCCGCCGTGAAGCTCCTGCGACCGGACGTCCGGGTCGTGGGCGTGGAGTCCGAGCTCGCCGCGGACGCCGCGGAGTCGCTGTCCAGCGGCCGGATCGTCCGCTGGGACGCCGAGCGCGCCGGACGCACGATCGCCGATGGGACGCGCTCGCAGGCGATCGGGCGTCGGCCCTTCGAGCACCTGTCGCGACGGCTCGATGCCGTCGTCACCGTGACCGAGGCGGAGATCGCGGCGACCGTCCGCCTCGTCGCCGAGGACGCACGGCTCATCGTCGAGCCGTCGGGCGCGCTCGCCCCCGCGGCGGCCCGCTTCCACGCCGGTGAGGCGGGCGTCGATGCCCCGATCGGCACCGTCGTCGCGATCGTGTCCGGTGGGAACGTGGATCCGGAGCGCTACCTGGAGCTGCTGGCCTCGCCGCTGCCCGGCTGAGGCGTGGACCCGGCGGCGGAGCCGACCCCGGACCCGATCGTCGGCCCGTCCGGGCCGCCCGCTGCTGCCGCCTTCATCGCGGCCAGCCGGTCGGCCCGCGCCGCCAGGGCGGCCCGCTGCTCGTCGACGCGAGCCTCGACCTCCGCGGTCCGCCGCTCGTCGGATCGCATCCATGCGCCGATGACGAGCAGGATCGCGGCGATGAAGGTCACGTCGGTCCAGATCCACATGATCCCGCCGGCGGCCTGCTGGTCGGCGAGCGCCGAGACGCCGTAGGGAGCACCCAGCGTCGCGTAGTGGTCGTAGAGCGGCGCGTCGGCGAAGAGGACGGCCATCGCCAGGAACGAGCTCGGCGGCATCTGGAGGAGCAGGTACAGGGCCCGGGCCGGATAGGCGAGCCGCCGTGGACCGGGGTCGGCGCCGACGACGGGGAACCAGAACAGCATCGCGGCCGCGAGATACAGGGCGTGCTCGAGCTGGTGAACCGGCGGGTTCTCCAGCGCGATGTCGAACAGCGGCGAGAAGTGGGTCCCCCACAGCGCCACCGTGAACAGCAGCCAGGCGGTGACCGGGTGCGACAGGAACACCATCGGGCCGGAGTGGAGGAACGGCAGCAGGATCCGCCGCCTGACGCCCGGGGAGGCGACCCGCAGCAGCTGTGTGATCGGCGCTCCGAGCAGCAGAAGGGGCGGCGCAACGAGCATCAGCAGCAGGTGCTGGACCATGTGGATCGAGAAGACCGTCGTGTCGTAGCGCTCGATGCCCGACTGGAGCGCGACCGCGATGACGAACAGGCCGAACACGAACGCGACCGTGCGCGGCACGGGCACCGGGTTGTGCGGGTGGTGCCGGTCGATGCGATCGACCATCCACAGCCACCCCAGCGCCGTGGCGACGAGGGGCACGGCGACGGTCGGATCCAGATGCCAGGCCGTCGCCAGGATCCAGGGGGAGGGCGGAGTCGGGTCGAAGGTGCCGTGCGCCGCCACGTCGCCGGCGAGGCGGAGCCAGCCCAGGCCGATCGCCGGGGCTGCGAGCCACTTGAGCGGAAGCGCGCGCCCCCTCGCCGCGAGCCACGTCCGGGCCGCCGGGATCGCGCGCGTCGTCACGCGGCTATCGTCCCACGGCGCTCGCGCGACCGCGCCGGAGCCGCGACGCGGCGCGAACGTCCTCGCTATCATGGCGCCGCTGATCCAACGGATCGGCTTCGCGTCCTGTTCCGGGCCGCCGCGTCCCCGGGCCCCGGATCTCCTTCTCGTCGCTCCGCACCGAGGACACTTGATGTCGCGTCCCCCCAGGAGAGGCCTTGCCCCCGAGGCGCTGGTCGCCGGTGGCGTCGTGGTCCTCCTGGTCGCCCTCGTCGTGGCCGTCTTCCTCAGCGGCGCTGGGCGATCGCTCTACCCGCCGGATGCCGCGACCGTGCAGGCCCAGGACACGCGTGGCCTGTACGACATCGTGTTCGCGCTCGCCGTCGCGATCTTCATCGCCGTCGAGGGCCTGATCGTCTGGAGCATCCTCCGCTACCGCCGGAAGCCCGGCGACGACGAGCTGCCGCCCCAGACCCACGGCAACAACCTCGTCGAGGTCATCTGGACCCTCATCCCGACCGCCATCGTCCTGTACCTGTTCGCGATCTCGTACCAGACGCTGAACGCCGTCAACGCGGTCAGCGACACCCCGGACGTGCGCGTTCATGCCGTGGCCGGCCAGTTCCAGTGGAAGTTCGAGTACCTCGACGGTGCGGGCAACGTCCTCGCCACGCAGACGGTCCCGTACTACGCGACGACGTCGGCCGACTGCAAGGCCGCGAGCCTGACGAACGCCGCCTGCGGCGGCATGGCGGTGCCGGTCGGCCAGAAGGTCCAGGTCACCCTCGACAGCCCCGACGTCATCCACGCCTGGTACGTCCCGCGGTTCCTCTTCAAGCGCGACGTCGTGCCGGGCCAGACCAACAAGTTCGAGTTCACCGTTGACCCGACCGACGCCGGCCAGGTGTTCCGCGGGCAGTGCGCCGAGCTGTGCGGGACCGGCCACCGGACGATGCTGTTCACGGTCCTCGGCCTCAGCCCGGCCGATTACCAGGCGTGGCTGGCGTCACTCGTCGAGATCGCCCAGCGGACGCCGCCACCCGCCCCGAGCGGCGCCACGACGCTGCAGCTGACGGCCCAGAACATCCAGTTCGACAAGACGAGCCTCGAGGTGGCGGCCGGCCAGCCGTTCGTCATCGACTTCAAGAACATGGATCCGGCGGGCGTCCAGCACGACGTCGACATCCGCCAGAGCGATGGCACGACCGTCGTGGTCGACCTGCAGACGACCGATGGCGGCAAGGAATCGCAGTACCAGTACCAGGCCCTGCCGGCCGGCACCTACACGTTCATCTGCTCGGTCCATCCATCGATCATGCACGGCACGCTCACGGTGCACTGAGGAACGACTGCCGATGGCGACGCACGTCCTGACACCTGCCACGACCGCCTACCGGAGCGGGCTCTACGAGTGGCTGACGACGACCGATCACAAGAAGATCGGGATGATGTACGTCATCAACTCGTTCCTGTTCTTCCTCATCGGCGGGACGTTTGCGCTGGGGGTGCGGGCGGAGCTGGCCTACCCCGGCCTCCAGGTCTTCCAGAACGAGCACGTCTACAACGAGTTCTTCTCGATCCACGCCACGGTGATGATCTTCCTGTTCATCATCCCGATGCTGGCGGGCCTCGGGAACTACATCGTGCCGATCCAGATCGGCGCGCCGGACATGGCCTTTCCCCGGATCAACGCCCTGTCGTTCTGGATGCTGCCGCTGGCGGGGATCCTGCTGCTCTCCGGCTTCCTGTCGAGCGGGGGCGCGGCGGCGGCCGGCTGGACGAGCTATCCGCCACTGTCGGAAGTGGGGCCGTTGAAGTCGCCGGGATCGGGCGAGGACCTGTGGATCCTGTCGATCATCCTCATCGGCACGAGCTCGATCCTCGGGGCGATCAACTTCCTCGTCACGATCTTCAAGATGCGGGCGCCCGGGATGACGCTGTTCCGGATGCCGATCATGGTCTGGACGGTCCTCGTGACGAGCGTCCTCGTGCTCATGGCGACCCCGGTCATCACCAGCGCGCTGGTCATGCTGTTCATCGACCGGAACCTGGGCGGGACGTTCTTCGACCCGTTCCATGGCGGCAACGCCATCCTCTACCAGAACGTCTTCTGGTTCTACTCCCACCCCGCGGTCTACGTCATGGTCCTGCCGGCGATGGGCATCGTCAGCGAGGTCCTGCCGGTGTTCAGCCGCAAGCCGCTGTTCGGCTACCGGGCCTTCATCTTTGCGACCGCCGGCATCGGCGCGCTGGGCTTCAGCGTGTGGGCCCACCACATGTTCACGACCGGCGCGGTCTTCCTGCCGTTCTTCAGCCTCATGACGTTCCTCATCGCCGTGCCGACCGGCGTGAAGATGTTCAACTGGTGCTTCACGATGTTCCGCGGGAAGCTCAGCTTCTCGACGCCGATGATCTTCGCCATCGGCTTCCTCACGATGTTCCTCATCGGCGGGATCAACGGCGCGTTCAGCGCCTCGGTGCCGATCGACTTCGCGCTGCAGGACACGTACTGGGTCGTTGCCCACCTCCACTACGTCCTCTTCGGCGGGTCCGTCTTCGGGATGTTCGCGGGCCTCTACTACTGGTTCCCGAAGATGACCGGCCGGATGCTCGACGAGGGCCTCGGCAAGGTCCACTTCGTGCTCATGATCGTCGGCTTCAACCTGACCTTCTTCCCGATGCACATGCTCGGGATCCAGGGCATGCCCCGCCGGATCGCCGACTACGCCAGCGACGCGGGCTGGAACGACTGGAACCTCGCGGCCACGATCGGCGGCTTCCTCATCGCCAGCTCGATCCTGCCGTTCCTGTGGAACGTCTTCGTCTCGCTCCGCAACGGCAAGATCGCCGGCGACGACCCGTGGCAGGGGAACACCCTCGAGTGGGCGACGTCCTCGCCGCCGCCGCCGTACAACTTCGATCGCCTGCCCGAGATCCGCTCCGAGCGGCCGGTCTTCGACGCGCGCCACGGCCGCGTCGCCCACGAAGCGTGAGCCCGGCTCGATGACCGCTGACGCGCACGCCATGCTGCCGCTCGCGGACGAGACCGGTCACGCCGGGGCGCCGGTCGTGATCCAGGAGGGCCACGCCGCCCGCGGCATCAGCAACCCGATCCTCGGGATGCTGCTGTTCATCACCTCCGAGGTGATGTTCTTCTCCGGCCTGTTCGCGGCCTACTTCACCGCTCGCGCCCAGAACGCCGTCACGACGGGCTGGCCGCCGAAGCAGTTCGAGCACACGCTCAACCCGCTGTCCCTGATCCTCGTCGCGACCGTCATCCTCGTCGCCAGCTCGTTCTTCTGCCAGTTCGCCGTCTGGTCGATCCGGCGGGGCGATCGGACGGGCTTCATCCGGAACATCTCGATCACGTTCGTCCTCGGCATCGCCTTCCTGCTCCTGCAGGCCTACGACTACAGCCTCCTCTTCAGCGAAGGGCTGACGATCGGGTCGGGGCCGTTCGGCGCGACGTACTTCACGCTCACCGGCTTCCACGGCGCCCACGTCTTCGGCGGCGTGCTGATGCTCTCGGTCGTGCTGTATCGCGGCATGGCCGGCCAGTTCAGCGCGAAGCACCACGACATGGTCGAGGCGACCTCGCTCTACTGGCACTTCGTCGACGTCGTGTGGATCCTCCTGTTCTCGATCCTCTACCTGCTGTAGCGTCAGAGGAACGGAGTCACGCCATGAAGCCTCGTCGCGCAGCCCTCGTCGGGTTCGT
>JACQEG010000002.1 GCA_016200665.1 Chloroflexota bacterium | reverse complement strand
CCCGGCGCGTCGATGGACTGCACCGCCAGCCACACCGTCACCCAGGCCGACCTCGACGCCGGCCACTACGCCAACGAGGCCTGCGTCGACGACGGTCCGGGCGGCGCGACCCAGGCCTGCGACGACGTCGACACCCCGGGCTCGCAGAGCCCGGCCCTCTCGATTGACAAGAGCGTCGTCGACGTCGACGGCGACACGAGCTCGCCGGTCGTCGATGCCGCCGGTGACGTCATCCACTACTCGATCGTCGTCACGAACACCGGGAACGTGACCCTGACGGGCGTCTCCGTCAGCGATCCGCGCCTCGCCGACCTTGACTGCGATTCCGGGACGGCCGGCAACCAGACCTCCGGGTTCACCCTCGCGCCCGCCGCGACGCTGACCTGCACCGGCAGCTACACGGTGCTGCAGGCCAACCTCGACAACAACGGCGGAGGCGACGGCGACATCGACAACATCGCAACCGCTGACTCGGACCAGACCGGTCCGTCCAGCGACAGCGCCGCGGTGCCGATCGTTCAGAACCCCTCGCTGAGCATCACCAAGACGGCCACCGAGTCGAGCTCCCGGCGCGTCGATGGACTGCACCGCCAGCCACACCGTCACCCAGGCCGACCTCGACGCCGGCCACTACGCCAACGAGGCCTGCGTCGACGACGGTCCGGGCGGCGCGACCCAGGCCTGCGACGACGTCGACACCCCGGGCGAGAACAACCCCTCGCTGAGCATCATCAAGGTCGCCACCGAAGACGGCTTCAGCGCCGTCGGTGACGTCATCCACTACACGATCACCGCGACGAACACCGGCAACGTCACGCTCCACAACGTCGACGTGACCGACAGCCAGGTCTCCGACCTCGTCTGCGTTCCCACGGTTCCCGTGGCGGACCTCGGTCCCGGCGAGCAGATCGACTGCACGGCGAGCCACACGATCGACCAGGGCGACCTGGACGCCGGCTCGTTCTACAACCAGGCGTGCGTCGATGACGGTCAGGGCGGAGCCGCCCAGGCCTGCGACGACGTCACGACGAACGGCGGCCAGAGCCCCGATCTGACGATCACGAAGGACGCCACCGAGTCCGGCTACGACGCCGTCGGTGATGTCATCCACTACACGATCACCGCGACGAACACCGGCAACGTCACGCTCCACAACGTCGACGTGACGGACAACCAGGTCTCCGACCTGGTCTGCGATCCCACGATTCCCGTGACCGACCTCGCCCCTGGCGGGACCATCACGTGCACCGCCAGCCACACGATCACTCAGCTCGACCTCGACGCCGGCTCGTTCTACAACCAGGCGTGCGTCGACGACGGCCAGGGTGGCGCGGCCGAGGCCTGCGACGACGTCACCACGACGGGCGAGCAGAACCCCGATCTCACGATCGTCAAGAATGCCACCGAGGACAGCTTCGGCGCGGTCGGTGACGTCATCCACTACTCGATCACTGCGACGAACACCGGCAACGTCACGCTCCACAACGTCGACGTGACGGATCCGGAGGTCTCCGACCTCGCCTGCCTGCCGGCCACACCGGTCAGCAGCCTCGCCCCGGGTGACAGCATCACCTGCACGGCCAGCCACACGATCACCCAGCTCGATCTTGACGCAGGCAGCGTCTTCAACGAGGCCTGCGTCGATGACGGCGAGGGTGGCGCCACCGAGGCCTGCGACGACGTCACGACGAACGGCGAGCAGAACCCCGAGCTCTCGATCACGAAGGCCGTGACCGAGGCTGGCTTCACGGCCATCGGCCAGGTCCTGCACTACACGATCGTCGCGACGAACACCGGCAACGTCACGCTCCACGACGTGGTCGTGACCGATCCGAACGCGGCGAACCTGGTCTGCGACCCGAGCCTGCCCGTGGCCGACCTCGCCCCTGGTGACGAGATCGACTGCACGGCGGATCACACCGTGACCGCCGACGACGCCACCGCCGGCTTCTATGACAACGAAGCCTGCGTCGACGACGGCGACGGCCCGGCCGCTGAGGCGTGCGCCGACGTCCGCAGCCCCGGCCAGATCGTCGGTGGCGCGACGGACGTCCCGACGCTTCCGAACACGGCCTCCGCCCCCGGCGGCGGGTCGTCCGGCCCGACGAGCGAATCGTGGCTGCTGGTCCTCGGCCTCGGCATCCTGGCCGCGGTCGTACTGACCCTCACGCCACGGCCTCGCCGCCGACGGGCGTGAGCAACGTCGCCGCGGCGTGACCCGCCCGGCGAAGGTTAATCCCGATAATTCCACTCGGGATTACATGGCCAGCCGAAGCAGGCTCGGAGAAACGTCTTGACCACCGAACCCACGACCGGGAAGCCCACGACCCGCGAGCTCGTCACCGACCGCCGCGACCAGTACGCGTTCCATGACGACATCGTCTATCTGCACGAGACGAAGCGCGGCCTGACGCGCGAGACGGTCGAGGAGATCAGCGCCACCAAGGACGAGCCAGCGTGGATGCTCCAGTCGCGCCTCCGCGCGTACGAGCACTTCCTCAAGCGGCCAATGCCGATGTGGACCGACGGGCTCGACAAGATCGACTTCGACAAGATCATCTACTACCGCAAGCCGTCCGAGCGCGAAGAGAAGTCGTGGGACGACGTCCCGGACCAGATCAAGGCGACCTTCGAGCGGCTCGGCATCCCCGAGGCGGAGCGGAAGTTCCTGGCGGGCGTGGGCGCCCAGTACGACTCCGAGGTCGTCTACCACTCCGTCAAGGAGGAGCTCTCGAAGCTCGGCGTCGTCTTCATGGGCACCGACCAGGCCCTGAAGGAATACCCGGAGATCTTCCGGAAGCACTACGGCACGGTCGTCCCGCACGAGGACAACAAGTTCTCGGCGCTCAACGGCGCGGTCTGGTCGGGCGGCTCGTTCGTCTACGTCCCGAAGGGCGTCGAGGTGCCGCTGCCGCTCCAGGCCTACTTCCGGATCAACGGCGAGAACACCGGCCAGTTCGAGCGGACCCTCATCGTCGTGGACGAGGGTGCCAAGGTCCACTACATCGAGGGTTGTGTGAGCGAGACGGAGCTCGTCAGCCTCGGAGATTCGATGGTTCCGGTCACCTCGGTGGCGCCCGGGATGCTGGCCATGAACAGCGCTGGCGATCTCTCGCAGGTCGTCTCGACGCGGCGACGAACCTACCAGGGCGACATGCTCAGCATCGTGCCCGTCTCCGTCGGCAATGCCTTCGAGGTGACGCCCGAGCACCCGGTGTGGGCGATCCGGCGTGAGCGAGTCGCCCGACCGCGAACCACGCGACCCGTCAGGAACTGGGATGTCGACGCGACGAAGATCCCGGGCACGGAACCGGAGTGGCTGCCCGCGGGCGACCTGTCGAAGGGTGATCTCCTCTGCTTCCCGGTCGCCCAGAGGACCGTGGACCACCCCGAGCTGTCGGACGACCTCCTGCGGTTCCTCGGCTACTATCTCGCGGAAGGCAGCGCGTTCGAGAACGGCGTGTCCGGCGTCCCGACGGTAGCCCTGTCGTTCCATTCCGGGGAGACCGAGCTCATTGACGACGCCCGGACCCTGATGACGGCATTGGCCGGCAAGCCGGCCGGGGTCCAGGTCGTTCCGGCAAAGCACGAAGGCCGCGTCTACGCCTATTCGCGTCCGCTGATGGAGCTCGCTCAGCTGTTCGCCGGTCGCGGGTCGGCCGAGAAGCGCCTGCATCCGGACCTGATGGAGCTACCGCCGCTGCGGCAGCGCCTCCTGCTCGACACCTATCTCGCCGGGGACGGCAGCCGCCACATCCGCGCCAACGGCCGGACCCTCGTTCGATCGTCAACCGTTTCGCGGACCCTGGCGTTCCAGCTCCAGGAGCTGTGGGCGCGACAGGGGATCTACGCCGGCCTGCAGGTCCGCAAGGCCTTCACCGAGACGATGGCCGATGGCCGTACGATCACCCACCGCGAGCAGTACAACCTCCATTTCGAGGAGGGTCGGACGGTCAACCAGGTCTGGTTCGACGCGCCCCGGAACTGCTTCTGGGTGCCGGTCCGCCAGGTCGAGCATCGAGACTACGACGGCTGGGTCTACAACCTCGAGATGGCCTCCGCTCCCAACGCCTATCTCGCCAAGGGCTTCGCGGTCCACAACTGCACGGCACCGATCTACGCGACCGATTCACTCCACGTCGCCGTGGTTGAGGTCGTCGCCCTGCCAGGGTCCAAGGTCAGGTACACGACGATCCAGAACTGGTCGAACGACGTGTACAACCTCGTCACGAAGCGTGCGCACGCGCATGAGCGGGCGACCGTTGAATGGATCGACGCGAATACGGGATCCCGCAAGACGGTCAAGTTCCCGAGCATCTACCTGCGCGGCGAGGGAGCCAGCGCCGACATCATCTCCGTAGCCGTGGCCGGCAAGGGTCAGCACCAGGACACCGGCGCCAAGGCGATCCACCTGGCGAAGAACACGACCTCGCGCATCGTCAGCAAGTCGGTCTCGAAGGACGGCGGCCGGGCGACCTACCGCGGCCAGCTCAAGGTCTCGCCGGGCTCGACCGGCGTCGTGGCCAGCGTCCGCTGCGATGCGCTGATGCTCGACGATGCGAGCCGCAGCGATACCTACCCGTACATCGACATCCAGGAGGACGACACGACGATGACCCACGAGGCCACCGTCGGGAAGATCTCCGCGGACCAGATCTTCTACCTGATGAGCCGCGGCCTGACCGAGAACGAGGCCCAGAACCTCGTCATCCAGGGCTTCCTCGAGGTGTTCACGAAGGAGCTCCCGATGGAGTACGCCATCGAGTTCAATCGCCTCGTGAAGCTCGAGATGGAGGGGTCGCTCGGATGACGGGGACCCCCGCGACACCCGCGGAGGCCCCTTCCGCAGCACCGACCGAACCGGCGCCGGCTCGTCGCGCGGCGCGCCGCGGGCCGGCCGAGCTGCCGTTCAGCTTCCCGAACCGCGAGCTGGCCCTGGCACTCGCTGCCGAGCGCCGCGAGCCGGCCTGGCTCCGGGACGAGCGGCTGGCGGCGTTCGCGGCCTTCGAGGCGCTGCCGACGGAGTCGAACCAGCTCTACACGCCGTACGTCGACCTGCGCTCGGCCTCCCTCGACCGCGTGCGGCCGTATGTGCTCGACGGACCGGCAGGCCTCGGCGACGACCTGCGCGACCTCGATCTTCCGCCGGGCGTGCACGTCGAGACCTTCGGCCAATGGTTCGTGCGCGATCCGGATGGCTTTCGCGCCGCGATCGAGGGCACGCCGACGCTGCCCGCCAACGATCGGCTCGCGCACCTCGCTCGGGGGTTCTGGAGCCACGGCCGGCACGTCCAGGTCGATGACGGCGTCGTCGTCGCGAAGCCGATCGTGTTCCGCTGGCCCGCCGCGGCGCCGGATCGAGCCCTGGTCACGCGCACGGTCATCACGGTGGGGGCGGGTGCGTCGGCAGCGATCGTGGAGGAGCAGGTCGCGTCCGGCCCCGCGATCGCCTGCGCCGCCGGCGAGACCGTGCCCCAGGCATTCTTCCACGGCACGACCGAGGTCTCGCTCGGCGCGGGCTCGTCGCTCGCGATGGCCTCGATCCAGGACCTCCCGGGCGACCAGGTCGCGTTCCAGCATCGGCATGCGGCGATCGGCGAAGGCGCGACGCTGCATTGGGCCCTGGCGCAGCTCGGCGGCCGGCTGGTCCGCTCCCGGGTCGACAACCGGCTCGAGGGCGATCGCAGCTCGGTGGAGCAGGTCGAGATCGTGTTCGGGACCGCGGAGCAGCTGTTCGACCTGACCTCGTACACCCGCCACCTCGGGCGGGACACGACCGGCAACCTGCTCTCGAAGGGCGTGCTCACCGATCGCGCCCGGTCCTACATGAAGGGTCTCATCACGATCGAGAAGAGCGCCGTGGGGACCGATTCGTTCCTCGGCGAGTTCGGGATGAACCTCTCGAAGGACGCCCGTTCGGTGGCCATCCCATCGCTCGAGATCGACCAGCCGGACTGCCGCCGCGCCGCCCACTCGTCCGCCGTCGGCCCGATCGACCCCAACCAGCTTTTCTATCTCGAGAGCCGCGGCATCCCCGCCGACGAGGCCCGCAAGTTCATCGTCCTCGGCTTCCTCGAGCCGGTCGTCGCCCGCGTGCCGCTCGAGTCGGCGCGCGACGGCCTCCGACAGCTTCTCGACGAGAAGTGGGCTGCCGGCGCCGCCTCGGCTGCGGGCGCCGCGTCGGCCGAGGTCACGGCCGCGTAGCGTGCGCCGGGTCGACCTCCTCGGCGTCGATGAGGTGCCGGAGGGCACGCTGACGATGGCCTACGCCGACGGTGTCGACCAGGTCGTCGTCGTCCACGCGAACGGCGTGATCCGGGCCTTCCAGGGGATCTGCACCCACGAGTATTTCGAGCTCGACAAGGGCTTCCTGACCGGCGGTGGCTCACCGCTTCCGGACGGCAGCCCGGCGGGCACGCTCACCTGCGCGCTCCACCTGTCCCGCTTCGACCTCGCCACCGGCGAGGCGCTCGATCCGCCGGCCGAGCTGCCGCTCGCGACCTATCCGGTTGTCATCGAGGATGGCCGCGTCCTGATCGAGGTCCCCGATGGACCGCTGCTGGTCAACGAGTAGGGCTCCGAGGACCGAGGTCAAGCTCCCGCGGGCCCTCGGTCCGAGGATTTCGCTCGCGGTCAACGAGTAGGCGCTCACCTCATCGACCGGCCGGCGCCGGCCGCGGTGGCGCGCCGTAGTGGCCGGGCTCGCGCGGGCGCACGAGCGAGAACCGGGCATCCACCTCGGGGTCAAGGACGCCGTCGAGCCGATCGACGACGTACTGCCCGATTCGGGGACCGTGCTTGAACGCGTGGCCGGAGCCGCCCCCGACGAGCCAGACGTTGTCGAAGTCGGGATGGCGATCGATGAGCCAGTGCGTGTCCGGCGTCGTCTCGTACTGGCAGACTCGCCCCTCGACGATCGGGGCCGAGACGAGGGCCGGGAACCGCCGGGCGACGAAGGCTCGCGTGGCGGCAGCGGCCTCCGTCGTGACGACGCGATCGACGCGGTCCGGATCGACCGCCGGACCATATTCATCGGGCGCGACCTTGAAGCCGCGACCGTCGATCGACGGGATCCCGTAGAACGCCGCGCCGAGGTCGATCCAGGCCGGATGCCGGGCGGCGCTCCAGCGCTCGTCGCCGGCTGGCGCGCCGAGGTAGTGCGCCTCCTGGCGCGTCACCGACAGCAGCGGCCCGACGACGGACGGGAACAGCGTCGCGAGCCACGGGCCGGCGGCGAAGACGAAGTCGTCGGCCGGCAGGCGCTCGCCGTCGGTGCTCGTGACGTCCAGGAGGCGCCGGCCCGCCACGCGACCCGGGACGACGCGCCGTTGCTCGACGCTCCCTCCGCCGCGCTCGACCGCAGCCGCGGTGGCGCGCACACCCTGGCGCGCCCGGAGTGCGCCGCCCTCGGGCTCGTGCAGGACAAAGGCAAGGTCGTCGGTCCGGATCGGCCACCGCGCGCCCGCTTCGGCGGGCGAGAGCCGCTCCACGGGAATGCCCAGGCCACGAAGCGTCGCCTCCGAATCCGCCTCGAATCCGCCCGACTCGTGCGCGAACCAGGCCACCCCGCAGTCCTCGAAGATTGGGTTGCCGGTTGCCTCACCGAGCGCGATCCACGCCTCGCGGGACTCGCGGGACCAGATCGGGTAGAGGCGGTCGGTGCCGTGGCTGGCACGAGTGATCCGGCTCTCGTCGCCCGAGGTTGCCCTGACGTCGCCGGGGCCGAACGCGTCGACCAGGCGAACCCGGCGCCCGCCCTCGAGCGCTCGAAGCGCGGTCCAGGACCCGATGACCCCGGCGCCCACGACGACGAGATCGGGCGATCCCACCGCCGAGCGCCTCAGCCGGGCGGGACGCGCAGGTCGACCTGGCGGCAGCTCGGACAGGCCCGCACCTCGAGCTGGAGCATGTTCTCGCCAAGCTCGGCCAGCTCCCCGAAGAGCAGCTTCCAGCCGCCGCTCGTGCCGCCCGTCCGGAACTCCTCGATGCCGACGGCCTCGAGCCGGGCGCCGCAGCGGAGGCACTCATCGTCGGACGGGCCGCGCGTCGCCTGCGGTTGATCCATGGGGCCCCCTAGCGCGGCAGGTCGACGCCGAGGCCGCGGGCAGCCGCGGCACGCACGATCGCGTCGGCAAAGACCAGATCCGCGAGCCCGACCCCGAGGTGGGTCACGACCACGCGGCCGGCGGGTCGCGACGTGCCGGCCAGGATCGCCTCGCCGATGGTGGCCACCGGGTCCGGATAGCCATCGAACTGGCCGGCGTCGCGATTGGCGAGGTATTGCTCGCGCTGGTCGACCAGGAAGAGAGCCGCATCGCGGGCGACCTCGGCGGCGCAATAGGTCGCGTAGTCGATCGGGACGACAGTGGCGTCCGATCGGAGCCACGCGTTCGTCATCGGTTGACGCTCGGACGGCGGGCCGAACGACGCGGCCGAGACGACCACGTTGGCCCCATCGACCGCCGCGCGCGCCGCGTCGTGGACAGAGACGGAGGCGACGCCCGCCGTCGCGCGAGCCGCCTCGGCGAGCACCTCGGCGCGGGCCCGGTCGCGATCGAAGAGGCGGAGCGTCGCGCCCGGCAGGACGTGGCCGATGACCGGCACGTGGGAATGTCCCTGCACCCCGGCGCCGATGAGCGCCACGACCGGCGCCGCACCCGCGGCCGGGCCCCAGCGGCGCAGGGCCAGTCCCGAGACAGCCGCGGTGCGCTGGGCGGTGATCGGGCCGCCGTCGAGCATCGCGGTCGGCACGCCCGTCTCGGGGTCGTTGAGCACGACGACCGCGTGGATCCCAGGCAACCCGAGGTCGGCATTCGTGGCGTACCCGGCGACCCACTTC
>JACQEG010000001.1 GCA_016200665.1 Chloroflexota bacterium | reverse complement strand
GTCGAGGTAGGCGTCCCGCAGCGAGCTCCCCGGCGGCAGCAGCCCGAGCTCGATGTAGAGCTCCTGCGTGAAGCGCACGACAGCCGGCGCGTTGTTGCGGTCGAAGTCGGCCGTGAGGTTCGCCCGGAGCTGGTCGGCGTCCAGGAGGACCGGCGCGATGTCGGCGGTCGGCTGCAGGCCGCGGATCTGCTCGACCTGGGCGGCGATCGCGGCGTAGACGGATGCCGCATCGACCGACGGGCCCGGGGTGGGGCTCGCGGCCGCGGCGAACGTGGGCGCCGGGGAAGCCGACGGGGTGGCCGTCGGTGCCGGTCCGCAGCCGAGGAGCACAAGCGCCGCGCCGATGGCAGCGAGGCGTCGGAGGTGATTCGCCAGGGCGGTTCGCATCGGCCGGCCGATCCTACAGGTCACGTCCGGCAGCGTCGGCCACGGGCGCAGGCGCGTTGGCGTTTCTTAACCGGTTGCCCGAACGGGTCTGAACCGCCCCCACCTAGTGTTCGCGTCGGACCGAACCCTTCGAGGTTCCATCCTCCCTCCCTCCGACCGGGGGCGCCGATTGGGCAGGCGCCTCCGGTCTTTCCTTTTCCCGACCTCCACCAACCGGCCGTCCGGCCGAGCCCGCCGTCCTCCTCCCTGCGCTCGCGCTGTGCGCGGCTAATGGTCGTGCGGGCGGCGGACTCGACCAAACGGCCGGTCCGCACCGCACGTAACCGGAAGACCGGCGGCGTGTGCCAGAATCGAGCGGATGGAGATCTCCTGGTACGGCGGGACGTGCATCCGGCTGCGCGGACGCGAGGCGACCGTCGTCGCCGATGCCTATACCGCGATCGTCGGCCCAACCGGTCGTGGCATCACCGGCGACATCGCGACCTACAGCCATCCCGATAACACCCCGCCCGCGAAGGCCAAGGGCCGCCGGACCCGGGACGGCCAGACCGTCGTGCCGACGAGCCTCGATCCCGCGTTCGTCCTCGATGGACCGGGCGAGTACGAGGTCAGCGGGGTGCTCCTGACCGGCGTGCGGACCTACCGCGATGACGAGCGGGGCGCGAAGCGCGGCAAGGGCACGGCGTTCGTGGTCGAGCTCGACGGCATGCACACCATCCACCTCGGCGACATCGGCCACCTGCTCTCCGAAGAGAAGCTAGGCGACATCGGGACGGTCGACATCGCATGCGTCCCCGTCGGCGGCGTGCTGTCGGCGACGAAGGCCGCGGAGCTCATCGCCCAGCTCGACCCGAAGATCGTCGTCGCGATGCCGGTCTGCGAACGGGAGCCCGACTGCGCCGAAGCGCTTGGCAAGTTCTTCCACGAGATGGGCGGCGAGCCGACGCCGCAGGCCAAGCTCAGCGTCTCGATCTCCACGTTGCCCGACGAGGTCACTGCCGTCGTCCTGGAGTCTCGCGGCAAGGTCGCCTGATCGGCTGCCAGACCGAGCCGGGGCTCCGGAAGCCCGTCAGCCGGTCGCGTGCTCCACGACGACGCGGCCGCGCTTGACGACCGTTGCGACGAGGTCGGCACCCACCCAGTAGGGGATCTGGCGGTGGGTCGGCACCCGCCAGACGACGAGGTCGGCGAGCCGGCCCGCCTCGATCGATCCGCGGTCATCCCCCAGCCCGAGGGCATGCGCGGCATTGACCGTCACGCCGGCGAGCGCCTCCGACGGGTCGAGCTTCAGCTCCAGGCAGGCCACGGTCATGACGAGGGCCAGGTTGCAGTTCGGCGAGGTGCCCGGGTTGAAGTCGCTGGCGAGCGCCACCGGGACGCCCCGCTCGATGAGGCCGCGTGCGGGCGCGAAGTCGTCGTGCATGAGGAACCACGTCGTGGCCGGCAGCAGCGTCGCGACGACCGGGTGGCCCTCGACCGCCGCCGAGGCCAGGGCAGCCATGCCCTCGCCGGACGGGGTCGCGAGGTGATCGGCCGACAGCGCACCGAGCTCCACGGCCAGCTCCGCTCCGCCGCTGGGTCGGAGCTCGTCGGCGTGGAGCCGGAGGCCGAGCCCGAATCGCGCCGCCGCGGTGAGGATCCGGCGGGACTGGTCCTGGCTGAAGACGCCGTCCTCGCAGAAGACGTCAGCGAAGCGCGCCCGGCCCTGGGCGGCGACCCCCGGCAGCTGCTCGTCGACGAGGTACCGGACGAACGCCTCCGTGGCCTCCGGCCGATCCCGGAACTCCGGCGGCACCGCGTGGGCCCCGAGCCAGGTCGGGAGGACGTCGATCGGACCCTCCTCGCCGAGCCGGTGGGCGATCTCGAGGAGCCGCAGCTCGGTGGCGAGATCCAGCCCGTAGCCCGACTTCGCCTCGACGGTCGTCGTGCCCCGCGCAAGCATCTGGCTGAGCCAGCGGCGGCCGTGCTCGGCGAGGTCCTCCGCCGAGGCTGCGCGGGTGGCGGCCACGGTGGAGAGGATCCCGCCGCCCGCCTCCAGGATCTCGAGGTAGCCGGCGCCACGCTGCCGGAGCACGAGCTCCGCTTCGCGCGAGCCACCAAAGAGCAGATGCGTATGGGCGTCGATCAGGCCCGGCGTCACGGTCCCGCCGGCGGCGTCCAGCGTGGCGAATCTCGCCAGCGGGTAGCCGCTGCCCTCGAGCGCGACCTCGAGCTCCGGGCGAGGCCCGACGGCGACGATCCGACCCTCCCAGGCGGCGATCGCGGTCCCGCTGCCGGCGGCCACCTCGGCATCGGCGTTGGTGAGCGCGGCGGGATCGGCCTGGGCCTCGCCCATCCGCAGGCCACCCGCCATGGTGACGATCTCGCGGGCACCGACGACGAGGAGCCCGGGCTTGTCCTGCTCCGCCCGCCCACCCTGGATGAGCCGCAGCGTCATCGATCGCCACGGGCGGCGGCGAGCCGGAGCTCGAGGGCCATGGCCGGCGTCGCGTCCCGCAGCCGGAGCGCGGTCGCGGCGGCGGCGAATCGAGCGTCCACCGGGGCCGCGGGCCCGACGCCGGCGTGGGCCGCGACGGCATCGAAGGCGGCCAGCGGTGCGAGGCCGATGAGCTCGGACTCGCGGAGCTCCACGCCTTCGGCGGTCGCGAGCGCGGCGACGGCCTCCCAGACCCGCCACATCGGCGTCGTCTCGAAGTCGAGCAGGTTCATCGAGACCTGGGCACAGCGCGGCTCCTCGAGCATGAAGCCGTTGGCCTGGACCGCCGGGAGGCCCCCGCCCGACTCCCGGACGGCGCGGGCGATCCGCTTGGCGAGATCGAGGTCCTCCGACGCGAGGTTGATGTTCCAGGCGATGAGGAACGGCCGGGCCCCGACGGCCATCGCGCCGGCTCGTTCGTGGGTGCGGCGCGGGCCGAAGTCGGGGGCCCGGTCGTCGACCGTCGCGATCTCGTCACGGACGCCCTCGTAGCCGCCACGCCGAACGTCGGCGAGCCGGACGCGATCCGGCCGGCTGGCGGCGCGCGCATACAGGTACACCGGGATGCCGTGCCGCTCCGCGACCTCGGCCCCGAAACGTCGTGCCAGCGCGATGCAATCGTCGATCGTCGACCCGGCCAGGGGCACGAATGGCACGACATCCACCGCGCCGATCCGGGGGTGCTCGCCCGAATGGCCCTCCATGTCGATCGCGTCGATGGCGACCTCGACGGTCGCGTGGAGCGCCGCGAGGACCGCCGGCGCCTCGCCGGCCATGGTCAGCACCGACCGGTTGTGCGACGCGTCGCTCGTCCGATCCAGCAGGTACGCCCCGCTCGTCGCGGTCACGGCGGCGGCGAGCCGATCGACGACCTCGATGCGGCGGCCTTCCGAGTAGTTGGGGACCGACTCCACGAGCACGGACGGATCGTGACACGACGCCCGGCGCATGTTCAGGCGGTCGTGCGTCTTGTGTTCAAGACACAGCACTTACGATTATAGAAACTTGGTATTGACATTTCGTAAGTGATCATGCGATAGTCGGATCACGCCAGACGAGCTACCACCACCCAGACCAGCAACGAAGGGAGCGTCCTCGATGTCCAGCCCGATCTTCAGCCTCGACCATCGTCTCAACGAGCTGCGCCAGGTCGGCGACGAGCTCCGAGCGGCCCGCTACGCCGATCAGGTCCGCAGGGCCGGCCGGCGGACGAGCGAGCCCACGTTCGCGACGTCGTTCCGCAACCTGCTCTCCGGCCTGACCGACCGGGGCCATTCCTCCCGGCTGGCGACGCACTGACAGCGTCGCCGGCCGGCCGGTAGACTCGACCGCCCGTGAGCCCGTCCCCGGTGAAGCCCCGCGGCGGGTTGCTTCGCCACCCGAACTTCCTGAAGCTCTGGACCGCCGAGACCGTCAGCGTCTTCGGCAGCCAGATCAGCGCCCTCGCGATCCCCGTCGTCGCGATCACCATCCTCCACGCCCAGGCCTTCGAGGTCGCGCTGCTCGGGACGATCGAGTTCCTGCCGTTCATCCTGTTCACGCTGCCTGCGGGCGCGTGGGTCGATCGCCTCCGCCGGCGGCCGATCATGATCGCCGGCGACCTGGGCCGGGCGGCGGTCCTCGCGACGATCCCGATCGTCTACCTCCTCAACCCGGCCGCCCTGACGATCTGGCAGCTGTATGCCGTCGGATTCGTCGCCGGCACGCTGACCGTCTTCTTCGACGTCTCCAACCAGAGCTACCTGCCCTCGATCGTCGAGCGCGACGAGCTCATCGAGGGCAACTCGAAGCTCCAGATCAGCGCCTCGGCGGCCCAGATCGCGGGCCCCGGCATCGCCGGCGTCCTGATCGATCTCGTGAAGGCGCCGTTCGCGATCGTCCTCGATGGCCTCTCGTTCGTGTGGTCGGCGTTCTTCGTCTGGCTGATCCGCAAGCCGGAGCCGCCCGTCGAGCACCCGGCCGATGCGCTCGGCGAGAAGCGGCCATCGATCGTCAGCGACGTCCGCGACGGCCTGCGCTTCGTCGTCGGCCATCCGGCGCTGCGGGCGATCTCCGCCGGCACCGGGACGTCGAACCTGTTCGGCAACATCGGCGGCGGGATCCTGTTCCTGTACCTGCTCGACGACCGGTACCTGCACCTGACCGCGGGACAGATCGGGCTCGCGTTCGGCCTCGGCAACGTCGGCGCGCTCGTTGGCGCGGTGCTCGCGAACCGGATCGCACGGTGGTTCGGCCTCGGCCCGACGATCGTCGGGTCGCTCTTCACCGGCGGATTCATGATGCTGCTCATCGCGGTTGCCCCGTCGGGCGAGGCGGCGCTGCCGTTCCTCGTCGCCGGCGGGGTCTTTGGCGGCCTGTCGCAGATGGTCTACAACATCAACCAGGTCAGCTACCGCCAGGCGATCTGCCCGCCCCGGATGCAGGGCCGCATGAACGCCACGGTCCGGTTCCTGGTGTGGGGCACGATCCCGATCGGCAACATCCTCGGGGGCCTGATCGCGACGACGTTCGGCGTCCACGAGACGATCTGGCTCGCGGCGGTCCTCGGCTTCGTGCCGGCGATCTTCCCGCTGCTGTCACCCGTGCGGTCGCTCCGCGTCATGCCCGAGCCGGTCGGCGACGAGCCACCGTCCCCCGGCGCGGCCGCGCCGCCTGCCCCGACGCCGACGCCGGCCTGAGGGCCGATCCCTGATGAACCCCTCGAACGACGCGCGGCCGAGGTCGCCGCTCGCGATCCGCGACTTCCGGCTGCTCTGGCTGGGCGAGTCGATCTCGGCCCTCGGCGACCAGTTCGCCCTGATCGCCCTGCCGTGGCTCGCCCTCGTCCTCACGGGCAGCGCCCTCGCGCTGGGCGGCGTTCTGGCGCTCATGGGCGTGCCGCGAGCGCTCCTCATGCTCGTCGGCGGCGTCTGGGTGGATCGCCTGTCGCCGCGTCGGATCATGCTGGCCTCGAACGCCGTGCGGCTCTCGGCGATCGGCATCCTGGGTCTCCTCGTCCTCGCCGGTGCCGCCCAGCTCTGGATGCTCTACGCCTTCGCCCTGGTGTTCGGGGTGGCCGACGCGTTCTTCTACCCGGCCCAGACCTCGATCGTGCCCGAGCTCGTCGAGCCCGACCAGCTCCAGCAGGCGAACGGCATCGTCCAGGGCACGGCCCAGGCGACGGTCCTCGTCGGCCCGGCGGTCGCGGGCATCGCGATCGCGACGCTCGGGGCCGACGGCACCCATGTCGGCATGACCGGCATCGCCGTCGCGCTGCTCCTCGATGCGCTGAGCTTCCTGGCCTCGCTCGTGACCCTGTGGCTGATCCGCGGCCGCCACCAGGCGCCCACCGAGGCGACGCCGATGGTCGCGGCGATCCGGGAGGCGATGCGGTTCGTGTGGGACTGGCCGACGCTCCGCGTGATCGTCCTCGTGAGCCTGCTCGCCAATCTCCTCATCGTCGGCCCGATCGAGGTCGGCCTGCCGGTCCTCGCCTATCTCCGGCTGCCCGAGGGCGCCGCCGCGTACGGCGTGATCATGTCGGCCTTCGGTGGCGGGTCGCTGCTCGGCTACGCGGCGGCCGCGGTCTTCGCCTCACCGCGACCGGCCGCGCTCGGACCGACCGTCATGCTCGTCCTCGGGGCAAGCGGACTCGGGATCGCGGCCATGGCCTTCGTCGATTCGACGGTCGTCGCAGCGGCGCTCGCCGCCGTCAGCGGGGCGGCCCTCGGCTACGGGAACCTGCTCGGCATGACCTGGATCCAGGCGCGCGTCCCGAAGCAGCTCATGGGCCGGGTGATGAGCCTCCTGATGGTGGCCTCGATGGGCCTCGTGCCGGTGTCCGAGCTCATCGCCGGCGTCCTCGTCCAGGTCAGCCTGACCGGCCTGCTGGCCGTGGCCGGCCTCGGAATGGCTGGCGTCTCCATCGCGGCGCTCAGCTCGGCACGGATTCGCGGCCTGGGTCTCGAGGCGCCACTCGGTGCCGAGACGTTGAACGAGCCCGAGCCATCGGACCTGGGTCAGGTCCCGGCCTGATCCTCCAGCATCGGGATCCGGAGGCCACGGTCCTTCGCGACCTCGATGGCGTGCTCGTAGCCGGCGTCGGCGTGGCGCAGGACGCCCATCGCGGGATCCGTCGTGAGCACCCGCTCCAGCTTCCGAGCGGCGAGGTCCGTGCCGTCGGCGACGACGACCATCCCGGCGTGCTGGCTGTAGCCGATCCCGACGCCGCCGCCGTGATGGATGCTCACCCACGTGGCGCCCGCCGCGGTGTTGACGAGGGCGTTGAGGAGCGGCCAGTCGGCGACCGCATCGGTTCCGTCCTTCATCGCCTCGGTCTCGCGGTTCGGTGACGCGACGGAGCCAGAATCCAGGTGGTCCCGTCCGATCACGATCGGGGCCGAGACCTCGCCGCTGCGGACCAGCTCGTTGAAGGCGAGCCCGGCCTTCGAGCGCTCGCCGTAGCCGAGCCAGCAGATCCGGGCCGGGAGGCCCTGGAACGGGACCCTGGCCTCGGCCATCTCGATCCAGCGCCGCAGGCCGGCGTCATCCGGGAACAGGTCGAGGATCGCCCGGTCCGTGCGGAGGATGTCGGCCGGGTCACCGGACAGCGCGGCCCACCGGAACGGCCCTCGACCCTCCTCGAACTGCGGCCGGATGAACGCCGGGACGAAGCCCGGGTAGTCGAAGGCGTTCGCGACGCCGGCCTCCTTCGCCTGCGCCCGGAGGTTGTTGCCGTAGTCGAAGACGACAGCGCCGGCCTGCCGGAACGCGAGCATCGCCCGGACGTGGTCCGCCATCGAGCGCATCGAGCGCCGGACGTACTCGTCCGGCTGGGCGCCCCGGAGCGAAACGGCGTCGGGCAGCGAGATCTCCGACGGCACGTAGCCCGCGAGGGCATCGTGAGCCGATGTCTGGTCGGTGACGACGTCGAACCGCTCGCCGGCCTTCGCCCAGGCGGGCTCGATCTCGGCGGCGTTGCCGATGAGCGCGATCGATGCCGCCTCGCCACGCGCGGCGGCGGCTCGCGCGGCCGCGAGCGCCTCGGCCGGGTCCTCGGTGACGCTGTCGACGTAGCCGATCTCGTGGCGCCGTCTCGCCCGGGTCGGGTCGACCTCGATCGCGAGGCAGACCCC
Source organism: Chloroflexota bacterium (assembly GCA_016200665.1). Lineage (GTDB taxonomy): Bacteria > Chloroflexota > Limnocylindria > Limnocylindrales > CSP1-4 > UBA5189. The sequence goes on along the minus strand of JACQEG010000001.1, from coordinate 12,704 downwards.
GTCGTTCATCGTCACGGCGAGCGGCTGGGCCCCGCCCATGCCCCCGAGCCCGGCGGTCAGGACGACCCGTCCGCGGAGGCTCCCGCCGAAGTGGCGACGCGCGAGCTCGGCAAACGTCTCGTATGTGCCCTGGAGGATCCCCTGGGTCCCGATGTAGATCCAGGACCCGGCGGTCATCTGGCCGTACATCATCAGGCCGGCTCGCTCGAGCTCCCGGAAGTGGTCCCAGTCGGCCCACTTCGCGACGAGGTTGGAGTTCGCGATGAGCACCCGGGGCGCCCACTCGTGGGTCCGGAGCACGCCGACGGGCTTGCCGCTCTGGACGAGGAGCGTCTCGTCGTCGGCGAGCCGGCGCAGCTCCCGGACGATGGCATCGAAGGCCGCCCATGACCGGGCAGCGCGGCCGGTACCGCCATAGACGACGAGCGCGTCGGGGTTCTCGGCAACCTCGGGGTCGAGGTTGTTCATGAGCATCCGGAGGGCGGCCTCCTGCTGCCAGCCGCGGCAGCTCAGCTCGGTTCCGCGCGGCGCCCGCACCGGCCGCGCGCCGGGGAGGGCGGGCGACGCGGCGGCGAGCGGCGGCAGCGACGGCACGGCCCGCGCTCCTACGGCCGCAGGGCTTCGAAGAGCAGCCGGCCCAGCTCGCGCTTGCCTCCGGCCGACGCGGTCACGAGCAGGTTCTTGTCCGCGATCCAGGTGTGGTAGGTCCGGAAGCCATTGCCGCAGGTGCCGACGAAGACGGTCCTCCCGCCGATCTGGGCCTGTGCCCGGCCGATGACCCCGGTGTCGAGGCAGACCCCGGCATCGAAGGTGTCGCGCCAGGCCTGGAAGACGGCGTCGGTCATCGCGTTCGCCCGCAGCCGCACGACGTCCGCCAGGACGAAGTCGGCGGTCCCGGGATCGATGGCGAGCGCCCCGACGACGCCATCGGACAGGCTGGCCAGCGAGCCGTTCGCCTGGGCATCCGCCTCGGCGTCGGACGACTCGAGGACGCTCAGCCCGGCGACCTCTTCCGGCAGCACGGCGAGGAGCGACGTGTCGATCCGGACGAGCGGCGTCGCGCCGGGCGGCAGCGTCACCGGCGGCCCGACCCCGCCAGGTCCCAGGGTCGCGACCGGCACCGAGGGACCGGCGGTTGGCCCGGGCACGCAGGCGGCCAGCAGCCCGGCGAGCGCGACGGCGACGCCGAGCACGATGGCGGCGATCGGCCGGGCGGCGATCGGCCCGGCGGGGGACGTGCTGCCGGCGTTCATGCGAGCTCCAGGCGGACGACGGGGTAACGCGGATCGTCGACGGCGAGCTCGAACCCGCAGGCGAGCCAGAACGCCGGGTTGGCGGCGCTCGTCGCGTCCGGATCGGCCTCCGGCTCCGGGTAGGCCTCGACGGCGGCGAAGCCGCGGCCGGCGAGATCGGCCGTGACGGCATCGACGAGGCGGCGGGCGATGCCCTGTCCGCGCGCGCCGGTCGTCGTCGCGATGCAGGTGATGACGGCCGGCAGCGGCGACGCGGGCAGCTGCGGGTAGAGCTCCCGAACGCGCCGCGCCCGCGGGTACGCAGACAGCGGACCGAACTGGCAGTACGCCACGGGCTCGTCATCGAGCTCGAGGACCTTGGCGTAGCTGCCGAAGACCGCCAGGCCACGGCCGAGGAGCTGCACCTTGCGTGGCGCACCGGCCGCCACGCCGGGTCGATCCGGAGGCTTCGGGGCGAACGGATTGTCGAGCTCCGGCTCGTCGTCGTCCCCGGACAGGCTGGCCCGCAACGGGACGCCGCCGGACGTGGCGAACGGGTTGAACCCGGGCCCGCTCGTCGGCGCGAACGGGTTGCCGGCCAGGCGGTTGGCCGTGGCTGCCGGACCGACCGGCGCGCCCTCGAGCCAGGACGCCCGGTGGGCCCTGGAGCCGCGGACCTCGTCCTCCCAGTAGTCGCACGTGCGATGGTCGAATGCCGCGTCGGCGCAGGGCGGGATCGTTCGCCAGCCCGCCTCGTCGACGACGTCCCGGATCTCGATCGACGGCATCACGGGACCTCGACCAGATCCGCCAGGGCGCCGTCGTGCACGAGCCGCGTCACGGCCTCGATGTCCGGGCCCGGCTCGCGGTCGGCGTCCCACGACCGGGCCACGGCACGGACCCGCGCGTGGGCCTCGGCGACACCGGTCCCGGCTCGCGCCCCGGCGAAGGCCGGCTCGGCGAGGCGCAGGTCGAGCGCGCGCGCGGCGCAGAGGAGCTCCAGCGCGACGATCCGCTCGACCGCCTGGAGCACGGTCCGCGCGTGGCGCCCGGCGATCGGGCCCATCGAGACGTGGTCCTCCTGGTTGGCACTCGTCGGGATGGAGTCGACCGAGGCCGGGTGGGCGAGGACCTTGTTCTCCGAGACGAGGGCCGCGGCCGTGTACTGGAGCAGCATCAGCCCGGTCTCGAGCCCGGAGTTCGACGACAGGAACGCCGGCAGGCCGCCGTTGAGGTTCGGGTCGAGGAGGAGCGCGATCCGCCGCTCGGCGATCGAGCCCAGCTCGGCCAGCCCGAGCTTGGCGAAGTCGAGCGCGAGCGCGACCGGCTCGCCGTGGAAGTTGCCGCCGGAGAGCACCCGCCCGCCACCGGTGGCGCGGGCCGACGCGTCGGCGACCCCGCCGTCGGGGAACACGAGCGGGTTGTCCGTCGCGGCGTTCATCTCGATCGCGAGGACGCGCCGGAGGTGGTCGATCGCATCCCGGACCGCGCCGTGGACCTGGGGCGCGCAGCGCAGCGAGTAGGGGTCCTGAACCTTGTGGGCCGAGCCGTGATGGGCCCGTTGGAGGCCGCTCTCGCGGAGGAGCGCCCGCAGCTCGCTCGCCACCCGCACCTGGCCGGGATGCGGCCGCGCGGCCTGGAGCGCCGCGGAGAAGGCGACGTCGGTCCCGAGCAGGGCCTCTACGCTCATCGCCGCCGAGACGCTCGCGCTCGCGAGCAGCCGGTCCGCGTCGGCGACGAGCAGCGCACCGAGCGCCGTCATCAGCTGGGTGCCGTTGAGGAGCGCGAGGCCCTCCTTGGCCCCCAGCCCCAGGGGCTCGAGCCCGGCCTCCCGCAGGGCGAGCAGGCCCGGCATGACGTGGCCGCCGAGCTCCGCGTGGCCATGGCCGATGACCGGCAGCGCGAGGTGCGCCAGCGGCGCGAGGTCGCCCGATGCCCCGACCGAGCCCTGCGATGGCACGACCGGATGAATGCCGCGATCGAGGAAGTCGAGCAACCGCTCCACGACGACCGGGCGGACGCCCGAGTAGCCGAGGGCGAGGGTGTTGGCACGGAGCAGGAGCATCGCCCGGACGACCTCGCGCGGCAGCGATTCGCCGACACCCGCGGCGTGGCTCACGAGCAGGTTCTCCTGCAGCCGGGCCGCGTCGGCGGGCGCGATCGTCCGGTCAGCCAGGGCTCCGAACCCGGTCGTGACCCCGTACACGACCTCGCCGGCCGCGACGAGCTCGTCGACGACCCGCCGCGAGCGCTCCATGCGGGCGCGGGCGGCCGGATCCAGCGTGGCGCTCGCGCCCCGCCGCGCGACCGCCTCGACGGCCTCGACGGTGAGGTCGGAACCGGTGAGGGTCACGATCACGGGGGCAGGATAGTCGGCTGGTCGGTCCGACATCGCACCGTCGGCTATCGTCCCCCGGTGCTCGCCTTCATCGACCAGATCGTCATCCCGTTCCTCAACACCCTGTACGGCGCCGTCGGCTACCTCGGCGTCGCGGTGGCGATGGCGATCGAATCGGCGATGGTCCCGCTGCCCTCCGAGCTCGTCCTGCCCTACGCCGGGTTCCTCGTCTCCGACCCGACGCAGCTCGAACCGCTGACCCACGGGCCCTGGTCGTTCTGGATCGTCGTCATCGTGGCGACACTCGGCAACACCGTCGGCTCGCTGATCGGCTACGCGATCGGCGCGTGGGGCGGCCGGCCGTTCCTGGAGCGGTGGGGCCGCTACCTGCTCATCCGGCCTCATGAGATCGAGCTCGCCGAGGAGTTCTTCCGGAAGTACGGCCCCGCGACCGCGTTCTTCAGCCGCCTGCTGCCGATCGTCCGGACGTTCATCTCGTTTCCGGCCGGCGTGGCCCGGATGCCGCTCTGGAAGTTCATCGCCTACTCGACCGCGGGCGCGATCCCCTGGTCGATCGCCCTCGTCTTCGCCGGCACCCAGCTCGGCGCCCACTGGCTCGACATCCGCCATGCGCTCCAGCCCTTCGACCTGCTCATCGCGCTGGCCGTCGTGGCCCTCGTCGCGCTGTTCGTCTGGTGGCGGCTCGGGATGCCGGGCCGGCCGCGGCGCTCCGCCTGAGGGCTCGGCTCAGCGACTCGCAGGGTCCTCGGGCGCCGGACGAGCCTTGAATGCGCGGTAGAGCAGCAGGTCGTAGACGATCTTCAGGCCGCCACCGAGCAGGAACGGCAGCGCGGCGAGCGCCGGGATCGCGATCAGTGGCGCGGCGATGAGCGGACCGATCGCGGCCCCGGTCGTGCGGGCGATGCCGGTGACGCCGGCGGCCGCGCTCCGCTCGTCGGGCTCGACGACGGAGATCGTGTAGCTCTGGCGGGTCGGGACGTCCATCTGGCTGATGCTGAAACGTGCCAGCAGCACGAAGACGGCGAGCGGCAGCACCGGCATGAGCGGCACGAGGATCAGGAGGACGTTCGATGGCAGGTGGGTGAAGACCATCGTGTTGATGAGCCCGAAGCGGGCAGCCAGGCGCGAGGCCGCGAGGGCGGAGATCGCCGCGAGGATGTTGGCTCCGAAGAAGATCGCGCCGAGCGCGGCCTCGGGCACCCCGAACCGCTCGTGGAACCAGAACGCCAGCAGGCTCTGCATGACCAGGCCGCCGGCGAACGCGTCGAGGGAGAAGAGCGCCGCCAGCCGGAGCACGATGCCACGCGACTTGTGGAGCCCGAGGCGACGGGCGATCGACTGGTCGACCGGCGGCACCTCCACCGCGCCGGACACGAGCGCGAACAGCGCGATGAGCACGAACCCGACGATCGTGTAGCTGGCGATGACGACCCGGTCGGCATCGAGCTCGGCGAGGCCGTTGGCCCGCAGGAGGCCGACGACGATCCCGGTGGCCAGCGCGCCGAAGGCCGTCGCCACGGAGCCGACGAGGTTGTACCAGGCGAACACCGACGTCCGGCGTCGATCGGGGATGACCTCGCTGAGGCTCGCCTGCTCGACCGCGAGGAACGGACCAACCTCGTTGCCCGACGGGCTGAGGACGCCGATCGTCGCCGCCAGCAGGAGGATCGCGAAGACGTCCGTGGAGGCGAACACAAGCCCCGCCGCCGCCATGAGGAGGCCACCGATCATGAGCGTCCGGCGCCGCCCGATCCGATCGGCGTGGGTCGTCAGCCAGAGGCTGATGACCGTGTCGCCGACGAGGGTGAGGCTCAGGAGGAGCCCGATCGCGGCGGCGTCGAGGCCCGCTGCGGACAGGTAGATGGCGAGGATGACCGCGAGCGAGCCGTAGCCGAACATCCGGACGGCCCGTGCCGCGAACAGGAGCCGGGCGTCCCGGGTCACCGGGCGAGTGTAGGATGCCGCGGATGACCTCCCACACCGATGCGCCCGCCGCCGCGCCCGCCGATCCCCACGCCAGCGACGCCATGACCGGGCCGCATGGCTCGACCGACGATCACGGCGGCGACCACGGCCACGACGATCACGCGCACGGGGTCGAGGAGCTCGGCCGGATCGATCTGCCGGCGTGGGGGGCCGGGGTGCTCGGGGTGATCCTCGGCCTGGTCGTCGTCGGCGCGATCGCGATCGCCTCGGGAGCGCTCCGCTAAGGCCTCCACGGCAGGGCCCGGGGCGCAGAGCTAGAACAGCCCGAGGATCTCGCCCTCAGGATCGATGTCGATGTTCTCGCCGCCCGGGCGGGACGGCAGGCCCGGCATCGTCCGCATCTCACCCGCGAGCGGCGTGACGAATCCCGCCCCCGCGGAGAGCCGAACCTCGCGGATCGGGACCCGGAAGCCGGACGGCCGGCCCTTCAGCGCCGGGTCGTGCGATAGGGAGTACTGGCTCTTGGCCACGCAGATCGGCAGGTGTCCGAAGCCGAGGGCCTCGTATTGCGCGAGCTGGCGGGTGGCCAGCGGCGAGAAGTCGACGCCGTCCGCTCCGTAGATCCGGGTCGCGATCGTCTCGATCTTCTGGGCGAGCGGCATGTCGTCCGGGTAGAGGAGCTTGAAGTCGGCGGTCCCCGAGCTCGCCGCGGCCCAGACCGCCTCGGCGAGGTCCGTCGCGCCGTCGCCACCGCGGGCCCAGTGGGTCGCCACGACCGCGTCCCGGGCGCCGGCGGCGAGCGCGACCTCCCGGATGGCCTCGACCTCGGCCGGGGTGTCGGTCGGGAACGCGTTGATGGCCACGACCGCCGGCACGCCGAAGATCGTGACGTTCTCGATCTGCTTGGCGAGGTTGGCGGCACCCGCCCGGACCGCCTTGACGTTCTCCTGCTGGAGCGCCGGATCGAGCGGCTTGCCGGCCACGATCCTGCCGACGCCGCCGTGCATCTTCAGGGCCCGCACCGTGGCGACGACGACCGCGCCATCCGGCCGGAGGCCCGAGGCACGGCACTTGATGTCGAAGAACTTCTCGGCGCCCATGTCCGCGCCGAATCCGGCCTCCGTGCAGACGATGTCGTTCGTCACGAGCGCGATCCGGTCAGCCAGGATCGAGTTGTTGCCGTGGGCGATGTTCCCGAACGGTCCGCAGTGGACGAAGGCCGGCCCGCCCTCAAGCGTCTGGAGGAGGTTCGGCTTGATGGCGTCCGTGAGCAGGACGGTCATCGAGCCCGCCACCTTCAGGTCCTCGGCGGTGATCGCCCTCCCATCGCGCGTCGTCGCCAGGACGATGCGTCCGAGCCGGGCGCGGAGGTCGGCGAGATCGGTCGCAAGCGCCAGGACCGCCATGACCTCGGACGCGACGGTGATGACGAACTCGGTCTCGCGCGGGTAGCCGTTCTCGCGGCCGCCGAGGCCGATGACGATCTTCCGGAGCGCCCGGTCGCTGATGTCGAGGACGCGCGGCCAGAGGATGGTCAGCGGATCGATGCCGAGCGCGTTGCCGTGATGGATGTGGTTGTCGATGAACGCTGCCGCGAGGTTGTGGGCCGCCCCGATGGCGTGGACGTCGCCCGTCAGGTGGAGGTTGAAGTCCTCCATCGGGATGACCTGGCTGTAGCCGCCGCCGGCGGCGCCACCCTTGATTCCGAAGACCGGGCCCAGGCTCGGCTGGCGCATACAGACGGCGGCCCTGTGGCCGATCCGGTTGAGGCCCTGGGCCAGCCCGACGGTCGTCGTGGACTTGCCCTCGCCGAGGGGCGTGGGACTGATCGCGGTGACGACGATGTACTTGCCGCGGGGCCGCTCCGCCTCCAGCCGGGTGATCGCCTCGAGCCGGATCTTCGCCTTGTTCGTGCCGTACGGCTCGATCTCGTCGTCGTGGAGCCCGAGGTCGCGGGCGACGTCGAGGATCGGTCGGGGCGTGACCGAGCGCGCGATCTCGAGATCCGACGCGACGGTGGCGGCTGTCATGCATGGCTCCTTCGGAGGATGGCTTGCGGAGGTCGGGCTAGGTGGTGGCCGGCGTGGTGGTGGCCGGCGTGGTAGCGGCCGCGGTGGAGACGGCCGGCGTGACGCCGGCCGACGTCGTGGCGCCGGCAGCTGCGGCCGCCTGCTTCTGGGCGGCGCGGACGAGGTGGGCGAGCAGCAGCGCGTTCGTCAGCGGACCGACGCCACCGGGCACCGGCGTGATGGCGCCGGCGACCTGGCGGGCGCTCTCGAAGTCGACGTCGCCGACGATCCGTCCATCCACGACGTTGATGCCGACGTCGATGACGACGGCGCCCGGCTTGAGCATCTCGCCGGTCACGAGGCCCGGTCGCCCCGCGGCGACGACGACGATGTCGGCGCGACGGAGGTGCGACGGCAGGTCACGAGTCCTGGAGTGGCAGACCGTGACGGTCGCATCCTCCCTGGTCAGCATGAATGCCGCCGGCATGCCGACGACGGGCGAGCGGCCGACGACCACCGCCTCGGCGCCGCGGATCTCGACGCCCGACCGATGGAGCATCTCCATCGCCGCGTGCGACGTGGCCGGCACGAAGCCGTCCCAGCCGAGTCGCAGCAGGCCGGCGTTGAGCGGGTGGATGCCATCGATGTCCTTGGCCGGATCGATCGCGTCGACGACCGGCCGCAGGCGGATGCCCTTGGGCAGCGGCATCTGGACGATGATCCCGGCCACGCTCGGATCCTCGTTGAGCTCACCGAGGGCGGCGACCAGGGCCAGCTCCTGCTCCTCCGACGATCCGTCCGGGATCTCGCGCAGGCGGCCGTCGATGCCGGCCGCGGCGCAGGCCTTGAGGATGCGCTCGAGGTAGACCATCGACGGGGCGTCGCGCCCGCACACCACGACGGCGAGCCCCGGTGGCCGGCCATGGGCCGCGACGAACGCGGCGACGTCGGCGGCGACGCCGGCCCGAATCTCGCTCGCGATCGGCGCGCCCTCCAGCAGGCGCGCCCCGGCCGAGACGATCACGACGTGGCGCGGGTCAAGGGGCCGCGACGAGCCCGACCGGCTCCCGAACCCGGCCCTCGCTCACGACCGTGCGACAGCTCTCGCCGAGCTGCGACAGGTCGAGCAGCAGGCGTCGAAGGCGGGCCTCGACGTCGGCAATCCACGGGTCGTCACCCAGCGCGGGCAGGTTCACCCGGACGTTCGCCGCCGCACCCTCGGCCGCTGCCTCCGCGAGGAGCGACGAGACGGTGAGGTCCGACGAGGCGTTGAGGTTGCAGCGCCCGGCGAGGCCCTCGGCGAGCTTCACGACCTCGAGACACGCCTCGACGGTCTCCAGCGGCACCTCGGCCGCCACGCGCGCGGCTCGACGCTTGGCCGCATTGCGCGCGTCGCTCTCCTGCTGGGTCGATCGCGGCAGCTTGAGCGCCGCGGCGTACGTGGCATACGCGTCGGCATCCTCGTCGGCGAGGTGCAGCAGCCGCGCTGCGAGCCGCTGGCCCTCGCCCTCGGCGTAGTCGTGAAGGTGGGAGTGCTGGATCAGCGGCTGCCGACGCGACAGCGCGGCGACCATCGACACCAGGCCGGCGGCCAGGCTCCCCGCCACGGCGGCGGCGCTGCCACCACCGGGTACGGGCTCCGCGCTGGAGAGGCGCTCCAGGAACGCGCCGAGGGTCAGGTCGCGGAAGCGCGTCTGGTCTTGCACGAGCCGATTATGGCCCCGCGTCGGTTCCCCGTACCTGCCGATCGATCCCGTCTGGCGGGGCGGAGCGGACGGTCACGAGGACGCAACCGTCCGCGCCCTCCACCCGGTGGCGCGGGGAGGAGCCGCGTCACCGACCCGGCCGAGGCACCGGCCGGAGTCTGGGTCAGGGATCGTCGTGTGGGACTCCGCCGGGCTCGGACCCGTCCAGCGGCTAGGCGGCGCGCTCCGCCTCGTCCATGCCCTCGATCGTCCAGCGCCGCGAGCGGTGCCGGTAGGCGAGCGTCAGCCGAGCGACCGGCGTCTGGACCTCGAACACGGTCCGTGGACCGACGATCACGGGATAGGCGGCGGTCTCGCTCCGGACGCCGACGACCTCGAGGATCTGCATGCGCTGACCGGCCCATGTCAGCTCTCGTGGGCGACCGTCGAACCAATCGGCACGGACCTGCACGTCGACCGGCTCGACTCGGATCATCGCCATCGGAATGGCTCCTTTCCGGGGGCTTCGAGCTCGCGGCGGGCACCTGGCGAGACGAACGTTTGTTCTGTTCCGACCGGACTCTAGACCGAACGCCTGTTCGATGTCAAGCGCCCGGTGGGTCGATCTCCGGCTCGCGCGCCACGTCGCCGGCGTCTGGCGGGGCGTCCTCGAACCCCTCATCCGGGGGCGTCGAGGGCGCCTCAGGGCGAGACTGCCTGCGACCCGTGCCAGGTCGGCTGTCAAAGCGTCCCCGGCGCTCCACCGCCGTCCCGAGGTCGCGCTCGAACGGCGCCGGGAGCCCGGTCCGGATGAGCCGTGCCCGGGTCACGGCTCTCGTCCCGAATCGGTGGCGCAGCTCGTCGGCGGCCTTGACCGCTCGCCGCTGGCGATCCTCGCCGAGCCCGTCGAACATCGCCAGCTGGTCGCGCTCCCCGAGCCCCGACGCGCTGACCCCGACGAGGCGGATCCGCTTGCCGCGCATCTCGGGGCGGGCGAGCTCGACCGCCGCCCGCCAGATCGGATCGGTCAGGTCCGTCGGCTCCGCGAGCCGCCGCTGGCGAGTGACCGTCGAGAACCTTGCGTCGCGGACCTTCACGGTGACGGTGGTCGCCCGGACACCGGCATCGCGCAGCCGGGCCGACACGCCCTCCGCCATCGCGAGCAGCGTCCGTTCGAGGACCTCCGGGTCCGACGAGTCCTCGTCGAAGGTGTGCTCGTGGCCGACCGACTTCGCGGAATCGGGATCGGACACCGGGTCGGTGTCGAGGCCGTGGGCCCGGTCGACGAGTGCGGCGCCGTGCTGCCCGAACCGGCGCACGAGCGCCGCGCGGTCCATCGCGGCGAGATCGCCGATCGTCGTGACCCCGAAGTCGCGCAGGGCCGCCGCCGTCGACGGCCCGACGCCCCACAGGCGCGAGATCGGCAGGGGCGCGAGGAAGGCCGCCTCCTCGCCGGGCGGGACGACGACGAGGCCATCGGGCTTCCGGAGGTCGCTCCCGATCTTGGCGACGAGCTTCGTCGTCGCCACCCCGACCGAGGCGGTGAGCTCGAGCTCGGCCCGGATCGTGTCCTTGATCCGGCGGGCGATCGCCGCGCCGTCGCCGAACAGCGCCTGGGACGCGGTGACGTCCATGAACGCCTCGTCGATCGAGATCGGCTCGACGATCGGGGTGAACCGCCGAAGGATCGCCATGACGTCGCGGCTGACGCTCGCATAGACCTTCCCCCGGACGGGCACGAAGACGCAGTCGGGACAGAGCCGCCTGGCCGTGCGGATCGGGAGCGCCGAGTGCACGCCGAACCTGCGCGCCTCGTAGGAGGCCGCGGCGACGACGCCGCGATCATTCGTGCCGCCCATCCCCACGACGACCGGCTTGCCACGGAGCTCGGGATGGTCGCGCTGCTCGACCGCGGCGAAGAAGGCGTCGAGGTCGACGTGCAGGATGGTTCGCGGGCTCCCGGCACTCACGCGCGAATCGTGGCGCGGCCGGTCAACCGCCGCTCGCCCGCCCCTCGCCCGCCCCTCGCCAGCCCGCTCGCCCGACGCTGGCCGGACGCCGGCTGATCACTCGCCCGTCGTTGGTGCCCGTTCCTGCCAAATGCACATCAGGCGGGCGTTAGTCAGCCGGCCGACGCCGTTCGTTTGCCGTGGCAAGCTCGAACCGGGGTCGGCAGCGCCGGGTGGGGTCGGCCGCGCCAGAAGCTGGCCGGCGATCAGCCCTTCGGTTCGACGATCACCGTGACCTCGGGCGTGAGGCCGGAGGCGACCTTGATCGCCACCTTGTAGGTCCCGAGCGTCTTGAGCGGCTCGTCGAGGTCGACCTTGTGGCGATCGACGGTGATCCCGCGGCGGCCGAGCGCCTCGGCGATCTCCTTGGCCCCGACCGAACCGTAGAGCTTGCCCGCGTCGCCGACCTTGACCCCGAGGGTGAGCGTCGTCGAGCCGATCCGCGTGGCCGCGATCTCGTTCTCGGCGCGCTCCTTCTGGCGCTTCTCCTCACGCGAGGCGATGTCGTGCTGCCAGGCGCGATACGCGCCACCGGCGGCGGGCACGGCCAGCTGCTGGGGGATGAGGAAGTTCGTGGCAAAGCCGTCGGCCACGCTCTTCATCTCGCCCGACTTGCCGAGCTTGGCGACGTCCTTCGTCAGGATGACCTTCACGCGATCGAACCCTCCCTGTTGTCCCTGTTGTCGAGCCAGGCGCGCAGGCGCGGGCCGGCTCCGGATTGCTGGATGGTGTCGCCGGCAAGGCGCATGGCGTCCGGGATCCGGCGCGCGATGCGCCGGACCGGCCCCGGCACGAGCCGCCGGATCCGCGCGACGTCCTCGTCGTAGGCCTCGCGCGAGATGCCGGTCTCGGCGAGCTTGACGGCGAGGGTCTCGTCGTCGATCCCCGAGAAGAACACGTCGAGCGCGACGGCGACGACCACGAGGTCGTCGAGGCTGCCGAGCAGCGGGACGTCGTCGGGCACGATGTCGCGGCCGACGAGGACGTAGCCGACCGCGGCGGCGAGCATCGCCTTCCGCGAGGCCGGCGTCCGAGCGTCGACGAGGAGCGTCCACAGCAGCCGGGCGTAGAGCGGTGCGCGGCCCGCGATCGGCAGGAAGGCCATGACCGCGAGCAGCCGCCGAACCGTGCTCGAGCGGCCGCGGCCACCGCGCTTCGAAGCAGCCTTCGAGCCTGCCCTCGAGTTCGGGGTCACGTTGCCGGTTGCCTTGTCGCGCGCCATCGCCGGGACATCCGCCTCAGACCGCCCGCCGAACGGAGTCGTGTTCGCGGGGAGCCCGGAGTCTAGCAGGGCCCGGCCCCGGCACTCCCACCCTGGGCACCTGTCACTCGAGCGACCGTGACTTGACATCGAACACCCGTTCGGTATGATCACGCCAGCCATCCGCCCACATGGGAGTCGCCGGTGACCAGGCACGATGCCGATCGCAAGCTGAAGATCCTCAACTACATCGCCGCGACGCTGCGGGCGCGCGGCTTCCCGC
>JACQEG010000172.1 GCA_016200665.1 Chloroflexota bacterium | reverse complement strand
CCCCGCGGTCGCCGGCATCGCCCACGACCATCGGGCGGTCGGTCTCGTGGAACGCCTGCCCGGGCTCAACGAGGCGATCGAGGCGGCCGGATCGGTGGCGGTCGCGCGAGGCGCGACGGCGATGCTCGTGCTGCCCGCCGACCTGCCGGCGGTCAGCGCCGCGGCGATCGATGCCCTCGTGGCCACGGCGGCCGCCGCGCCGGGGCCCACGGGCGCGTCGGCGCAGGACGGGCTCGTGGCCCTCGTCACGGACCGCCACGGTCGTGGCACGAACGCCCTGCTCCTGTCGCCGCCGGCGATCATCGCGCCGGCGTTCGGCGATGACAGCCGGGGCGCCCACCGGCGTGCCGCTGAGTCGGCGGGGGCTCGATTCGTCGAGGTCGGCGGGCCATTCGCCCTCGACGTCGACACGCCTGCCGACCTCCTCGTCGCCGCCGCCGCGCTCGCCCCCGGCCGCCGCTGAGCGGCCACGCCGACCGATGCCCACCTCTCACGCCGACGGCCGCGTCGAGGTCCTCGCCCTCGAGGGCATGCCCGAGATCGCCCCCGGCGACGACCTCGCCGCGGCGATCCTCGAGTCGCTGGAAGGCACGCCCGGCGCCCTGCCGCTCCGGGCCGATGACGTCCTGGTCGTGACGCAGAAGGTCGTGTCCAAGGCCGAGGGCGCGATCGTCGACCTCACGACGATCGAGCCGCGGGCCGAGGTCGTCGAGTTCGCCAGGCGCTGGGACCGCGACCCGCGCCAGCTCGAGGTCGTCCTGCGCGAGGCGAGGCGCGTCGTCCGGATGGAGAACGGCGTCCTCATCACCGTGACGCCGCATGGCTTCGTCTGCGCCAACGGCGGGGTCGATGCCTCGAACGTCGGGCCCGCCTCGGGCAGCATCGTCACGCTGCTCCCCCGCGACCCGGACGCGTCGGCCGCCGGGATCCGCATCGCCGTTCGCGAGCGCCACGCAATCGACGTGCCGGTCATCGTCTCGGACTCGTTCGGCCGGCCGTGGCGCTGGGGCATCGTCGACGTCGCCATTGGCGTCTCGGGCCTCGCGCCCCTGGAGGACCTCCGCGGCACGGTCGATCACGACGGCCGGGTCATGCGCTCCACCATTCGCGCGGTCGCGGATGAGATCGCCTCGGCGGCCGAGCTCGGGCTCGGCAAGATCGCCGGCCGGCCGGTCGCACTCGTTCGCGGCGCGTCGTTCGCCCGAGCGGAGGGCTCGATCCGCGACGTCCTGATGCCCGAATCCTTCGATCTCTTCCGGTGATCACCCACGCCATGCCAGACCCACGAGGTACCCGATGAAGGTCGGCCTGCAGATCTCCTCGTTCACGTTCCCCGGCGGCACGCCCGCCATCGCGCCGATGCTCGAGGGCATCGTCCGGACGGCGGACGAGGCCGGCTTCGACTCGATCTGGGTCATGGACCACTTCTTCCAGATCCGCGGCGTCGGGCCGGCCGAGTGGCCGATGCTCGAGGGTTGGACGACGCTCGGCTGGATGGCCGCGCTCACGAAGCGGGCCCGCCTCGGGCTGATGGTCGGCGGCGTCCACTACCGGCTGCCGGCGGTCTGGGTCAAGGCCGCGACGGCGCTCGACGTCCTGTCCGGCGGCCGGGCCTGGCTCGGGATCGGGGCCGCCTGGAACGAGTACGAGTCGAAGTCACTGGGCTTCCCGTTCCCGCCGCTCGGCGAGCGCTTCGAGATGCTCGAGGAGACGCTCCAGATCGCCCACGCCATGTTCGAGGGCGAGCGCGGCAGCGAGCGCTCGTTCGATGGCCGCCACTACCAGGCGAGCCGGCTCATGAATTCGCCCCAGTCGATCTCGCGGCCGCGGGTCCCGATCATGATCGGCGGCGGGGGCGAGCAGAAGACGCTCAAGCTGGTCGCCCAGTACGCCGATGCCTCGAACGTCTTCGGCGGCCCGGAGCAGGTCCACCACAAGTGGGAGGTCCTGCGGGCCCATTGCGAGGCGGTCGGGCGGAACTACGACGAGATCGAGCGGAGCAACCTCGTCGATGCCGACCTCAAGGTTCCCGGCCGCGCAGGCGGGCGACAGTCGCCCCAGGAGCTCGTCGACTGGCTCGGCCAGCTCGCCGACGCGGGCGTCCAGCACGCGATCCTGAGCCCCGACAACCTGCTCCCGGACACGGTCGAGCTTCTCGGCTCGGCGGTCCTGCCCCAGGTCCGGGACCTCTGACGCATACCCCCAGGGAGTATCGCTCTCGTGCTACGATGGAGGCGATGACGGACGAACCCCGCGACGACGCGTCGCACGAGACCAACGGCAAGGAACCGGCCAACCCCTTCGGCGGGCTGTCGATCGACTTCTCCGGCGACAAGCTCACCGCCGGCGCAGGCATCGCGCCCCCGGAGTCCTTCGCGATCACGATGCTCGGAGGCTCGGCCGCCGTGCCCGGCGCGGAGCCCGCGGGCCCGTCCTTCGGCGAGGCCGCGCCGTCGCGCACCGAGACGAAGCTCCTGATCATCGGCTCCGGCCCGGCCGGCCTGACCGCGGCGATCTACGGCGCCCGGGCCAACCTCGAGCCGATCGTCCTGGGCGGCACGACACCCGGCGGCCAGCTGATGCTGACGAGCGACGTCGAGAACTACCCGGGCTTCCCGGAGGCCATCCAGGGTCCAGACCTCATGGCCGCATTCCGGGCCCAGGCCGAGCGCTTCGGCAGCCAGATCCACGACGTCGACGTCGACAAGGTCGACTTCTCGTCGCGACCGTTCCGCGTCTGGGCCCGTGGCGTCGAATACCGCGCCCAGGCGGTCATCATCGCGACCGGCGCCCAGGCCCTGTGGCTGGGCCTCGAGAGCGAAGAGCGGCTGCGGGGTCGCGGCGTGTCGGCCTGCGCGACCTGCGACGGCTTCTTCTTCCGCGACCAGGACATCGCGGTCGTCGGCGGCGGCGACACGGCCCTCGAGGAGGCGCTCTTCCTGACGCGCTTCGCCTCGAAGGTCCACCTGCTCCACCGGCGCGAGGGCTTCCGGGCCAGCAAGATCATGCTCGACCGGGCGAAGGCGCATCCCAAGATCGACATCCAGACCAACACGGCCGTGGACGAGGTCCTCGGCGACGAGAAGGTCCGCGGCCTCCGCCTGCGCGACACCCAGACCGGGACGACCCGCGAGCTGCCGGTCGGCGGCCTCTTCATCGCGATCGGCTATCGCCCGAACACGGATGTCTTCCGCGACTGGCTCGACGTCGACGCGATGGGCTACCTCGAGGTCCACGGCGAGACGCTGTCCAAGGTCGACGGCATCTTCATCGCCGGCGACGTCCACGATCACCACTACCGGCAGGCCGTCACCGCGGCCGCGGACGGCTGCAAGGCCGCGATCGACGCAGAGCGCTGGCTCGAGACCCAGGGCATCGCCGAAGCGGCCACGCTGACGGCCTGGTAACCCGGCT
>JACQEG010000164.1 GCA_016200665.1 Chloroflexota bacterium | reverse complement strand
GCGGCGCTCACGCTCCGCGAGGGCGCGCCCCTGACCGGGATCCCGATCCCGCGCCTGCCGGTCCGGGTCGACATCGTCGCGGTGGAACCGGGGGCTCAGGTGCGCCATCATCGCCACATCGCATGACATGACCGCGTGCGCACTCGGTGGCGCCTCCCGGGGCCGATTTCCGTCAGCGAACACCGAGGCGAGTCTTCGTCAGCGATGTTCTGTCAATGACGCATGCGGCGGGTATCTGACACGAAGCCGGCCCGGATGCCCGCCGAGTTGAACGTGCGAACGGCGGCGGCCAGCCACTGGCCTTGGACGAAGACTCGCCCGCGTAGTCCCTGACAGAAACTCCGAACGAGCGGCGCCGGACTCGGCCAGGTCCGCTGCACGGCCTCGGCACCCGAACAGCCGCGACCGCGTTCCGTGCTAGACTCCGCCGGCTTCGCGAGAGCGAGGCAACCGATGCCCGTGCTGAACCGCACGGAGCCCACACGCGGATCGACCGTCCGGGACGGTGCCGAGCCCGCCACCGAGCCGCAACGGCGGCAGCGGAGCGGCCGGTCCCCGGCGAACGGGATCCGCGGAGGAACGAACCGAACAGGAGGTCCCCTGACCGTGCCCGCGATCTCGATGCGGCAGCTGCTCGAGGCTGGCGTCCACTTCGGCCACCAGACTCGCCGCTGGAATCCCAAGATGCGCCCGTTCATCTTCGCCGAGCGCAACGGGATTCACATCATCGACCTGGCCCAGACCCGCTCCCGTCTCGACACGGCGCTGGACTTCGTGCGCGAGACCGTCGCCCGCGGCGACGTCGTCCTGTTCATCGGGACGAAGAAGCAGGCCCAGGAGCCGGTCGCCCAGGAGGCGACCCGCGCCGGCATGCCGTACGTGAACAAGCGCTGGCTCGGCGGAATGCTCACGAACTTCGTGACGATCCGGAAGCGGATCGGGCTCATGGACCAGCTCGAGGCTCGGCAGCAGGCGGGCGAGTTCGAGCGGATGACCAAGAAGGAAGCGGCGAAGCTGACCGAAGAGCTCACCAAGCTCCAGGCGACGCTCGGCGGCATCCGCAAGATGAAGCGCGCCCCGGCGGCCGTCTTCATCGTCGACCCGCACCGCGAGTCGATCGCGGTCACGGAGGCCAACAAGCTCGAGATCCCGGTCGTCGGGACAGGCGACACGAACGTCGATCCGGACCAGCTCGACTACATCATCCCGGCCAACGACGACGCGATCCGCTCGATCCGGCTGCTGTGTTCGCTCGTGGCCGACGCGGCGCTCGAGGGCGCCGCCGAGCGGGCCAACCGCGCGATCGAGCCCGAGCCCGAGCCGATGCTCGAGGAGCCCTCCTACGACGAGGCGGCCGCGAGCGACGAGCTCGTCGCGGCCCTCGCCGGCGGCGGAGCGTTGAGCTTCGCGCCCGATGACGACGACCTCCTGCCGGGCGGTCCCGCGGCGGCCCCCGCCCCCGAGGATGGCGCCAGCCCGGAGGAGATCGCGGCGGCCCTCGCCGAGACCGAGGCCACGCCCGCGCCGTCCGTCGGCGAGGCGACGGCGCCCGCAGCCGATCGCTGACGCTGCGCCCAGACCACCACCAGACCAACCGTCACGCGGGCCGGACGCCCGCCGCAGCGCACAGGAGCACCACCAGACATGGCCACGATCAGCGCGGAGATGGTCCGCGAGCTCCGCGAGCAGACCGGCGCGGGGATGATGGACTGCAAGCGCGCCCTCGAGGAGACCGGTGGCGACGTCGACAAGGCGGTTGCGCTGCTTCGTGAGCGCGGCATGGCCGCGGCGGCGAAGAAGTCCGGCCGCGAGGCGCGAGAGGGCCTCATCGGCACCTACATCCACACCGGCGGGCGCGTCGGCGCGCTCGTCGAGGTGAACTGCGAGACCGACTTCGTGGCCCGCACCGACGAGTTCCAGAAGCTCGTTCGGGACCTTGCGGTCCAGGTGGCCGGGCTCGCCCCGTTGTACGTCGACGCCGCCCACATCCCGGAGGCCGAGCTCGAGGCCAGGAAGTCCGAGCTCTCGGCGGACTCCGCGACGGCCGGGAAGCCGGCCGAGATCCGCGAGAAGATCATCGACGGCCAGCTCAAGAAGTGGTTCAAGGAGGTCTGCCTCCTGGACCAGCCCTTCCGCGACGAGGAGTTCGACGTTCGCGAGCTGATCACACGCCGCATCGCGACGATCGGCGAGAACATCGTCGTTCGACGCTTCGCCCGGTTCCAGCTCGGGGAGGACCAGTGACCGAGGCCAGCGCCACCGGGGATGCCCCGCGTTACGGCCGGATCCTGCTGAAGCTGTCCGGCGAGGCCCTCCTGGGCGACCGCCAGTACGGCGTCGACCCGGCGTTCTGCGGGTTCATCGCGAAGCAGGTCGCCGGCGTCCACGCCAAGGGCGTCCAGACCGGGATCGTCGTCGGCGGCGGCAACATCTTCCGGGGCCTGGCCGCCTCGGCCCGCGGCATGGACCGGGCCACCGGTGACTACATCGGGATGCTGGCCACGGTCATGAACGGCCTGGCGCTCCAGGACGCCATGGAGCGAGCCGGGATCCCGACGCGGGTCATGAGCGCGATCGCGATGAACGAGATCGCCGAGCCATACATCCGGCGACGCGCCGTGCGCCACCTCGAGAAGGGCCGCGTCACGATCTTCGTGGCGGGCACCGGCAACCCGTACTTCACGACGGACACCGCGGCCGCGCTGCGGGCGATCGAGATCGGGGCCGACGTCCTGCTGAAGGCCACCAAGGTCGACGGGGTCTACGACGCCGATCCGATGACGACGCCCGGCGCACACCGCTTCGAGCGCCTCGAGTACGCCGACCTGCTGCGCGACCAGCTGAAGGTCATGGACGGCGCGGCGGTCTCGCTGTGCATGGAGAACGACCTCCCGATCGTGGTCTTCAACCTCAACGAGCCCGAGGCCATCGCCCGGGTCGTCGACGGCGAGCAGGTCGGGACGGTCATCGCGGGAGTGCCGGCATGAGCGAGGAGGTCCTGCACGCGGCCGATCGCAAGATGGCGCGCGCCGTCGAGGTCATGGAGCGCGACTTCCAGGGGATCCGGACCGGTCGCGCGTCGACGAGCCTCGTCGAGCGGATCCACATCGACTACTACGGCACCCAGACGCCGCTCAACCAGCTGGCCGGGATCAGCGTGCCGGAGCCCCACCAGATCGTCATCCAGCCGTGGGACCGGAGCGCCCTCAACGCCATCGAGCGGGCGATCATCAAGAGCGACATCGGGCTCACCCCGAACGTCGACGGCACGGTCGTCCGCCTGAACATCCCGCAGCTGACCGAGGAGCGCCGGCGCGATCTCGTCCGCGTCGTCCACAAGCGCATGGAGGAGGCGCGGGTCGAGATCCGCAACCTCCGGCGCGAGGCGGCCGACGAGCTGAAGAAGCTCGAGCGCGACGCCGAGCTCGGCACGGACGAGCATCATCGACTGCTCGAGGTCCTCCAGAAGACCACCGACCGCCACATCGCCGAGGTCGACCGCGTCGGTGGGGTGAAGGAACAGGAGGTCCTCGAGGTCTAGTGGCTCGAGCCCCGATCGCCCGCGTGACCGACGTCCCGCCAGCCGGCGCCGGCGTGGCGCCGGCGGAGACGGCCGCCGGCGCGCCGGCCGGCCTGGTCGGACCCGACGGCGGTGAGCTCCCGGCCCACGTCGCGATCATCATGGACGGCAACCGCCGCTGGGCGAGGCAGCGCGGCCTGCCCGAGGCGGACGGCCATGCGGCCGGCGTCGAGGCGATCCGCCCGATCGTCCGCCACGCCGTGCGGCGCGGGATCGAGGTCCTGTCGCTGTTCGCCTTCAGCGCGGAGAACTGGTCGCGGTCGCGCGACGAGGTGGCGACGCTCTTCGGCCTGCTCGAGGCCGCGATCCGGAGCGAGACGCCGGAGCTCCGGCGGCA
The DNA here is from genome assembly GCA_016200665.1 of Chloroflexota bacterium. Taxonomy (GTDB): domain Bacteria; phylum Chloroflexota; class Limnocylindria; order Limnocylindrales; family CSP1-4; genus UBA5189. The sequence goes on along the minus strand of JACQEG010000164.1, from coordinate 686 downwards.
GGGCGCCCGGGTGCGCCTCCTCGGCCGCCTCGAGGAGCTGCCGCCATCGACCCGTACGTCCATCGAGGAGGCGCTCGCGGCCACCGCACAGGGGCAGCGCCTCACGCTCAACGTCGCCTTCAACTACTCGGGCCGGCTCGAGCTCGTCGACGCGGCTCGGCGGTGCATCGCCGATGGGCTTCGGCCCGACGAGATCGACGAGGCCGCCATCGAGGCCCGGCTGTACACCGCCGGCCAGCCCGGCGTCGATCTCCTGATCCGGACCGGGGGCGAATCGCGGATCAGCAACTTCCTGCTCTGGCAGACGCAGTACGCCGAGCTCTACTTCTGCGAACGATACTGGCCCGACTTCGGGCCGGCCGACCTGGATCTCGCGCTCGCGGAGTACGCCTCCCGCCAACGCCGGTTCGGGCGCTGACCTCGATGCTCCGGGAGCGAGCGAGGAGCGCCGCGATCCTCGCCCCGCCGATCCTGCTCGCCCTGCTGCTCGGCGGCCCCTGGATCTCGCTCGTGGTGGCCGTCGCCGTCGGGCTCGGGGCCATCGAAGCGTTCCGGCTGCTGACCGCCGCCGGGCACGCGAGCTTCCCGGCCCTGGGCGTCGTCCTCGCGGTCGTCATCGCGCTCGGCGACTCGGTCCGCCAGCTGCCCGGCGGGAGCGGCCTGCTGCTCGCCGGCGTCGGGCTCGT
>JACQEG010000168.1 GCA_016200665.1 Chloroflexota bacterium | reverse complement strand
CGTCGCGGCGTGGTCGAGGTAGATCGACACGGGCTCGAGCATCATCCGATTGTAGGCGGCAGCCCTGAGCAGGCCCGCGTCAGGGGCGGCGCCGATCACCTGGTACCGAAGTCGACCACCAATCCAGTTCCGGGCCCGCGTAAGCGGCGGCGCCGATCACGTGGTACCGAAGTCGACCACCAGTCCAGATCCAGGCGCGCCTTGGCGCGATCCGCGACTGCCAGTCGAGGAGTTGACCGTAACGGGGCCCTCGCAGGCCGGATCGGACCCGATTCGGCGTCAGGACTCGACCAGGAGTCCGGAAGCGCCGCATCTCGTGCTCCGATGTCGACTGCCAGTCGAGTGCCCTCGGGGCGGCGATCGACCTCGGGGCGGCGATGGCGCGCGGGTCGGCGATGGCCCGCGGGGCGCCGATCGCCTCAGGCCTCGTCGATCTCCAAGGGCGTACCGGCGTAGGCGAGCGCCGGCACGATCGAGGTCGCCGGCCCTTCGGTCGCCTCGGCTGCGTCCGGGTCGCGGCCCAGCAGTCGCCGCAGTCGGCGGGAGCGCCAGGGCGCCCCCTCGAGGCCGATCGCGAACCGGGCGAGGTACGTCGTCAGCACCACGGCGGTCGACGAGGCGACGAGGACCTGCGGCAGCGAGAGATCGCGGAACCCGACGATCGCGCAGCCCCAGCCGACGACGATCCAGTGCATGAAGTACATCGGGATGACGCGCTCGCCCCAGTAGTCGACGACGCGCAGCGGCACTCGGAGCGAGGCGCGGCGGCTCACGGCGTCGCACACGGCGAGCCAGACCAGGACGATCCCGACGATCCCGACGACGAACGCCGGCGGGCCCTGCCAGTACGTGTAGACGTCGAAGGTCGGGTTGGTCGCGACGATCATGACCGCGCTGACCGCGAGGAGCCCGAGGCCGAGGAGCGCGCCGACCCGGAAGAAGCGGCGCCGATCGGGCGACCCCACCAGGAGCCGGCCGAACACGGCGCCGAGCAGCGCGTACGCGACCCACGGGACGACGGCGTAGAAGACGTTCGGGGCCCCGCCGATGACCGGGCTCAGCGGCGCATCCAGCAGGGGCGTGCCGAAGTTCAGGCCATGGACGAGCGGCTCCGCGGCGGCGATCGCGCCGGCAAGGAGGAGCCACGACCAGCCGGGCCGGCGCCAGACCCGCAGGGCCGCGAGGACCACGAGCGACAGGCCGGTCACGTGGTGCAGGTCGACCGATGTCAGCAGCCACCACGGCGTGAATGGCTGGATCTGCTCCTGGGTCACGACGCCGGTGGCCATGCCGAGGCTGGCGGGCAGCACGCCCCGCAGGATGTTCAGGAGGTAGCCGAGGACGACGAGCCAGGCGCCGCGCGCCGCCAGCGAGCCGAAGCCCGTCGATGGCGAGAACGCGAGCGACGCGCCCATGACGAACAGGAAGACCGGCGTCGCGGTCGGCCCGCCGAGGACGCTGATGACGTCGCCGATCGGCGTGGTCCACGTCTCCGGGCTGCCCCAGTGCCACAGGTCGTGGACGAGGATCATGAACAGGACCGACAGTCCGGCCGCGAGCTCGAAGCCCCGGACCCGCTCCCGGCTCTCGAGGCCGGTCACGGAGTTGGTCGCGGCCACCCTCCCCGGCTGCATCGCGGCATTGTACGGAGCGACCCGTGCCGTTTCGGTCAGGCCTCGGTGTCGCGGGCCTGCTCGAACGCCCGGCCGCGCTCGCGCTCCCGCTCCTGCCTCGAGAGCAGGCGCTTGCGGAGCCGGATGGACGTCGGGGTGACCTCGACGAGCTCGTCCTCGGCGATGAACTCGAGGGCCGTCTCGAGGGTCAGCGGCCGCGGCGGCGTCAGCCGGAGCGCCTCGTCGTGGGCGTGGGTCCGGATGTTCGTGAGCTTCTTCTCCTTGGTCGCATTGACGTCCATGTCGCCGGAGCGGGCGTTCTCCCCGACGACCATCCCCTCGTAGACGTCGACGCCCGAGCCGATGAACAGCTCAGAGCGCTCCTGCAGGTTGAACAGCCCGTAGGCGTTCGAGGTCCCGGTCCGGTCGGCGACCAGCACGCCATTGGTGCGATGGGTCACCTCACCGGCCCACGGCCCGTAGCCCTCCCCGATCTGGTGCAGCAGGGCCGTGCCGCGGGTCTCGGTCAGGAGCTGGCCGCGGTAGCCGATGAGGCCGCGGACCGGCAGGACGTACTCGAGGCGGACCCGGCCGTCGGCGTCGTTCGTCATCTGCTCGAGGCGGCCCTTGCGGCCGGCGAGCGCCGCCTGGACGCCGCCGATGAACTCCGGCGGGATGTCGACGGTGATCCGCTCGTACGGCTCCATGACCCCGCTCGGCGTCTCATGCAGGATGACCTCGGGCCGGGAGGCGGTCAGCTCGTAGCCCTCGCGCCGCATCTGCTCGATGAGGACGGCAAGCTGGAGCTCGCCGCGGCCACGAACCTCGAAGCTGTCGCCGGATTCGGTGGGATGGACCTCGATCGAGACGTTGCCCAGCACCTCGCGATCGAGCCGGGCCTTGATCTGGCGCGAGGTGACGTACCTGCCGTCGCGGCCAGCGAGCGGCGAGGTGTTGACGCCGAACGTCATTCGCAGCGTCGGAGCATCCACGTCGAGGCGCGGCAGGGGCCGTGGATCGGCCGGGTCCGTGATCGTGTCGCCGATCGTGACGTCCGGCAGGCCCGCGACGGACACGATGTCCCCGGCTGACGCCTCCGGGATGTCGATCCGGTCGATGCCGTGGGCGGTCTGGAGGCTCGTCACCGTCCCGCTGAGCGTGACCGTCCGCCCGGGCTCGATGGCCCCGGCCGCATCGTCGGACTCCTCGCGGACGACGACGATCCGCTGGCCGGGCCGGATGCTGCCGTTGCGGATCCGCCCGACCGCCATCCGGCCGACGTAGTCGTTGGCGGACAGGTTCGTCACGAGCAGCTGGAGCGGGTGGCCCGGCAGGTAGTGCGGCGCCGGCGTCACGGCGACGAGCAGGTCGAGGAGCGGCTTGAGGTCGGTCCCGGGTCGGGCCAGGTCCATCGTCGCGGTGCCGGCCTTGGCATTCGTGTAGACGACCGGGAACTCGATCTGGTCGTCGTTGGCCCCGAGGTCGATGAACAGCTCGTAGACGGCGTCGAGGACCTCCGACGCGCGGGCATCGCCGCGGTCGATCTTGTTGATCGCCACGACCACGGGCAGGCGGCGGGCCATCGCCTTCTGGAGCACGTAGCGGGTCTGGGGCAGCGGGCCTTCCGCCGCGTCGACGAGGAGCAGCACGGAATCGACCATCAGCAGGCTCCGCTCGACCTCGCCGCCGAAGTCGGCGTGGCCGGGCGTGTCGACGATGTTGAGGTGCACGCCGTCGTGGTCGACCGTCGTCTGCTTGGCGAGGATCGTGATGCCCTTCTCGCGCTCGAGGTCACCCGAATCGAGGACGCGATCGACGAGCTGCTCGTTCGAGCGGAAGGTGCCGGTCTGGCGGAGCATCGCGTCGACGAGGGTCGTCTTGCCGTGGTCGACGTGGGCCACGATGGCGACGTTGCGGACGTCGTCGCGCAGCGCGATGCCGGGCTCGTTGTCGAGGTCGTCGTGCATGGCGGCACGCGTGGTCAGGTCCATGGGCCGGCGGATTGTCGCACAGGCCGGCTGCCGCCCCGGTCGGCTACGATCGACCCATGACCGTCGCCGCCGTCATCCTCGCCGCAAGCCCGGCGTCCGCCCTCGCCGACGCCGACGGCTCGCCGGCGGTGCGGCGCCTTGCCGACGTGGCCTGGGCCGGTGGCGCGACGCCGATCGTCGTCGTCTCCTCCGACCCCGACGGCGCGGTCGCCGCGGCCCTGGCGGGCGCCCCGGTGACCCTCGCGGAGCCGGCTCCGCCGGCGGGAGGCCCGGTCGCCCAGATCCGGCGCGGCATCGAGGTCGCGGGCGAGACGATCCGGGAGACGAGCGCCGCGCTCGTCTGGCCCGCGCGGCTCGTGTGGGTCGGCGCCGAGACCGTCACCTCGCTCATCGAGACCCACGGTCTCGACCCGACCGCGATCCTCCGTCCGACGTACGGCGGCGAGCGAGGCTGGCCGGTCCTCGTCCCGATGGATCGCGCCGCCGGCCTGGCAGGGATCGCCCCCGGCCTCATGCCCGAGGGGGTCATGGCTCAGCTCGTCGCGTCGGGCGTGCCGGCGAGAGACGTGGAGCTCGGGGATCCCGGGACCGCGTACGACCGTGACACACCCCGCGCCGACCTTCCGCCCTACCAGGGCCCGCCCGAGCCGCCACTGGCGCACACCCACGAGTGGGGCGCGGCGCTCGCCGACGAGCCGGAAGACGTGCCTCTCGAGGGCCCCGCGCTCGCGCCCTACGGCCAGGCCGAGGAGTCGTAGGACCGCAGTCGCGCGACGTCGGTCGAGCTCACCAGGTGCACAGCGTGTAGGTCGACTCGTCCATCCAGACGCCCTGGTGGATGTAGGTGACCTGGATGCTGAGCGGTCCCGGCTCGAGCGGCTGGG
>JACQEG010000162.1 GCA_016200665.1 Chloroflexota bacterium | reverse complement strand
GTTTTTCTGATGCTACCGGAAGAGGCCCTCCCGGGCAAGCCGGGCGCGTCGATCCCGCTCGAATTCGAGGTGCTCCGTGGAATTCGCCGACGTCGTGATGAAGCGCCGGGCGGTGCGCCGGTTCGAGGAGGGCGGCGTCGAGCGCGAGGTCATCGAACGGATCGCGCGGCTTGCCCAGCGCACGCCGTCGGCGGGGTTCAGCCAGGGCCAGCGCCTGATCGTCGTCACCGAGCCGGAGCAGCGCCGCGCCGTCGCGAGGATCTACGGCGAGGACGAGTACGAGCCCGTGTTCGGGCGCTGGATCTCGGAATGCGCCGCGCAGTTCATCCCGTGCGTGTCCGAGTCGATCTACCACCGCCGCTACCAGGAGCCGGACAAGACCGACGACGAGGGCCGCGAGATCGACTGGCCGATCCCCTACTGGTGGGTCGACATCGGGGCGACGATGCAGAACGTCATGCTGGCGGCGGTCGACGCGGGACTCGGCTGCGGGTTCGTCGGCGCGGGCGCGGACGGCATCGCGGAGCTGAAGCGCTACCTCGGGATCCCGGACGAGTTCGCGCCGATCGGGGTCATGCCGGTCGGCCGGCCGATGCCCGACGTCCGGTCACCGAGCCTCAAGCGCGGCTGGGTGCCGTTCGAGCAGTTCACCCGCTGGGACCGCTGGTAGCCCCACGCTCTCCGGCCTTCGCCGCTCGCTGGGCGGCCGGGCGGCCGGTGTTGACTGGCAGTCATCGAGAAGTCGCGGACGTCGGCTCAAGGGGGGCATCCGACCCCCGTCGCCGGCCGCTGTTGACTGACAGTCATGGAATCGCTCACCAATCACGCCAGCAGCTGCCTCCGAGCTCGTTTGCCATGGCTTTGATGACTGCCAGTCATCGAACCGCCCCTGAGGCCCACCAAGCTCAGCGCCAGGCCCGGATTCCCGTGATTTGATGACTGCCAGTCACGGCCCACGGCTGGGCAGCGGCTGAGCCGCATCCCGGCCGGTTCGTCCTCGGGTCGGCCGGTTCGTCCTCGGGTAGGAGCGCCCGAAGCCGGTCCGCGAGGCCGGGCTGTCCGTCCGATTGGGTGCCGCGGGGAGCCGCCGGATCAGGCGTCGGCGTCCAGCTCGAGGGTCTCCTCGTCGTCCTCCTCGGTGAGCTTCAGCCAGACGAACAGGCCGGCGAGGACGATGAGCGGAATGACGAGAATCGCGCCGAGGGTGACGCCGAGGGCGACGGCGACGGTCTTGAGGGCTCGCATCGAAGGGCCTCCTTCGGGTCGGTCGGGGACTGCGGTCGAGGGTTGAGTCGAGGGCTGGGGCTAGTGTGCCGCAGCCGTCAGGAAGGCGCCGAACCCGCCTTCGGCGGCGTGGCGGCTCGCAGGGCCGGGCCCTGGGCAACCATCTGGGCGATGTCGTCGCGAGTGAACTCGACGAGCTCGTGGCGCGACCCGGCCTGGTCGACGTGGAGCAGGCGGAGGACGTAGGACCCGCCCTGCTCGAACAGGAACGTGTCGCGCGGATGGACTTCCTCGAGGTACCGGCCGATCACCCGCAGCGCGGACTCGTACGAGTCCGGGGCGTCGGTCCGGCCCGTGCCACGTTTGGCGAGCGATTCGTCCATGAACGCCCCCAGGTCGTCGTCGTGCAGCACGACCGTCTGCTTGCGCACCTGGCCCACGGCGTCCGACCAGGTGCCGACGGAGCCTTCGAAGACGAGACCCTGGAGGATGAATGCGTCCTCGGTCTCCAGGAGGAGCACCTCGCGCATGCCGAGCGCATCGAGATGGCCGCCGATCGACCGGAAGACCTCTTCGAAGTCCTGGCGGGGACTTCCCTCGTAGATCCGCATGTCCGCTCCCTGGCGCCCCTTCGAGCGACGATCCGGCCGAGCCGGCCGGAGGCGGCCTCAGGATCCAGTCGTGAGGTCGAGCAGCCCTCGTTCCTGTGCCCGCCGCACGCTGAACCGGAACACGACCGCGGCCGCGAGTGTAGCCACGGCCCCGGTCACGATCAATGCGAGGAGGCATTCGGCGGCCGACGGCACCGCGCCGCCGTTGATCGAGGCGAGGTACGAGCCGGCCCCGCCGATGCCCGAAGGCGCGTCCGGCAGGAACGCCCGCCGGGCCGCCTCGATCCACCAGCCGAGCGGCGTGACCAGGCCGAGGACCTGGACGGGCGCGGGCAGCACGGTGAGCGGGAAGACCGCGCCGGAGACGAGGAAGGCCGCGCCGGCGAAGGCCTCCGGATAGGACCACGACTCCTGGCGGGTCTGGAGGCAGATCGCCGCGAGCAGCAGCGCGAGCGCGACGACCGAGGTCAGCCCGAAGAGCGTCGCGAGGACGAGGACCGGCCAGTCGATCCGGCCGAGGTCGAACGGGACCCCGAGCACCAGGATGCCGATGACGATCGTGATGATCGTCCCGGCGGCGCCGACGCCGAGGCGGGCGACGCCGCGCCCCAGCAGCACGACGACGAAGTCGGCCGGGCTGACGTAGATGTACTTGAGCATCCGGTAGCGCTCGCGGTCGTCGAGGATCGACCACGCGAGCCCCGAGATGCCGCTCGTCACGAGCGACCACAGGGCGGTGCCGATGACGACGAACGGCCGCAGGTTCGCGGCCGCCGGCCCGGCCACGATGCTCAGCATGACGACGAGGATCAGGGCCGCGCTGACGGGCTTCGCGACCGAGTAGATGAAGAACAGCAGCGGGTCGGTCCAGTTGGCCTCCATCCGCCAGCCGATCCGGACCGAGGTCCAGAACGCGCGAGCGATGCCGCCCAGGCGCGAGCCGCCCTCGCCCGGCGAGCCGCCGATGGCACCGGGGCGGCGCCCACCCGCGGTGACGCTCGCGGCGGTCACTGCCATCGGATCGTCAGCCGCCCGTCACGCCGGGCACGCCGCTCCATGACCGCCAGCATCCAGCGGGCGAGGGCGGTCGAAAGGACGGCCATCGCGACGAGGATCGCGAGCTCGATCTCCGGCGCGGGCGTGCCGATCGGGAACGGCGCCCCCGCGAAGACGAGCTGGCGCATCGCGTCGAGACCCGTCGCGAGCGGGATGATCCCGACCGACAGCGCGCCGAGGAGTCCCAGCCGGGCCACCGGGAAGTTGAGGCCGGCCACGAAGTAGACCGGCTCGGTGAGCATCTGGCCGAGGTGCCAGGCCTCGCGGCCCCAGACGAGGAACAGGCTCGCGAGCACCATCCCGACGCCGTACAGCGCCGCCAGCGTGGAGGCGAACACGAGGATCACGAGGACCCAGCTGCTGACGCTGAAGCTGACCCCGAACACGACCGTCGCGATGACCAGGATCGAGAGGGCGCGGCTGGAGCTCATGACCATCCCACCGAGGGCCATCCCGAACAGGATCGACATGAAGTCCATCGGCGCGGCGAAGTAGAGCTCCAGGTTGCCCTGGCTCTTCTCCCACCACAGCTGGTTGGCCATCATCCAGATGACGTTGATCCAGAACGCGCTCATGACCCCGCCCAGGACGACGAAGCCGACGTACGCCTCCGGTGCGTGGAGCGAGCGGTAGACGAACACGAACGCCGAGGTCGACAGGAACGGCAGCAGGATCTCGAACGCGACCCACGACTTCTCGCGGAACAGGCCGCGCCAGCGGGGATAGGCCCGGCCGCGGATCGCCCGGAGGTTCGTGACGAGGATCTGGCGCGGGCTCCAGGCCGAGGCCTCGCGCGGCCCGACGCCGGACCGGCCGACGAGGTCGAGTGGGGGCGGGCCGGACGGCGCGACCGGCGCGACCGGCGCGGCGGCACTCACGTGCTCGCCTCCGGATCGTCGACATGCTCCTCGGGCTCGTCCTCGTCCTCGAAGCCGCGCCCCACGAGCTCCACGAAGACGTCCTCGAGGGTCGGCTCCGACTTCTGGAGCCCGAGGATCCGCGACCCATGCGTGCCGAGTGCCCCGACGACCGCGCCGAGCGCGGCATCGTCCTCGAGGACCAGGTTGATCGCGACGTTCTGGCGCTCCGCCTGGCCTCCGTCGGTCGCCGCGGTGGTGGCCTTGACGACGCCCGGCAGGTGGGCGATCGAGCCGACCCCGCCCTCGAGGCGGTCCAGCTCGACCCGGAAGATCGATTCGCGCTGGACGCGGCGCTTCAGCTCCGCGGACGTCCCGATCGCCAGGATCCGGCCCTTGTGGACGATCGCGATCCGATCGCACAGCTCGTCGGCCTCGGCCATGTAGTGCGTCGTGAGCAGGATCGTCCGGCCCGGGACCGCGGCCCGCCACTCGAGCATGAGCTCGCGGAGGGAGCGGGCGGCCTCGACGTCCAGCCCGAGGGTCGGCTCGTCGAGGAACAGGATCCAGGGGTCGTTCATGAGCCCGCGCGCGAGGTTCATCTTCTGGCGCTCGCCGGTCGAGAGCGTGCTGACACGCTGGTGCTTCTTCTCGCCGAGCCCGACCCGGTCGAGGAGCGCCTCGCTGCGCTTCCAGCCGTCGGCGCTCGACATCCCGTAGAACTGGCTGAACATCCAGAGCTGCTCGCGGACGGTGAGGATCCCGTAGCCCGACTGCTCGCCGCCGGCGACCATGTTCATGATCCGGCGGATCCGCTTCGTCTCATGCTCGACGTCGAAGCCGAAGACCTTCGCCGTGCCGCTCGTGGGCGCGAGCAGCGTCGTCAGGATCTTGATGAGGGTCGTCTTGCCGGCGCCGTTCGGGCCGAGCAGGCCGAAGAGCTCGCCCGCCTGGACCTCGAGGTCGACGCCGGCGAGGGCCGTGACGGCTCCGGACTTCGCCTTGTAGACGCGCCGAACCGACTCGACCTGGAGGGCCAGCGGCGTGCCGGCCGGAACCGCGGGCGAGGCGGGTGGCGTGGCGGTCGTCGGGGTCTCGGCGGCCGGCGAGGCGGCCGGCTCGGAGGCCGCGCCGACGCGCGGCTCCTGTGACATCACGGACATGGGCACCCCGGGGACGACGAACGGGCTTGGGGGACGCTGATTCTACCTCGCGGGGCCGTCGAATGGAAGCCTGCGATCGAACAGTCGTCAGGTGAATCCCATGCGGGCGACCGATCTCAGGTTCTTCGGGCGGCGTTCACACCGTCTCCACAGCTCCCATCGACACTCGGTCTCGACGGCGCCCGAGGTGGCGCCGAGACAGCCCCAAGAGAGAGGCCATCCATGAACGAGCGACGCGACCACCACGGGCACGGCGTGCTCCCCTTCCTGCTCATCCCCGCGACCGTGATGGCCGTCAAGGCCATGCATCGCCACGGCGCGATGCGAGCCCACGGCTGGGGTCCGGGTGCGTTCGGTCCGGGCTTCGGCCACCGGGCCTGGGGCGGTGCTCCCTATGGCGCCGAGGGCGCCCCGGGCGCCGAGGGCAGGCCCGAGTTCCGGCTCCCGCCGCGGATCGAGTCCTTCCTGAACGCCTGGCACGAGCAGGCCCACAAGGCCGCCTCGGAGCCGGACCAGTCGAGCGAAGGTCCGGTCGCCTGACCCGGGCGGGGCGGGATTCAGCGCAACCAGCGTCGGAGCGAAGCGGTCGGCTTCGCTTCCGGCGCTACGGCCACGTACACGCCGTCGGGGGAACCTCATAGGCCAGGAGCGTCGCCGTCCAGATCGAGCCCGATGGCGGCGCCGATGCGAAGGGGAAGTCCCTGAAGAGGCCGACGACCGCGACCTTCGAGGTCTCGGCGAAGCCGACCCAGGCGCTCATCGCGCGCCCGGGTATGACGAACGCCCCTAAGCAGATGGCCTGCGACTGGGCGCCCGGCCAGATCACGCCACAGTCGAGCGGACCCGGCCGCACGTCGATCCGGGTGATCGTGAAGCCGAACGACTCG
>JACQEG010000161.1 GCA_016200665.1 Chloroflexota bacterium | reverse complement strand
GCTCGGCGACGCGACGCCGACCGGCCAGGTCCTCGGCGAGAGCGTGGCCGCGGAGGAGGTCCTGCGCCTCGCGATCGAGACGAGCGGGTTCGAGGCCGGCCGGGCGGAGACGGCCGAGCACGCGGCCGCGCGACAGGGCTCCGGGACGATCCCGCCGGGCGCGTACCGGACGACCAGCGAGCGGTCCGCCCGCGGAATCGGGCTCGCCCTGGCGTGGCATGGCGCCGGGTTCACCGGCAGCGGCGAGGTCCACCTCGCCTCGGTCGCCTCGGTCGAGCTGAGCGACGACGGGCGGATCCGGGTCCTGACGGCCCAGACCGAGATGGGCCAGGGCACGAAGACGATCTTCCCGCTCATGGTCGCGGGCGAGCTCGGCGTGCCGGCGGACCGGGTCGAGTACGCGCCCCAGGACACCGCCGAGGTCCCGGACTCGGGGCCGACGGTCGCGAGCCGGACGGCGATGGTCGTCGGCGGGCTGTGCATCCAGGCCGCGCGCCGGCTCAAGGCCGAGGTCGAGGGACGCCATCCGGGGCTGCCGTTCCACGAGGTCTTCCGCGAGGACGCCGCCGAGCACGGCGCCACCCGGATCGACCAGCGCTTCGAGCCGTACCCGGGCGTCGAGTTCGACGAGGCGACCTATACCGGTGACGCCTATCCGGCGTTCGGCTGGGCCGCCGCGGTCGCGAGCGTCGACGTGGACCTCGACACCGGCGAGGTCACGGTCCACGACGTGGTCGCCGTCGACGACGTGGGCAAGGTCATCCACCGGGTGCTGTGCGAGGGCCAGGTGGAAGGCGGCACGCTCCAGGCGGTCGGCTACGCCACGATCGAGGAGATCAAGCTGAAGGACGGGCGCTACCTCAACGACCGCCTCGCGACCTACCTCATCCCGACCGCGCTCGACGCGCCGCGGATCCACACGACGCTCGTCGAGGCCCCGTACAGCGGCGTGCCGCACGGCGCCAAGGGGGTCGGCGAGCTGCCGATGGACGTCGCGGCGCCGGCGGTCGTCGCCGCCATCCACGACGCGGTCGGGGTCTGGATCACCGAGCTGCCGGCGACGCCGGAGCGGATCCTCGCGGCGCTGCACGGGGGCGGCGGGGCCGTCCCGATCAGGCCGCCCGGAGCCTTGGCATGAGCTTTCGGTTCCTCGTCAACGGCGCGCCGGCCGAGGTCGATGCCCCCGGCATGCGGCGGCTGCTCGACGTCCTCCGCGAGGACCTCGGCCTGACCGGCACGAAGGAGGGCTGCGGGGAAGGGGAGTGCGGCGCCTGCTCCGTCATCCTCGACGGCCAGGTCGTCGATGCGTGCCTCGTCCCCATCTGCCAGGTCGACGGCCACATCGTCCGCACCGTGGAGGGCCTGTCCCTCGCGGCGCGCGAGCGCGGTGCGCTCGACACGCTCCAGGAGGCGTTCCTCGAGCGGGGTGCCGCGCAGTGCGGGATCTGCACGCCGGGGATGCTCATGGCGGCGCGGGCCTACCTCGACGCCGGCGGCTCGGCCGACGAGGACACCATCCGCGAGGCAATCGCGGGCAACCTCTGCCGCTGCACCGGCTACACGAAGATCGTCGACGCGATCGCGGCGACCGCCTCCGGCGAGGCCTGAGCGCATGCCGGCCGAGCCGCCGATCGAGGTCCCGGGCCACCTCTTCGATGCGTACGAGCTGCTAGCCGCCGCGTCGGCCGCCGGCACCTCGCTCGTCCCGATCGCCGGCGGCACCGACGTCATGGTCCAGATCACCGGCGAGCTCCGCGAGCCGCCGGCCCGGATGCTCGACCTGTCGCGGATCGATGCCCTGCGCGGGATCGCCCTCGAACAGGGCTCGCTCGTCCTCGGGGCCCGGACGACGTACACCGAGATGCGGCGCTCGACGCTCGTCCGCGAGCACCTCCCGGTCCTCATCGAGGCGGCCGCGACGATCGGCGCGGTCCAGATCCAGAACCGCGGGACGATCGGCGGCAACGTCGCCAACGCCTCGCCGGCCGGCGACACGCTCCCGATCCTCCTGGCGACCGACGCCACGATCCTGGTCGGCGGCCAGCGGGGCGAACGCGAGATCGCGGCCGGCGCGTTCTTCACCGGCTACCGCTCGACCGCCCTCGCCCCCGACGAGCTCATTCTCCAGGTCCGCTTCCCGCTGTCCAAGGGCCGCGAGGTCCGGTTCCACAAGGTCGGCACGCGGCGGGCCCAGGCGATCAGCAAGGTCGTGCTGGCGCTCAGCTGGCGCGACCCACGAGGGACCGGGTGGACCGACGTCCGGGTCGCGCTCGGCTCCGTGGCCCCGACGCCGATTCGCGCCGCCGCGACCGAGGCGGCCCTCGAGGGATCCCTGCCGACGCCCGAGGTCGCCGACCGCGCGGCCGAGGTCCTCGCCGCCGAGCTCTCGCCGATCGACGACGTCCGATCCACGGCCGACTACCGCCGGATGGTCGCGGCGCGGGTGCTCCATCGCCTCCTGCGCGAAGCCGGCGGCTGGTGAACGCGCGAGCGCCGGCCCAGGGTCCTCGCCCGGCCGTGCCGGATCGAGCATCGCCCGCCCGTGCCGGATCGAGCATCGCCCGCCCGATATCCGGCACAGGCATCACGGCGGCCGTGACCGTGCTCTGCACGTTGCTCGATCCTGCGCCTGGGGCGACGTGGCGAGCGTGGTCACCCGGTCGGTGATGCCTGGCGCGAATTGGCGGCCGTTGCCGATGTCCGACCTCGACGCGATGACCCCCGAGGCCGCGG
>JACQEG010000160.1 GCA_016200665.1 Chloroflexota bacterium | reverse complement strand
GGGGGGTGTCAGTCGAGGCCGAGCTCGGTCAGTCGGTCGTCGTCGATGCCCAGGTGGTGGGCCAGCTCGTGGATGACCGTTCGGCGAACCTCGTCCTCGAGCTCGTCGGGGTCCGGGTAGTCCTCCTCGAGCGGAAGCCGGAACAGGCTGATCCGGTTCGGGACGATCGCCCAGTCGGCGGCCCACTCGGTCCGAGGCACCCCCTCGTAGAGGCCGTACATCGACGCCCCGGGCTCGATGTCGTTCTCGACGAGCTGACGCTCGCTCGGCTCGTCCTCGATGACGACCGCGACCTCCGTGAGCGCATCGCTGAATGGCGCCGGGATGCCGGCAAGCGCGCGGTCGACGAGGCGCTCGAAGGTCACCGCCCGACCGGCCGTCCGATCGTGGCCCCGTCGCGACCCGCGGATCCGCTTCGGCATCGGCCGGATCGTAGCGCCGGGCCAGGCATCGATGGCGGGACTTCGACGACGGCCATTCGACGACGGCCCTTCGATGGCCGTGCGCAGAAGCCGGGCCTCGACGGCCGCGGCTAGGATCTCCGGCGTGAAGGCCGTCTACACCGAGCACCATCGCGCCCACGACGTCGCCGACGAGGTCTATCTCGGCGTGGCGATCCCGGCCCACGAGGTCGTCCAGCGGGCCGGCATCATCCGTGGCGCGCTCCTCGCCGACGGCGGCTTCGAGCTCGTCGACCCGACCGAGCACGGCGAGCTGCCGATCCTCGCGGTCCACGACAGGGGCCTGTTGCGCTTCCTCGAGCAGGCCTGGAGCGAGGTCCGCCGCCAGGCGCTCCGCCGCCAGTCGCTGGTCGCCGACACGTACCCCAGCCGGGCGATGTTCGAGGGCCTGAGCGAGGCCGCGCTCGCGCGGCTGCGCGAGCCGGTCGCGATCGGCGGGAGGGCCGGCTGGTGGGGCCTCGATTCGTCGAACCCGATCGTGCCGGGCACCTACGAGGCGGCTCGCTGGGCCGTCGACGTGGCGCTCACCGCCGTCGACCTCGTGCTGGACGGGGAGCGGGCGGTCTACGGCCTGTGCCGGCCGCCGGGCCACCACGCGGCCCGGGCGATGGCCGCCGGCTACTGCTTCTTCAACAACGCGGCCATCGCCGCCGAGGCCATTGCCCGGGCCACCGGCGAGCGAGTCGCGATCCTCGACCTCGACTACCACCACGGCAACGGAACGCAGCAGATCTTCTGGCGCCGCGGCGACGTCCTCTACGCCTCGCTCCACGCCGATCCGGCGCGCGCCTACCCGTTCTTCCTCGGCTACGCGGACGAGGTCGGCGAGGGGGACGGCGTCGGGATGAACATCAACCTGCCGCTGCCGGCCGAGATTGGCGACGCCGACTATCTCGCGGCCCTGGACCGCGCGCTGGAGGCGATCGCCGACACTCCGGGCAGCATCGTCGTCGTCTCGCTCGGCTTCGACACGTACCGCGACGACCCGATGGGTGACTTCGCCTTGACGCGGGCCGGGTACGCGGAGGCGGGCCGTCGGGTGGCGTCGCTGGGCCGCCGCCTGGTCATCCTCCAGGAGGGCGGCTATCACCTGCCGTCGCTCGGCAAGAACGCCGTGGCCTGGCTCCGCGGCGTCGAGCCTGTCGCGACCGCGCGTACCATGCCTCGACCATGACGACCCTGCCAGAGCACGTCCGGGCCCTCGTCGAGGAGATCGAGACCGAGATCGGCGAGGACGGCGAATCGACCGCGAGCGACATCGCCGGCACCGGCGCCCTGAGCGGGCCGGACGGCCCGGTCGAGGAGGCGGTCCGCCAGATCCTCGCCGAGATCGGGGAGGACCCGAGCCGGCCGGGCCTCCTCGGGACGCCCGATCGCGTCCATCGGATGTATGCCGAGCTGACGGCCGGCTACCACGTCAATCCCGATCGGCTCCTGAATGGCGCCGTCTTCTCCGAGCCCTACTCCGAGATGGTCGTCGTCAAGGACATCCCGTTCTACTCGCTCTGCGAGCACCACCTCCTGCCGTTCTTCGGCAACGCCTCGGTTGCGTACATCCCGCGGGGCCGGGTCGTCGGCCTCTCGAAGATCCCCCGGATCGTCGAGATGTACGCCAGGCGGCTGCAGATCCAGGAGCGGCTGACCAAGCAGGTCGCGGAGTTCCTCGACGAGCGGCTGAACCCGCAGGGCGTCGGGGTCGTCATCGAGGCGACACATCTGTGCGCGGTCATGCGGGGCATTCGCAAGCCCGGCACTGTCATGACGACGGCAGCGGTCCTCGGGCTCTTCCGGACGCGTGACCGAACGCGCGCCGAGTTCTACAGCCACCTGGAGCGTCGACCGCCCAGCCAGTGACCCAAGCGAATGAGGGGGACCCATGGACGTCGTGACCGACCAGCCCACGGTCAAGGAAGTGCTGGCGCGCCTCGACGCGGGCTGGGCCGTCTTCTCGACGGCCGTGCACGCGATGCCGGCCGAACGGCTCGAGCAGCGACTCGGCGAGGACGCCTGGACACGGAAGCAGATGCTCGCCCACATCGCGATGTGGCACGACCTCACGATCGACCGGCTGGCGGCCCAGGCGGAGAGCGGCCAGCCGCCCGAGATCGACGAGAACGAGGACGGCGTCAACGCCCGCGCCGCGCGCGGCGCCGTCGGCCGGACCACCGGCGAGGTGATCCTTGCGCTCGATGAGTCGTTCCGACGCCTGCGCCGCGAGATCGCCCGGACGACGAACGAGCAGCTCGCCGCGAACGGCTCGTGGGCCGCCTCGGTCATCGCCGCGAACACGTGGCGCCACTACGGCGAGCACCTGGCCGACCTCGATCGTCGCGCCGTCTAGGCTCCCGCCCGGGACCGGGGGCAAGTCCCCGGTCCCATCGCGCGGTACGATCCGGCCATGCCCGATCGCCCGCTGAAGGTCCTCATCGCGAAGCCCGGCCTCGACGGCCACGATCGCGGCGCGAAGGTCCTCGCCCGCGGCCTGCGGGACGAGGGCTTCGAGGTCGTCTATACAGGCCTCCGCCAGACGCCCGACATGGTCCTCAGCGCGGCGCTCCAGGAGGACGTCGACGTCGTCGGGCTGTCGATCCTGTCCGGGGCCCACATGACGCTCGTGCCGAAGGTGACGCGGCTGCTCCGCGAGCACGACATGGCCGACGTCCTCGTCGTCGTCGGCGGGATCATCCCGGACGACGACGTGCCGACGCTCAAGGCCGAGGGCGTGGCGGCGGTGTTCGGCCCCGGCACGACGATCGGCGAGGTGGCGGCGTTCCTCCGGTCGAACGCCCGGGCGCGGGTCTGAGCGGCGCCCTGAGCGACTCGGCCGCCTCGGCGTCCGCGCGAGCCTCGGCGCTCGGCGACGCGGCGCTCGGCGGCGACCGGCTGGCGCTTGCTCGCCTGCTCACGGCGGTCGAGAACCGCACACCCGTCGCCGAGGCTGCGCTGCGGCGGCTCTACCCGAAGGGCGGACGGGCCCATCTGGTCGGGATCACCGGTCCGCCCGGGTCCGGCAAGTCGACGCTCGTCTCGGCGCTGATCGCCGAGGTCCGGGCCACGGGCCGGGTCGTCGGCGTCATCGCGGTCGATCCGTCCAGCCCCATCACCGGCGGCGCACTGCTCGGGGATCGCGTCCGGATGCAGGCGTATGCGAGCGATCCGGACGTCTTCATCCGGTCGATGGCCTCGCGCGGACACGCAGGCGGGCTGGCCTCGACGTCCGCCGCGGCTGCGGCGGTCCTCGACGCCGTCGGCTTCGACGTGATCCTGCTCGAGACGGTCGGCACGGGCCAGAGCGAGGTCGAGGTCGCCGCCTCGGCCGATACGACGGTGGTCCTCGAGGCACCCGAGATGGGCGACGAGGTCCAGGCCATCAAGGCCGGGCTGCTCGAGGTCGCGGACATCGTCGTCGTCAACAAGGGCGACCGACCCGGCGCCCAGCGGACCGCCGCCCAGCTCCGGGCGATGCTCACCGCCGCGGCGAAGATCGGCCAGGACGCGGCGACGGCACGCCACCACGGGGCCCCTGGCGCCGCGGGAGGCACGGAGGCGGTCGCCACAGTGGACGCGGTCGACGATGGCGTCCGGCCTCGGCCAAAGCAGCCCCAGGTCCTCGTGACCACCGCCCTCACCGGGGATGGCGTGCCGCAGCTGCTCGCCGCCATCGACGCCCGGCGCGCGGCGGGTGAGGGCGGGGGCACCGGCAGGGCGCGGGCGGCGCGGGCGGACGCCCAGGTCTGGGCGATCCTCGGCGATCGGCTGCGGGCCGAGCTCGACCGGCCCGAGCGGGCCGCCGACACCCAGGCGGTGCTCGCCGCGGTGGCGCGGCATGAGCTCGATCCATTCGCGGCGGCCGACCGGCTGCTCGGCCTGCTGGGCCGATCGGGCCGGTGATCGATCCGGAAGCGCTCGCCGACCCGCAGATCACGGGCGAGCGTGCCCATGCCGGCGTCCACGCCAGCGGCTTTGAGCCGGTCCACCCCGACGAGCGGCTCGTCACCCCGGCCTTCGTTGCCGTCACCGTCGCGATGCTGGCGTTCTTCACCTCGGGCGGCGTGTTCCTCCCGACGATCCCGCGCTACGTCGCCGGTCCGCTCGGCGGCGACACCGGGACGGTTGGCCTCGCGGTCGGGGCCTTCGCCATCTCGTCGCTGCTCATGCGGCCGTTTGCCGGCCGCCTGGCCGATCGACGCGGCCGGCGGGCGATGCTCGTGCTCGGGTCGGTCATCGCGGTCGCCGCGACGTTCGGCCACCTCCTGGCGACGAGCCTCGCGATCCTCGTCGCGATGCGCCTCGTCCTCGGGGTGGGGGAGGCGCTGTTCTTCGTGGCGGCCCTCGCGGCCGCAACGGATCTCGCGCCGGAGGACAGGCGCGGGGAGGCCATCAGCTACGCCTCGCTCGCGATCTATCTCGGCGCGGCGATCGGACCGCTGCTCGGCGAGACGATCGTCGGCGGTCTTGGCTTCGACGCCGCGTGGATCGCGGCCGGCCTGATCGCGCTCGGCGCGATCATCCTGAGCTTGATCGCCCCGGAGACGCTGTCGCGGGAGGCGCGCGCCGCGATGACGGGCAGCACGACGCTGCTGCACCCGCGGGGCATCGTCCCGGGCCTGCTCGTCCTGTGTGGCGCCTGGGGGATGGGGGCGTACTTCGCGTTCCTGCCGCTGCTCGGCGACCAGATCGGGCTCGGCGGCGTGAGCGGCTACCTCGCGCTCTTCGCGGTCGTCGTTGTCGGCCTGCGGATCGTCGGGGCGAAGCTGCCCGATCGGATCGGCGCCGCTCGGCTTTCGGGCACGGCGCTCATCGCATCTGCGACCGGGCTGACGATCCTCGGCGCGTTCCCGACCGAGATCGGGATCTGGCTCGCGACGGTCGTCTTCGCGACCGGCACCGCGTTCGTCTTCCCGGCGATCATGAGCCTCGCCGTCGTCGGCGTGGAACCCGCGGAGCGCGGCTCGATCATGGGCACCGCCGGACTCTTCGTCGACGCCGCGTTCGGGCTGTCGCCCGCGCTGCTCGGCCTGCTCGCCGGGCCGGCCGGATACGGCGCCACGTTCCTCGTCTCGGCGGTCTTCGCCCTCGTGGGCGCCGGCTACCTGCTCGCCCGCCGACCGGGCTCGGCGGGGAGGGCAATCCCCGCCTGACCGCCGCAGGCCCGGAAGTCGACGCGCTAGGCTTGCCCCGGCGCCCCGCACGGAGGAATGGATTCGATGGCGATCGAGCGGATCTTCGTCGCCGGCGCCGGCCTCATGGGTCACGGCATCGGCCAGGTCCACGCCGCGATCGGCAAGCAGGTGACCCTCTACGAACCGGAGCTGGCCAGGGCCGAGGCCGGCAAGGCCCGGATCGCCGGCAACCTCGATCGGGCGGTCGCCAAGGGCAGGCTCGATGTCGCCGGTCGCGACGCGACGCTCGGCCGGATCGCGGTCACGGACGACCTGGCGAAGGCCCGCGATGCCGATCTCGTCGTCGAGGCAGTCTTCGAGGACGTCGACGTCAAGCGCGAGCTGTGGCGCGAGCTCGACGAGCTCGCACCCGAGGGAACGATCTTCGCCTCGAACACGAGCTCGATCTCGATCGACACGCTCGCCGGGGCCGTCTCACCCGGCCGGAAGGCGAGGTTCGTCGGGATGCATTTCTTCAGCCCCGTGCCGGTCATGCCGCTCGTCGAGCTGGTCCGCGGCCATGCCACGACCTCCGAGACCGAAGCCGCCATCCGCGCCCTCACCGACGACCTCGGCAAGAAGCTCATCGTCTCGACCGATCGCCCGGGCTTCCTCGTCAACCGGATCCTCATGCCCTTCCTCGCCGAGGCGATGCGGACGTGCGAGGAGGGAACCGGCACGATGGAGGACATCGACACCGGCGCCAGGGTCGGGCTCAACCACCCGATGGGCCCGTTCGAGCTGGCCGACTTCATCGGCCTCGACGTCACCCTGAACGTCATGCAGGTCCAGTACGAGGGCCTCCACGCCGAGCACATGAAGCCACCGAAGGTGCTCGTCGACCTGGTCGCGGCGGGTCACCTCGGCCAGAAGACCGGTCGCGGCTTCTACACGTACCCGCGCGAGCCGATGGCCGACCGCGAGACGAAGGCCCACCGCGAGACGAAGGCCTGAATGCCGGCTCCGACGAGCGCGCTGCGCGCGGGCCGCCAAATACCAAGTCCATTGGTATTCGGCGGCGGGTGGCGGGATCGCTTCGCGCTCGCGGGCCTCGCCGCCGGCGGGCTCACGCTCGAATCCCCCCGCGCGGCGGCCCGCGGAG
>JACQEG010000159.1 GCA_016200665.1 Chloroflexota bacterium | reverse complement strand
GGCAAGACGTTCTGGATCGACATGGAGGGCAGCGTCTACGTCGAGCGGACGGTCGCCTTCTACGAGCGCCTCAAGGCCACCCACCCGAACGTCGGCCTGTGCCTCCAGGCGTACCTCCGCCGGACGGCGGCAGACGTCCATCGGCTGCTGCCGCTCTCGCCGCAGATCCGGCTCGTGAAGGGCGCCTACGCCGAGCCCGCCTCGATCGCCTACCAGAGCCGCCACGACGTCGATGCCAACTACCTGGCCCTCATCGTCTCGATGCTCGAGGCGGCCAAGGCCGGCGCCAATATCCGCATCGGCCTGGGTACCCACGACGTCCGGCTCATCGAGCAGTCGGCCGAGCATGCCGCCGCGCTCGGCCTCCCGAAGGCCTCGTTCGAGGTCCAGATGCTGTACGGCATCCGGATGGACCAGCAGCGCCGCCTGGCCCGCGAGGGCTACCTCGTCCGCGACCTCATCGCCTACGGCGAGGCCTGGTATCCGTGGTACATGCGCCGCCTCGCGGAGCGCCCCGCGAATGTCATCTTCGCGCTCCGCCAGATGCTGCCCTGGTGACGTAGCGTCGAGCGAACGCCAACGCGACCCGCGCTCGAGTTCGCCGCATCAGCGCTGGCGTTACCGGACCGCCTCGTAGTGGAGGAGGATCTCCTTGTTCTTGCCCGGCTTCGTCTCGACCAGACTGAGTGTGGTCTGACCGTCCATCGGGCCCCAGTACCGAGGACCCTTCCCGTAGACGACGGGCATGACGAAGAACCAGTAATCGTCGGCGAGATTGCGGCGGAGGCACTCCCTGACCACCGCGGGACCCCCCTCGAGGATGATGTTCCCGCCCTTCTCCCGCTTCAGCTTCGCCAGGATCTCAGCGAGATCCCCGCTCAGGATCCTGGAGTTCTGCCAGTCGGTGGACGTAAGCCGGTGCGAGAGGCAGACCTTGTCGACGCGGTCCAGGTACCGTCGGTAGTCGAGGAGCCAGGCCGCCTCGCCCGGCTCGAGCGCCTGTTCGCTCCACGTCCGCTGATGCCCCAGGAAGGATCTCCGGCCCATGACGACCGTCGTGACGTCGTCGAACCGGTCGTACCACATGTTTCGAAAGAGCGGGTTGGGCTCAGTCGAGGGCGGACCCGACGTCGGATACTCCGGAAAGGCACCGCGGCCATCCAGGGTCATGTACACGTTTGCCGTGATCTTCCGCATCGTCTCGTCCTTCGTGCCTTCGGACCCACACCGCGGACGCGTCCGTCGAGGCACCGAAGCATACGCACGGAGCTCCTCGTGTCATCGACGATCGCGCTCCGGATCCGAGGGATGTACCGGGCGGCGACGTCCTGACCGCTCAGATCTACGGCATCCAGATGAATGTCGAGCTCGGCGACGTTTCGATTTCCGACGGCTGGGGCACACGGTTCGTCGATCTCGGACGTCAACCTGACGGCGCGTGGCGAGTCAGCAGCATCGGCAGTGGGCCGTAACGCAACTCGGGCATTGTCCGCATTGCTTCGGCGAACGAAACGCTGCATGATCCTGCTGCCCCGTCCGCGGACCACATCGACGCGACCCTGACGGGATTCGTCATCCGCGCGACCCGCACCGCCATCGGCTTCGTATCGATTCAGGAGGTCGCCACCGTGAAAGTCCGTGATGCAAAGCCCGAGGAGCTCGCGCCCAAGCCGCGGCGTGAGCGCCCGATGAGCCCGCGCCAGATCGCGATCCAGAAGCGCGAGCAGGCGATCGAGAAGGTCCTCAACGAGCTGGGTGCCGGCCCGGCGTCGGCGATCAAGCGGGTCGAGCTCGAGGAGAAGGAGAAGCTCGTCACGATCCGCGCGGCGATCGTCAAGCACATCAAGGCCAGCGGCAGCACCGTGAAGCTCGCGGTCCGCAACGGCGGGATCTACCTGAGCCGCGGCCCGATCCCGCGCTCCGGTGGCGGTCGCAAGCCGAAGTCGGCCTAGGCCTCGACGCTCCGAGGCGCGGCAGTCGGAGGCACGACGCGCGGCGGCTCGAGCGAGTCACCGAGGCGATAGAAGGGCAACGGTTCCGGCGCGAGCGGCGTGTCGCCACGGATGAGGTCCGCGGCCTTCTCCGCGACCATCATGACCGGCGCGTAGATGTTGGCGTTCGTGACGAATGGGAACACGGACGCATCGACGACACGCAGGCCTTCCGTGCCGTGGACGCGCATCGTCGTCGGGTCGACGACCGCGCCCGGCGCCGTGCCCATTCGCGCGGTCGCGCATGGATGGAGTGCGGTCTCCGCATCGCGCGCGACCCACGCCAGGATCTCGGCATCGGATTCGACGCCGGACCCCGGTGACAGCTCGCCGCCGTTGAACGGTTCGAACGCCGCCTGATTCAGGATCGAGCGGGCGACGCGGATGGCCTCCGGCCACTCGCGGCGATCCTGCTCCGTCGACAGGTAGTTGAACCGGATCGCCGGATGGACGAGCGGATCGGTGCTCCGGATCTGCACGCTGCCGCGGGCGTCGGAGTACATCGGCCCGACGTGGACCTGGTAGCCGTGATCGGCCGCCGGCGCCGAGCCGTCGTAGCGGATCGCGAGCGGCAGGAAGTGGAACATCAGGTTCGGATAGGCGACGTCGTCGTTGCTCCGCGCGAAGCCCCCGCCCTCGAAGTGATTCGTCGCGCCGGGGCCACGCCGCAGGAACAGCCACTGCGCACCGATCCACGGCCGTTTCCACGTCTTGAGCGCGGGCTGCATCGAGACGGGCTGCCTGCTGGCGTACTGGACGTACACCTCGAGGTGGTCCTGGAGGTTGTCGCCCACGCCCGGCGCATCGACGACTGACCGGATGCCGAGACCGCTCAGCAACGCGGCCGGGCCGACGCCGGAGAGCTGGAGCAGCTGCGGCGTGTTGAACGAGCCGCCGCAGAGGATGACCTCGCCGGCCTCGACGTGGTGCCGGCTCGGGCCCGCGAGGTACTCGACGCCGGTGGCTCGCCGCCCGTCGAACGTGATCGCCGAGACCAGCACGGACGTGCGCACTTCCACGTTCCGGCGCCGCATCGCCGGCTTGAGATAGGCCGTGGACGCGGACAGCCGCCGGCCGCGCCGGATGTTGCGGTCGAACGGCGCGAAGCCCTCCTGGCGGTAGCCGTTGACGTCCGGGGTCAGGTGGTAGCCCGCCTCCCGGACCGCATCGAAGAACGCCCCGAACAACGGATTGGTTGCCGGCCCGCGCTCGAGGACGAGCGGACCCTCGTGGCCCCGCCACGGGTCGTCCGGCGCGGCGTCGAGGGCCGTCTCCATCCGCTTGAAGTACGGCAGGCAGTGGGCGTAGCCCCAGGTCGCCATGCCCGGCTCGGCGGCCCAGCGCTCGTAGTCGAGCGGGTTGCCGCGCTGGAAGATCATGCCGTTGATCGACGACGACCCGCCGAGGACCTTGCCGCGGGCGTGGGCCACCCGCCGGCCGCCCATGAACGGCTCGGGCTCGGACGCGTAGCGCCAGTCGTAGAACGGGCTGCCAATCGGGAACGTCAGCGCGGCCGGCATGTGGAGGAACACGTCGAACCGCCAGTCCGGGCGGCCCGCCTCCAGGACGAGGACGCTCGTTCCGGGATCCTCGCTGAGGCGATGGGCGAGGACGCTCCCGGCCGAGCCGCCACCCACGATGACGACGTCGAACCGTTGCGGCACGCGCCGGATGCTAGCGGTCCAGCTCCCGCACGGAGAGGCGATGGCGGCCGAACCCATCGACGTCGGCTTCGAGCCAGTAGCCCAGCTCACGCGGCCGGCCATCGGCGAAGTTGAAGCGGACGGTCGAGGCGATGGAGCGGCGCTCGAGGAACTCGATCCACAGCTGGGCGATGTCGTCGCGGATCGTCGGATCGGTGGGGTTGCTGAACTCCTCCACCCGGTGGCCGAGCATGACCTCGGCCGGCAGCTCGGCAATGGCTGCCAGCTCGGGGTTCACCTGGAGGAAGCGGCGCTCGTCGTCGAGGATCGCCCAGGCCGGCCACGGCCCTGCTCGCTCGTCGTCCCGCCAGGTGAGGAGGGCCGTTCGATAGGCGTACCAGATGACGGGCGCCGAGCCGTGGCGCGCAAGCTCGTCCTGGGCTTTCACGATCGCCGCGGGGTAGCGCAGGCGGATCGCTCGCTGCAGGGCGGCGGGCGAGGCCGGCTCGGGCAGGGCGTCGAGGCACGACTGGGCGTGGGCGCCGAACTCCGGGTCCGCCGACGGGAATGCATGGAGCCGGATGCTCACGCGGCGAGCATAGGCCGCCCCGTGCGGGCGGCCGACTAGGACGTTCGACCTATCCCTCCGGTGCGGCCTCGGACGGAGCGTCCGACGGGGCGTCGGACGATCCCTCGGGCGGCACCGGCACGAAGCCGGCCGGCCGGGCCGGGAGCTCCACCTCGAAGCGGGCTCCGCCCTCCGCCCGGTTCATGGCCACGATGCGTCCGTCGTGGCGCTCCGCGATCCATTTCGCGATCGCGAGGCCGAGGCCGGTGCCCCCGCTCGGGGCATCGGCAGCCCGCCAGAACCGGTCGAAGACGTGCGGCAGGTCCTCGGCGCGGATCCCGCGGCCCGAGTCCTCGACGGCCAGCCGGATGGTGTCCGCATCGCGCCGGACCGCGATCCGCACCTCGCCGCCGCTCGGGCTGTGGCGAAGCGCGTTGTCGATCAGCACCGTGACGAGCTGCCGGAGTCGCGCCGGGTCGCCGACCACCGGGCCGGGCTCGGGATCGAGCGCCAGCCGGACGCCGCGCGCGTCGGCCGGGCCGCGCAGGGCGGCCGCCGCGTCGCTCGCGACGTCGTCGAGCTCGACGGGAACCCGGTCGAGCGACACCGCCCCCGAGTCCGACCGAGCGAGGAGCAGCAGGTCGCCGACCATCGCGGTCAGATGCTCGACCTCGGCGTCGATGTCCTCGAGGGCCTCGCCGACCTCCCCGACCGGCCGCTCGGCATGGCGCCGGAGGTAGTCCACCGAGCTGCGGATGACGGTGAGCGGCGTCCGGAGCTCGTGCGAGGCGTCGGCCGCGAACTCGCGCTGGCGCCGGAGCGCTGCCCGCTGGCCGGCGAGCGAATCGCGGATCGGCACGAGCGCCCGCCGCGCATAGACCGCTCCGAACCCGATCGCCACGATGACCACGACAACCCCGCCGACGACGAGGACGATCAGCAGCGTGTCGAGGGTCCGGAGCTCGGACGAGCGATCCTGGAGGGCCTGGACGTAGACCCGGCCGAGGGTCGTGTCGACGGGCACGGTCAGCTGTCGGACCGGCACGCTGACCTGCTCGTCGCTGGGGCCCGGCCCCTCGACGGTGATCGTCCTGAATCGAAGGTCGCTGCCGGTCGCATCGGCGGCCCGCGCAGCTGCCTGGTCGATGACCGAGGTCGCCGCGAACCCGCCCGGGATCCGGATGACCCGGCCGTCGGCGAAGAACGCCGACGCGATGGTCCCGCCGCTGCCGAACACGAAGTCGGCCGGCGACCGGTCGCCGTCGGGAGCGCTCCCGGTCAGCACTGACCGGTACTCGTCGACGCGGCCCTGCAGCGCCGCCATCCCGGAAGCGGTGAGGCTGGAGGCGGTCGCCACGTAGATAGCCGCGCCCAGCAGGAGCAGGACGAGCAGGGTGGATCCCCCGCTCCACGCCACCAGGCGCCAGCGGACGCGGCGCATGAGCCGGCTGTCCTCGGCGGCCTCGCGGTCGGCCGTCGGATCAGCCGCGGCCGCGGCTGCGACGGTGGGCTCGGCCGTGGGCGCGGCCAGCATCGCTGCGGGAGCAGCCTCGGCGTCAGGCATCGGCGAGACGGTAGCCGATGCCGCGGACGGTCTCGACCCAGCGCGCCGCCGGCCCGAGCTTGGTGCGGAGGTAGTGGACGTACGCATCCACGGCGTTGGGGGTCACGGCGACGCTGAACGGCCAGGCCTGGTCCAGCAGCTGGTCGCGGCTGAGCGTCTGGCCGGGATGCCGGAGGAGGCACTCCAGCAGCGAGAACTCCCGTGGGCTGAGATCGACGGACCTGCCCTCGACGGTGACCCGGCGGGTCCGCTCGTCGAGCGCGATCGGGCCGGCGGCGAGGACCGGCTCCGGCCGGCGCGGACCGCTCTCGCGGCGCCGGCCGAGCGCGCGGAGGCGCGCGGCCAGCTCCTCGTAGGCGAAGGGCTTGACGAGGTAGTCGTCGGCCCCGGCATCGAGCCCGGTCACGCGGTCGTTCACCGTGTCCCGGGCCGTCAGCATGATGATCGCGACCTCCAGGCCCGCCGTGCGGACGCGGCGGGCGACCTCGAGGCCGGTGATGTCCGGCAGGCCGATGTCGAGGACGATGACCTCGATCCCGGCCGGGGACGTCGCGATCTCGACGCCCGTTTCGCCGTCGTGGGCGACCTCGACCACGTGCCGGTCGTCCTCCAGCAGCCGCCGGAGGACGCGGGCGAGGCGTTGATCATCCTCGACGAGGAGGACGTGCATCGGGCTCCAGTCCTCTTACGGGACGATCTACGGGACGATCGTGACGTCCGACGCGGACGGCGACGTCGTGGTGCCCGAGCCGCGATTGAGCTCGACCCGGACGATGACCGTCCCGCCGGTCTTGACGTCGCTCGACGACGCGGTCGTCTGCGAATGGTAGGTCGTGGTCCCGCTGAGGGAGACCTGGATCGTCTGGCCACTGGCGAGCTTCAGGGTCAGCGTGTCGCCGCTGATCGATTCGACGGTGCCGGTGATCGAGGTGCCGCCGCCGAAGAAGCCGCGAGCCCCGCCGTTGTTGCCGTCCTCGCCAACGTAGCCGCCGCCCGGGAGGTTGCCGCCCGGGAAGTTGCCCGTCCCGAAGCGGCCGGTGCCGGCGCCCGCCGCCGCGGCGGGTGCGGTCATGCGGCCCGCGGCGAAGCCGACGCCGCCGATCGCGACGGCAAGCGCCAGCGCGAGGGCCACGTTGACCCACATCGAGCCGCGCGGCCGGCTCGTGCCGGGCGTGACGGCGCCCGGGACGACCGGCTCAGTGGCCGGCGCGGCCCCCGGCTCCGGGGCGGCCGGAGCGAACGGCTGGGTGACAGCTTGGGCCGGGGGGTTGGACGAGGCGGGATCGGTCATTGGACGAGCTCCTTCTATTCGTACCGCAGCGCGGCGACTGGATCGAGGCGGGCGGCCTGGCGCGCGGGCCAGACCCCGAAGACGATGCCGACCGCCACGCTGAACAGCGTCGCGATGGCGACCGTCGATGGATCGAAGATGAAGCCCCAGCCAGCAAGCTGGCCGATGACGGCCGACACGGCGAGGCCGGCGAGCACCCCGACGAAGCCGCCGATGAGCGACAGCGTCAGGGCCTCGATGAGGAATTGCCGGAGGACGTCCCGGCCGCGGGCCCCGAGGGCCTTCCGGATGCCGATCTCGCGGGTCCGCTCGCGGACCGAGACCAGCATGATGTTCATGATCCCGATGCCCCCGACGACAAGGGCGATCGAGGCGATGCCCCCGAGCAGCAGCGTCAACGTGCCGCTGATCGCGTCGGTGACCGACAGCAGCTGGGCCTGGTCGAAGATCGTGAAGTCGTCCGTGCCGGTCGCGGCGATCCCGTGCCGGACGCGCAGCAGCTCGCTGATGGCGTCGCGCGCCGTCTGCATGCTCGCCGCGTCGCTGACGCTGACGCCGATCGTCCGGACCGAGGTGCCGCCGACGAAGTACTTGCGAACCGCACCGAGCGGCACGAGGACCTCGTTGTCCGGGTCGGCGAACCCGGATCCGCCCTTGGGCTGGAGGATCCCGATCACCTGGAAGGGCAGCCCGCCGATCGAGACCGTGGTCCCGACCGCATCCGCGCCCAGGCCGAGGTCGGTCGCGACCGTCGCCCCGAGGACGGCCACGCGGAGCGAGGCGTCGGTCGTGGCGGTCGTCAGGAACGTGCCCTGCCAGACCGTGTAGGCCCGGACGTAGGCGTAGTCGGCCGAGGTCCCGACGATCGAGGTCGTCGTCGTGTTGGTGGCGCTCGTCGCCACGACCGCCGAGGTCTGGAGCTCCGGTGCGACCGCGACGACGCCATCCACGCCGGCGATGGCCGCCGCGTCGTCCGTGGTGAGGGTCGTCGTGCCGCCGAAGCGGCCCGACGGGCTGATCGTCAGGAGGTTCGTGCCGAGGGCGTTGAGGCTCGTGGTGATGTTCGCGGTCGTGCCCCGGCCGACGCCCACGAGGGCGACGACCGACGCCACGCCGATGACGACGCCGAGCATCGTCAGGGCCGCGCGGAGCCGCCCGCGGCGGAGGCGCGACAGGGACAGCCGGAGGAGCTCGATCGGACTCATGCCGCTCGCTCCTCCTCGACGACCCGGCCGTCGAGCAGGTGGATCCGACGCGTCGCCACCGCGGCGACCTCGGGGTTGTGGGTGATGAGGACGATCGTCCGGCCGGAGGCGTGGAGGTCGCGGAGGAGCTGGAGGACCTCGAGGCCCTGCTGGACCGCGAGGTTGCCGGTCGGCTCGTCGGCGAGGATGACCGCCGGGTCGGTGACGAGCGCCCGGGCGATCGCGACCCGCTGCTGCTCGCCGCCGGACAGCTCGGTCGGCTCGTGGGTCAGGCGGCCGCCGAGGCCCAGCCTCTCGAGGGCGCCCGTCGCCCGCACGGTGCGGTCGTGGCGCGACACGCCCTGGTACAGCAACGGTGTCGCCACGTTCTCCAGGGCGCTCGTGCCGGGCAGCAGGTTGTAGCTCTGGAAGACGAAGCCGATCGTCCGGCTCCGGATGCGGGCGAGGTCGTCGTCACCGAGCCGCCCGATCTCGTTGCCCGCGATCTCGTAGGTCCCGCCCGAGGGCCGGTCGAGGCAGCCGAGGATGCTCATCATCGTCGTCTTGCCGGACCCCGACGGCCCGACGATGGCGACGAACTCGCCTTCCTCCACCGCCAGGGAGACGCCGCGCAGGGCCTGGACCTGGACGTGGCCCATGTCGTAGGTCCGGGTGACGCCCCGGAGCTGCATGAGGCTCATCCGGTCACCGCCCCGGGACGATGACTTGGCCGCCGGTGCCGCCGCCGAAGACGCCCCGGTTGGTCGAGCTGTTGGTCTGCTGGGTCGAGCTCGTGCCGGTGACGACCCGCTCCCCGGCCTGGAGGCCGGACTTGATCTCCGCGAGCGAGCTCGTGACGAGCCCCACCGTGACGTCGCGCGTCTCGACCGTGCCGTCGGCCGCGACGACCCGGACCGTGTAGCTGCCGGCCGAGCCGGTGAGGGCCCGCGACGGGATGGCGAGGACGCCGCTGGCGGTCGCGGTGACGACCGAGACGTCGGCCGACATGCCGGGCCGGAGCGCCGCCGGCGGGGCATCGAGGGCGATCTCGACGGCGTACTCGACGACGCCGTTGGTGCCCGACGTCGTGCTCGTCGGCGCGATCGTCGAGACGGTGCCCTGGAGGGTGGCATCGATCGCCGCGATCGTGATGGACGCCTTCTGGCCGACCGAGATCTTCGAGACGTCGCTCTCGACGACGCTCGTCGTGACGAGGAGCGCCGACGACTGGACCGTGACGGCGGTGCCGGATGGCGCATCGACGTCCTTCGTGAGGGCGACGCCGGTCACGATGCCGTCCGCGGGCGCGGTGAGCTCGGCGTAGGGCCGGAGGGCCTTGAGGCTCGCGAGGTCAGCGTCGGCCTTGGCCCGGCCGCTCTTCGCGTTGTTGAGCTGGATCTCGGCATGGCGGATCGCCTGGGTCTGGGTGGCGCTGTCGTAGGCGTCCTGGGCGATGACGAGCTGCAGGTAGGCGGTGCGCGCGGCAAGGGTGGCGTCGGCGATCTGGCTTTCGAGGTCCGCCGTGCCGGCCTTCGCCAGGACCTCGCCCTTCGTGACCTTGTCGCCGACGTTGACGTCGACCTCGGTGACCGGCCAGGTGACCGACGCGGCCCCGGAGCCACTGGCGCTGGAGCTGCTCGAGCTGGAGCTGCTCGAGCTCGAGCCGTTGCTCGAGGCCGCCGCGGCCGTCGCGGTCGGCGCGGAGCCGAAGGCCAGCGCGTAGGTCCACGCGGCCGAGATCGTGCCGGTCGCGGTGACGTCATCGGTGACGTCGGAGGTCGCGACGGTGGCCGTCAGGAACGTCGTCGCGGCGGCGTTGGACGGCTTGAGCAGACCCGCGGAGACGCCGATCGCCGCGCCCGCGATCGCGAGCAGGCCGACGATGGCCATGACCTTCCAGCGCATATGAACCCTGCCTCCCTGGCGGTGCCGAGCGGCGGACGGCCTCAGGCCGTCGCGCCGGATCGAGCGAGCTTGATGAGATCCGCCGCCGCGGCGATCGGGATCGCGAAGCCGAGGCCCTCGGCGTTCGTCGCGGTGGCGGTGTTGATGCCGATGACGTTGCCGGCGATGTCCAGGAGCGGGCCGCCGCTGTTGCCGGGGTTGATGGCGGCGTCGGTCTGGATGAGGCCCTTGAGCGTGACCTGGCGGCGGGTCGAGTCGTCGGTGACCGTGACCTCGCGGTCGAGGCCGGACACGATCCCGCGGGTGACGGTCTCGGTGTAGGTCCCGAGCGGGCTGCCGATCGCGATCGCGACCTGGCCGACCTTGAGCGCCGTGGAGTCGCCGATGGTCGCGGGCGAGAGGCCGGTCGCGGTGACCTTGATGAGGGCCAGGTCGACCGTGCTCGAGACCTTCACGATCGTGGCCGGCAGCTGCCGCCCATCGGAGAGCTCGACGGTCAGGCTGCTGCTGCCCTGGACGACGTGGCGGTTCGTCAGGATGTAGCCGTCGGCGGTCAGGATGACGCCGGATCCGACCCCGGTCGTGGGCACCTGGAGCGGCGAGAACGCGTTCGAGCTCAGGCCGTCGGCGGTGATCGTCACGACCGAAGGCTGGGCGGCCGCGACGATCGCGGTGATGTCATCGCCGATGACGGTCTGCCTGACGCTCGTGGCGTTCTGGGTTGCGGTGGGTGCGGCGGAGGCGGGGGCGCCGCCGAGGCTCGCGGTGAGGATGGCCGCGGTCCCGCCCGAGGCGAGCACGGCCGAGAGGAGGCTGACGGCGAGGAGGCCGGCGAGCCCCCGGCCGCCTGCTCGGGGCGACCGGGGGACCGGCGATTCGGCCACAGCGGGCTGGGGAGGAGGCAGCTCGTCGGCCTGGGTTGTCTGCTGATCGGGGAGGCTCGGTGCCGTCGCCTCGCTGGGTTCCATGGCCGGTAGTCAAGCGGCCGAGGCTGAGATCTTCGTGAGAAGCGGCGCCACGCTCTGGGACCAGACGAGCCGCTCGTCCGCGGTGATCGCGATCGCCCCGTAGCCCGGGTGGCGCTCGACCCACTCGAGCCCGGCGAGGCCCATCGGGAACGCCGCCGTGGCGTACGCGTCGGCCCAGGTGAGCTCCGGCCCGACGACGGTGAGGCTGGCGAGCTCGCGTGGTGTCGCGCCGGAGCGCGGGTCACGAATGTGCGCGCCGCGCTCGTACAGGCCGGAGGTCGCGACGGCGCCGCCGCGGATCTCGAGTCGCGCCGCGATCCGGTCGCGGATCCAGGGATGCTGCACCCCGACGAGCCAGCCGCGATCCGGCTCGGGCGTCCCGCGGACGACGATGTCCCCGCCGGCATTGATCGCGTAGCAGGTCAGGCCGGCGTCGACGAGGTGGAGCGCGGCCTCGTCGATCGCCCAGCCCTTCACGAAGCCGGACGGATCGAGGCGGCCATCGGCCCGGTGGTGGCGGGCGTCGAAGGCGCCGCCGGAGGTGACGGTCAGGTGATCGCAGGCCGAGAGGACGAAGCGGACGTCGTCGCTGGCGTCATCTTCGGCCAGCCGGCCGTCGGCGATCCGGCTCACCTCGCTGTCCGCGAGGAACGGGCTGAACCGGGCCTCGATGGCCCGGAGCGTCGCGAAGAACGCGGCGAGCGCCGGCTCGACGACGGTCACCGGCGCCGGCTGGCGGACCTCGACGCCGATGACCGTGCCCATGAGGTGCTCGATGCGTCGCACCACGGCGGCTTCGGGCCCCGCGCTCAGATGCCGGCCTGGTCGAGGGCCGACTGGAGCGACCGGGCGTACGCCTCGCTGGTGTAGGTCGCGCCGGAGACGACGTCGATGCTCGCGCTCTGGGCCGTCAGCGCCTCGCTCGAGAGGACCGGCGCGACGTAGCTCGAGATGGCGCCCGAGCGGCCGCCGCTCGGCAGCTCGATCGCGGTCACCGCGGTGACCTTGCCGTTCGAGACGGTGATCTCGACCTCGACCGGCCCATAGCGGGTGTTCACGATCGTGCCATCGATCGTCTTCGTCGCGCTCGAGCTGGTCGTCGTGCCCGTGGAGCCGGAGGTCCGCGTTGTGCCGCCGCTGGTGCCGGTCGTGCCGCCACTGGCTGCGGTGCCGGCGGCAACCGATGGGTCCGGCGCCTTGAACCCGAGGAGGAGCAGGGCGGCGAGCGCGAGCGAGGCGACGCCGAGCCCGAGCCGGGCCGGCGAGACGGTCGATCGTCGGGAACCGCGGTCCATCGCCCGGCTCACAGGTAGGCGAACCGCTCGGCGTGGATCCGCGACGGCGGGACGCCCAGCTGCCGGAGGGTCGACTCGACCCGATCGATCATCGCGACCGGGCCGCACACGTAGACGTCGCGTCCGGCGATGTCCGGGATCAGGGTGTGGAGCGATCGGGGGTCGAGCGGATCTCGGACGAGCTCCGGCGAGCCCCGCCGGCCCACGAGGTAGTGGACGACCGCGCCGCGAGCGCGGGCCAGGACGTCGAGCTCCTCCCGGAAGATGACGTGCTTCTCGGCCCGTGCCCGGTAGACGAGGGTCAGGTCCCCGGGCTTCGCGGGCAGCGCCTCGAGCAGCGCTCGGAGCGGTGCGATGCCGATGCCACCGGCGATGAGCGCGACCTTGCGCCGCGACCGGCGGGCCCCCGTCATCGCGCCATAGGGACCCTCCACGAGGACGCGCGTGCCGACGGGCACGGCCTGGACGCGGCGGCTGCCATCGCCCAGGGCCTTCACGGTGATCCGGAGCCAGCGGCCGTTCGGCGCGGACGACAGCGAGTACGGGTGCGCGTGCCACCACTCGCGGCCGTGGAGGAAGCGCCAGTTGAAGAACTGGCCGGATCTGACCGGCAGGCGATCGAGGTCCCGGCCCGTGACGTACACCGAGGTCAGGCCCGGCCCCTCCTGGACGACCCGGCCCACGACGAGCCGATGCCGCAGGTTGAGGACGATCGGCTGGCCGACCCGGAAGAGGAGGATCAGCCCGGCCGCGACGACGTACAGGCCGCTCCAGTAGATCCGCGCGATCGGGTCGTGCATGAAGTCGCCGCCGACCACGAGCTGGTGAAGGAAGCCGAGGGCGATCGCGGCGTAGGCGAGCAGGTGGAGGACGAACCACGCCTCGTAGGACAGGCGCCGCCGCGCCGCCGCGACCGAGGTCACGCCGACGGCGATGAACAGGGCGCCACCGATCGTCGCCGGGAGGACCCACTCGTAGGTCGTGACGAGCTTCCAGGCCTCGTCGAGGATCGCGGCGTTGTCGCCGATGGCGTAGCCGATGGTCGTGAAGATGCCGTGGCCGACGATGAGCCAGACGGTCGCGAACCCGAGCCAGCGGTGGGCCCAGGCGAGGCGGTCCATCCCGAACAGCTGGTCCAGCCACGGGCTGCGCGACATGAGCACCAGCTGCAGCAGGGCCAGGTACGCGGCGTAGAGGCCGGTGATCTGGCCGACCGCCGTCAGGGCACCGCCGAGCGATCCGACGTTGTCCAGGCCGCCGTGGCGGAGCCACATCGCCGCGATGAGGACCGCGTTGAGGACCACCAGCCACCAGACGTCGACCTTGATGACGGGCCACACCCGCGGGAGCGGCGGGTGCGTGGCCCGGCGGGGCCCTGCCGTCGAGGCGGCGGGGATCTGGGTCGGTCGCATCGTCATCGGGGGCCGCCTACGCCGCACCGGCGCAGTCGTAGAGGTTCGACACGGCGGCGCCGTCGATCGTCACGGCGGAGCAGGTGCTGGTCACCCAGCTCGAGACGGTGCTCGAGCCCTGGCCACCGGCCGGGCCACCGGCCGGGCCGCCAGCCGGGCCGCCGAAGCCGGCGGGCCCGCCGGCGCCGCCATTGCCCAGCAGGACGTATCGGAGCTGACCCGCGGAGACATAGGCCTGGAGCTGGGACAGCGTCGGCGCGGGATCGCCGCCGGTGAAGCCGCCCATCGACATGACCGGCTGCTCGGCCGCGAGCTGGATGGCTGCCGCGGACTGCGAACCGTTGACCGCGACGATCCAGCGCGCCGAGCCCTGGTTGGCGAGGAGATAGTCGACGAGCGCGGTGTCGGCGCTGGCCGAGCCGTTGCCGGCCATGCCGTCACCGGACGGGCCGGCGGCCGGGTCGCCGCCGCCGTGGGCCTGGGCCATCGTCGCGACCGAGTAGGCGGTGGGACCGGCCAGGACCGCGACGAGGGCCAGCGCCGCCGCGCCGCGGACGAGGCGCCGATCGAGATGGATCGCCGGAAGGGCCAGGACGAGCCCGGCGGCGGCTGAGATCGCGAGGATCGCGAAGCCCAGGCCCGGGGCAAAGCCCGGCGTCCGATCGAGCAGGACGAATGCCAGCGCACCGGTCGCGACGACGCCGCCGGCGAGCGCCAGCCGCGCTGTGACGCTGTGGGCCCGGCGCGTCCACAGGTCCCACGCGCCGGCCCCGGCGAGCGCGCCGACGGCCGGGGCGATGGCCACCGCGTAGTAGGAGTGGATGATCCCGGACATGAAGCTGAAGACCACCGCGTGGGTCAGCAGCCAGCCGCCCCACAGGACGTAGCCGGCGAGCCGCGGGTCGGAGCGCCGCGCGCGGCGGTAGAGGACGAGGCCGGCCGCGAGGCCGATGAGCGCCGCCGGCAGGAGCCACGCGATCTGGCCGCCGAGCTGCTCGTTGAACAGGCGCAGCAGGCCCGGGGTGCCGCTGAAGGTCGGCCCGCCGCGGCCCGCCGCGGCCGCCCCCGCGAGCCCGTCCACGGCCGAGCTGAGGGACGAGCCACCGGGGTTGTTGCCGAAGATCCGGCCGAGGCCGTCGTACCCGAAGATGAGCTCCAGGACGGAGTTGCCGTTGCTCCCGCCGATGTACGGCCGCGAGGCCGCCGGGATCAGCTCGACGATCGC
The DNA here is from genome assembly GCA_016200665.1 of Chloroflexota bacterium. Lineage (GTDB taxonomy): Bacteria > Chloroflexota > Limnocylindria > Limnocylindrales > CSP1-4 > UBA5189. The sequence continues at coordinate 727 of JACQEG010000159.1, read as the reverse complement.
GACCCACCAGCCGCTGGCCAGGAGCACGGTCAGGCCGGTCGCGAGGAGGCCGCCGATGCGGCGCCGGAGCGAGACCGGGGCGCAGAGCAGCCACGTGAGCGCGAACGCGGGCAGGACGAGGTAGGCCTGCAGGTACTTCGTGAGGAAGGCGAAGCCGACGAGGACGGCCGCGAGGAGGGCCCACCGCAGGCGCCCGGCCTCGAGGCCCCGGCCGAGCGCCCAGGCCGCGGCCACGAGGAGGAACGTCAGCAGCGCGTCGGGGTTGTCGTAGCGGAAGATCAGGACCGCCACGGGGGTGAGCGCCGCCACGAGGCCCGCGAGGAACGCCGCGGGCACACCGAACGAGCGCCGGACCGCGAGGAACAGGACGAGGACGGTCCCGACGCCGAGGAGCGCCTCGGGCGCGAGCACGGCGAACGAGCTGAGCCCGAGGAGCTTCACCGAGATCGCCATCGGCAGGATCGCGAGCGGCGGCTTGTCCAGGGTGATGAAGCCCGAAGCATCGAGGGAGCCGAAGAACAGCGCCGACCAGCTCTGGCTCGCAGCCTGCGCGGCCAGCGCGTAGTAGGTGTTCGCCCAGCCCGACACGGTCAGGTTGACCAGGTAGAGCACGCCCGAGAGCACGGCCAGCGCCGGCATCGCGAGCTGCTCGAGCGCCAGGCCGCGGACCCCGGCGATGCGGCCTGCGACGGACGGCTCCGCGCCACCGGCGAGGGGGAGTGGCTGG
>JACQEG010000163.1 GCA_016200665.1 Chloroflexota bacterium | reverse complement strand
CGAGAGGAGGTCTCCGGTGATGGCCCGCATGAAGACGATGTCGACGGGACCGGAGCCAACGACCTGATAGGCGATCGCGATGTCGCCACTTCGCGCGTAGGCCACGTCCGGGGGGTTCACCGAACAGAGTGTGCTGTATTCGGGCGCGCCCGGAGGGCATCAGGCGCCCAACGACCGCCAGCCCGACGCGCGAGGCGCAGGCGAGCTCACGCCTTGGTGCGCGAACTCCCACCTATTGACACGTGGAGCTGGACTGGCATCGAGTCCCTCATCACGGAGGACCTTCCCCGGCCCCATCGAGCCGGTCAGGCTGAACGAACCGGTCCCTGGGTCGAAGAGCTCGGCCGAGGCGAGGCTGTGCGTCAGGTTCGGGCCGCCTCCTGCGATCAGGACGCGACCGTCGTCGAGGCGAGTTGCGGTGTCAATGGAGCGAGCGTCAACCATCGAGTTGCTCCGGCTGAACGTGCCGGTCGCCGGGTCGTAGAGGTCGGCGGAGGCCGATCCAGGACCGGTTCCCTCCCAGTTCGTGGCGCCGCCCGTGAGGAGAACACGGCCGTCGGAAAGCAGGGTGGCGTCGTGCCCGCAACGGTTGTTCGACATCGCGCCGGTTGCGCTGAAGGCGCCTGTCCCGGGGTCATAGACCTCGGCCGACCGGAAGCACTGCCCGGACGAACCGTTGCCCCCGCCGGCGATCAGGACGCGACCGTCGGGCAGCAGGGTGGCCGTAGCGATGGTGCGAGCGACAGACATGTCGCCCGTCAGGCTGAACCTGCCGGTCCCGGGGTCATAGATCTCGGCCGTGGCGAGCGGATGGCCGACTTGCCCGTCTCCTCCGGTCACGAGGACTCGGCCGTCGGCAAGCAACGTGGCCTCATGGAAGCTGCGCCCCTCGGACATCGAGCCGGTCGCCGTGAACGTGCCGGTCCCAGGGTCATAGATCTCGGCAGTGGCGAGACTCGACGAGCCGGCGAATCCGCCGACGATCAGGACCCGGCCGTCTCCGAGCAGGGTCGCGGTGTGCTGGCCACGGGCCGTCGCCATCGAGCCGGTCGGGCTGAACGTGCCGGTCCCGGGGTCAAAGATCTCGGCTGTGGCGCGCGCGACGCCGTACGATCCAAAGCCCCCGACGATCAGGACCCGGCCGTCTGCGAGCAGCGTCGCCGTGTGAAGTCCGCGCTCAGTCGCCATCGAGCCGGCCGGGACGGCCGATGGGCTGGCCGCGGGCTCGCTCGGGCTCGTGCTGGCGCTGGGCGTCGGGCTCGGGCCGCCGACGGCCGGCTGGCTGGGCCCGTTGAGGTACAACGCGCCACCGACGACCAGGACGGTGGTGAGGGCCACCACGGCGACGCGCATCGGCCGACCGATCGTCGGGAACCTCCACGGCAGACGTCGCTCGGCGCTCGGCCGCGCGCCCGGGATGGCGGCCACGTTCATTCGCAGGGCCGCAGGCGCCCGTTCGGCTTCATCGATCTCCGCGCGGTACCAGCTCCGGAGACGCTGCTCCAGCTCGTGGTCGGTCATCGGACGGCTCCCCGGGAGTTCGCGCGGTCGATCGCGACGTGCAATTGCTCGAGTGCGTAATGGAGGCGTGATTGAGCGGTCCCCACCGGGATGTCGAGCCGCATGGCGATCTCGCCGACGGGCAGGTCGCGGTAATAGCGCAGAGCCACGACGATGCGGTGGTCCGCGGACAGTGTCGCGAGCGCGGGACCGAGGACGTCCCGATCGGTTGTCTGGCTGAAGGGATCCCCCGCCGCGGTGACCACCTCGGCCGAGATGTCGGTGGTCGGCCAACGGGAGGCGTGGCGCAGGCGGTTGCGGCATGAGTTGACGAGGATCCGGTCGAACCACGGCTCGAACCGGGCGTGATCCCGCAGGGTGGACCACTTGCGCCATGCCTGGAGGAAGGCGTCGTGGGTCGCGTCCTGGGCCTCGCCAGGGTCGCGGAGGATCGCCCGGGCGAGCCGATAGGCGGCATCGAGATGGCCGTCGGCCAGGCGCCCGAAGGCCCGACCACGCTCGGTCGTCTGCTCCACGCCGACGGGTAGTCCGTCTACCAAGTCGATGACCTCGCCTGTTGGGCTCACAGTGACACGACAAACGGGAGACGCGAAACCTTCAGGTGCGACAACGGAGCCCCTCGGTGGGGCTCCGTTGTCGGGTCATGTCCAGGCCAGAGCCTGGGGTTGAGCGTGGCGGCTGTTCAGTCCTCGGGCTTCGTCCCTCGGAGGATGTCGAGGGTGCCCTGGAAGCAGGTGGTCGTGACGCTGTCGTGGGTGCACGAGATCACGCTGAACTCGCCCTGGGCGAGGTTGTCCTTCAGCCACCCGTCCGTGACGACACCGTTGATCGTCGCGGCAGTACCGATCTCGACGATATCGACGCGTGCCGTGAAGCTGTGGCGCGAACCGTAGAAGTGGTAGTCGGCCGTGATGAGGATGGGATCGGCGACAGTCCCGGTGCCGGTTCTCGAGAGGATGACCCCGGCGTAGGTGCCTGGCCCGACATCACCGCCGACGACGCCGGCCATGTTCGGGTATCCGGCGATCCACTTGGTGAACGTGTTCTGGGCGAAGCTGGAGCTCTGGCCGGCTGATGCGACACCGACACCCATCGCGAGGGTGAGCAGCGCCACTCCGGTGGCGACGGCAAGGGCGCGAGTGCCCCGTTGGTGCGAACGCATGGTGGTCTTCCCTTCTGCGGCTCGGGCGATCCGAAGCCGTTCATCGATGCGTGGGGTCCGACGGACGCATGGCCCTCCCTCCGGGACGCTGTGGGCGCTGGCGAGGCGAGGGCAGCCGTTGGCTGGTCATCGCCAGGGTCACGGCCACACGACAAACGGGCGGGACGAAACCTTCAGATCCGAGCTGCGAGCGCTGGCGGAGGGGGTGAGGACGGCCTCTCGTCGAGGCCGTCCTGTGCTGATCGGTCGTGCCCCAAGACAGAGTCCCCGGATGGGTCCGCCTGGGGAGGCTGCTACCTGAAGGTGACCGCCGCGCTGAGCGTGAGGGCAACGCTCCCACCCTGGATCCACACGCCGACGAACGTGTGCCGGCCGTGAGCCAGGCCGCTCGGGTAGTTCGTCAGGTTGAGCTTGACCCAGAAGCCGGGCGAGTTCTCGATGACCACGCTCGAGGGCTGCAGGACACCGTCGAGATAGAGGTCGAAATGGGTGTCGGCACTCATGCAGTCCGAGGCCGTGTCGCCGACGGACGGGTCGCAGGCCGAACCGTGCTCGACGTAGAACGGCGTGTCCGCGGAGAACGTCGCGGGAGCAGTGAAGAGATTGATCCTCGTGCCGGTCGGGGCGTTGGCGGCTGCCACGGGCGACGCCGTAACGAGCAGCGCCGCGAGACAGATCAGCAGGAACAGGAATCGTCGCATCGTGGATCTCCTTCGTCGATCTGAGGGTTGCTTGGGATCCCATGGGCAGGGACCAGCCGCGTGTGAGCGGCTAGTTCCCGAACCAGTACTCGCCGTCCCGTCGTTGGGACGAGATGTCGTTGAAGCAGGTCCGCCGGCGGCGCAGGTCGCCGGCGGAGGCCTCGAGGAGCTACCCGGCCGGGCTGAACGTCCCGGTCGTCGGGTCGTAGATCTCGGCGGCGGCGACCGGGGCGTCGGCCCCGTAGCCACCGGTCACCAGGACACGCCCGTCGGTCAGGAGCGTCGCGGCGTGGTAGGTGCGGGCGGTGGCCAGGCTGCCCGTCGCGACGAAGGTGCCGGTCGCCGGGTCGTAGAGCTCCGCCGACGAGAGGAACCTGCGATTCGTGTAGTCGTCGCCACCGCCGGTGATGAGGACCCGGCCGTCATCGAGCAGGGTGGTGGTCTGGTAGACGCGTCCATTGACCATCGTCTTGCCAGCCGTGAAGGTCCCGCTGATCGGGTCGTAGATCTCGGTCGACGCGAGGTTGCCCTGGTAGCCGTTGTTTCCGCCGGTGATCAGGACGCGCCCATCCTTCAGGAGGGTCGCCGCGTGGAACGTGAGCCCGAACGACAGTGAGCCGGTCGTGCTGAACGTTCCGGTCGCCGGGTCGTAGATCTCGGCGCTATCGAGGGTCGAGCTGTTGTTCCACGCCGCCGGAGAGCCACCGACGATCAGGACGCGACCATCGCCGAGGCGGGTCGCGGTATGGAACGCCCGGGCGTTCTTCATCGTCCCGGTCGTGCTGAACGTTCCGGTCGCGGGATCGAAGAGCTCGGCGGAGGCCACCGATTCGCTCTGGGTGGTCATGCCACCGACGATGAGGACGCGACCATCCTCCAGCAACGTGGCGGTGTGGACCTCGCGCGGCGTCGCCATCGGACCCGTCGGCGTGAACGTGCCCGTGGCCGGATCGTAGATCTCGGCGGAGGCGAGGAAGGTGAATGCGCCCTCAGGAGGCAGGGTGGCGCTCCAGTTCGCGGTGCCGCCGCCGACGACGAGGACGCGGCCATCCTTGAGCAGGGTCGCGGTGTGGTAGCCGCGCGCCCCGGCCATCGGGCCCGTCGGGCTGAACGTGTTCGTCACCGGGTCGTAGAGGACGGCCGACGCGAGCGAGCCGTCGCCGAGGGCGTAGCCGCCCGCGATCAGGACGCGGCCGTCGTTCAGCCGGGTGGAGGTCTGGATCTGGCGCCCGACGCCCATCGGGCCCACGAGGGCCGTGGGGCCCGGGCTGCCGGCAGGCGGCGTCGCTCGACCGATCGGCGATGCGCCAAGGGTTGGCACCGCGCTCGGGCTGGCGACTGGCACGCCGGTCTGGGGCCCGTTTCGTTGGAGCAGGTAGAAGCCGCCGCCGATCGCCAGGACGCCGATGACGGCGGCCACGGCGAGGCGGGTCTGCATGGTGGTCATGAAGAGCCTCCGCGGCGCGCGCAGGTGGCGCCGCTGTGGGGTGTGGTCGATGTCGGCCAGGGCGGCCTGGATGACGCGATCGGCGAGCTCATTGGTGCCGTCGGCGAGGAAGCCATCGAGGATCCGGTCGAGCTCACGCTGGGTGGTCATCCGAGTCGCCCTCCGGCCACCGGGAGGGCGCGCTCATCGGCCTCGATGGCCGCGCGCATCGCCCGGTGGGCGTAGTGGAGCCGGGAGTTCGCCGTGCCGACGGGGATGCCCAGTCGCTCGGCGATCTCGGTCGGGGACAGGCCGAGGTAGTGCGTGAAGACCAGCATCGCCCGCTGATCGGGCGGCAGGCGCCGGAATCCACGCTCGAGGAGATCACGGTTGTCGAGCGCCGTTGCCTCGTCGGGACCGGCCGGTCCCTCGGACGGCAGGACGCGGACGTTCGCGGACCAGGTCCGCGAGCGGCGCGCCTCGGCATAGCTCGCGTGCACGAGCAGGCGCTGGAGCCAGGCATCGAAGCGGTCCGGATCGCGGAGACCAGGCAGCTCACGCCAGGCGATCACCAGCGTCTGCTGCACGGCGTCCTCGGCCCGTCCGACGTCTCGGAGGATCCGCTGGGCGATCGCGATGAGCCGGTCACCGTGCGTCCGGGCCAGGATGCCGAAGGCCTCCCGGTCACCGCGCTGGGCCTGCTCCACGAGGTCGCGATCCAACGGACCGTCCCTCCCTCGCGTCCATCGGGGACGCCTTCCGACCCTACTGAGTGGTGGCGGGCCGTCAGCCTTCAATCCCCGATGTCGCGTGCGCCCCCGGTGTCGTGAAGGCGCGACGGTGGTCCGATCGGTCCCTGGCTGACAGGGCCATTCGGCAGGCCCCGGCGGCGCCTCACCCGGCAGCGAGCAGGCGCCTCACGAGCGGCGCGATCCGGTCGACCCACAGCGCGTACTGCCGGCCGCTCGGGTGGAGCCCGTCGCCCGCGACGAGTGACCGGTCGGTCGCCGCGCCGAGCGACAGGTCGAGGATGTCGACGACCGGCAGGCCGCGCGCTCCGAGGACCTCGCTGAACAGGTCGTTCCGGGCACGGAGCGCCCGGGCCTGGGTGCGCGGGTCGCCGTAGTCGGCGCCGGCCGGGGTCACGGTGTAGTCCGGGCTCGTGACGCCGAAGACGCGCCCGGGCCCGACGCGGCCCGTCACGTCGTCGAGGATGAACGCCAGGTTGCGCCGGTACTCCGCGTCGCCGATCGCCTGGATGACGTCGTTCGTCCCGATCAGCAGCGAGCAGAGTTGCGGCCGCAGCGCCGGAAGCTGCGGCAGCTCGACCGCGATGACGTCACGGGTCGTGAAGCCGTTGACCGCCGGGTTGCCGACGAGCGCCAGCGGCGGCCGGTCACCCGTCGCGCGCGCCTCCGCGGCGAGCCGGGCGACGAGCTGGTCCGGCCAGCGCTCGGCGGCCGTCACCGCCGTCCCGATCGTGTAGGAGTCCCCGAGGGCGACCCAACGCAGTGCCGCGCCCGCGCCCGCGCCGGACGCCGGGCTCACCCCTTGTCGTAGGGCGTGCCGTCGGCCGCGGGCATCCGGACGCGCCCGACCAGGCCGGCGACGACGATGATCGTCACGAGGTACGGGACCATGAGCAGGAACTCGGACGGCACGGACACGTTCAGGATCGAGAGCCTCGCCTGGAGCGAGTCGGCGAAGCCGAAGATCAGGCTGGCGAGGAATCCGCCGATCGGCGTCCAGCCACCGAAGATCATCGCCGCCAGGCCGATGAACCCGCGCCCGCCGGTCATGTCATGGACGAACGAGCCGGTCGAGCCGAGGGTGAAGTAGGCGCCGCCGATGCCCGCCACGACGCCGCCGAGGATGACGTTCCGGTAGCGGGTGAAGATCACGTTGATGCCGACGGTGTCGGCGGCGCGCGGATGCTCGCCGACGGCCCGGACCCGCAGGCCCCAGCGTGTGTAGAAAAGCCCGTAGTGGATGAGCCCGATGAGGGCGAACAGCAGGTAGTAGAAGAGGTTGCCACTGAAGAACATCGGGCCGAGGATCGGGATGTCTGACAGCACCGGAATCGGGATCGAGCTGAACTTGGTCGGCTCGTTCAGCTCGCGATGGGATTGCAGGACGCGCGACGCCACGAACGACGTCAGGCCCGAGGCGAAGATGTTGATGACCGTGCCGGCGACGATCTGGTTCATCCGGTAGCGGATCGCGAGCACCGCGAGGACGCCCGCCAGCGCCGCGCCGACGAGCGCAGCGGCCACGAGCCCGATGAGGTTGCTGCCGGTGGCGCTGCCGACGACCGCGCCGGTGAAGGCGCCCGACAGGAGCATCCCTTCGATCGCGATGTTCACCACGCCGGCCCGCTCGCACAGGACCCCCGACAGGGCGCCGAACGTGATCGGCAGCGACTTCTGGACCGTGAGCTGCAGGATCCCGATGAGGCTCATCGACTTGCCCGCGGCGGCCCAGGTCAGGAACGCGAACACGAACGCGACCACGACGACGCCAAGGACGATCGCCCAGCGCGCCCCGAAGCCGCGCACCAGCTGGATGGCGCCGAGCGCCGCGCAGATCGCCGCCGCCAGGTAGACGACGATCAACGACGGCACGACGATGCTCGGGACGTCGAGGCCGCCCTGGTTGCCGGCCGGCTTCAACAGGAACGTGCTCGTCTGGCTGCCCTGGAGGTCGCCCGTCAGGAAGTACGCCACGACGGCGGCCATGAGCAGGTAGGCGACCCCGAGGAATCGCTGCCTGCGGATGGCCTTCCGATCGACGATGACGGCCGGCGCGGCCTTGACGGCAGCGGTCACGCCCGCCACCCCTGGCTGAACGTCTCGAGCCCGGTCGTCTCCGGCACCCGGATCCGGTAGATCTCCCGGACGAGGGCGGGCGCGGCGACGAACATGATGACGAGCGCCTGGATGACGACGACGAGATCGATCGGCACCCCGGTGATCGACTGCATCGGCGTGGCGCCCGCGCGAAGCGCGCCGAACAGGAGCGAGGCCAGGATGATGCCGCGCGGCTTGGAGCCGGCCATGAGGGCGATCGCGATCCCGTCGAAGCCGAAGCCGCCCGAGACGCCGAACGTCAGGGAGTGCGTCACGCCGAGGACGACGCTCGTGCCGGCGAGGCCGGCGAGGCCGCCGCTCAGGGTCATCGCCATGATCGTCGTCGAGGCGATGCTCATCCCGGCATAGCGCGCCGCCGTCGGGTTGAAGCCCACGGCTCGGAACTCGAACCCTCGCGTCGAGCGGAACAGGAACCACGACACGAGCACCGCCGCGGCAAGCCCGAGGATGAAGCCCCAGTTCGCCCGCAGGCCGTCGATCAGGACCGGGTACCACGACGTGTCGAGGGTGACCTTCGAGATCGGGTCGCTCCGGCCCTCCCGCTGGTAGCCCGGCACCTTGAGGATCCAGGAGATCAGGTTGTAGGCCGTGTAGTTGAGCATGATCGTGACGATGACCTCGTGGGCTCCCGTCCGAGCCTTCAGGAGGCCGGGGATGAAGCCCCACAGGGCACCGCCGAGGAAGCCGAAGCCGATCGCCAGCGGCAGGTGGATGAACCACGGCAGGCCGGCGAAGAAGAAGCCGGCGAACGTCCCGAACATCGCGCCGACGTAGAGCTGGCCTTCGGCGCCGATGTTGAACAGGCCGCACTGGAAGCCCAGCGCGACCGCCAGCCCGGTGAAGATGAGCGGCGTCGCCGAGAGCATCGTCTCGCTGAGCGGGACGAAGGCCTGGGTCATCCTGGCCGTGTCGCCCGAGGTGAACGCGTCGACGTAGGTCGACGGGCTGCCCAGGGCGCCGGTGAACAGCGCGCCATAGGCCCGGAACACCTCGTCGAGCGCAGACCCGAGCGCCAGCGCCGGATCGGCCCGCAGGCGCTCGAAGAAGGTGAGGTCCGACAGGACGATGACGACGGCGCCGATGACCAGCGCGCTGAAGATCGCCAGGACCGGCACGGCGAGGCTTCGGAGCGCCGGGCCGAGCCGCGCTCGAAGACCCCGTGCGGCGGGCGCCCCTCCGGGCGTCGCTCCGGGCGCAGATCCGCCGGCCGATGTCGCGCTCGGCTTGGTCGTCGTCGGGTCAGCCACCGCTCGTCACCACGTGCGTCCGCTCCCCTGCCGCCTCGGCCTCGACGATGCCGACCGGCCGCGAGCCGCCCATGAGCAGCCCGAGCTGCTGTGGTGTGGCGACCTCCGGGTCGAGGATGTCCACGATCTTGCCCTGGTACATGACCGCGATCCGGTCGGCGAGGGCGAACACCTCGTCCAGCTCGGTGGAGACGATCAGGACCGCGGCGCCCTCGTCCCGCTTCGCCACGATCCGCCGGTGGATGTATTCGATCGAGCCGACGTCCAGGCCCCGCGTCGGCTGGGCGGCGATGAGCAGGCTGATCGGGCGCGAGAACTCGCGGGCGACGATCACCTTCTGCTGGTTGCCGCCGGAGAGGTTCGCGACCGGGTTGAAGACCGACGGCGTCCGGACGTCGAAGTCGCGCACCAGGCCGGTCGCGGCCTGCTGGATGGCCTCGCGATCGAGCTGGAGCCCGTTGGAGAAGGGCTCGCGATAGTAGGTGTTGAGGACGAGGTTCTCGGCGATGCTGAACGCCGGGACGCAGCCCTCCTCGAGGCGGTCCTCGGGGACGTGGGCGACGCCGGCTTCGAGGATGGCGCGCGGCTCCAGCTTGACGAGCTGGCCCCCGATCCGGACCCGCCCGGCTGCCGGCCGGCGCATGCCGGTCACGGCCTCGACGAGCTCCGTCTGGCCGTTGCCCTGGACGCCCGCGATCGCGACGATCTCGCCCGCTCGGACCTGGAGATCTAGTCCGTCGACGGTGACGTGGCCACGATCGTCCTGGACGACGAGGTCTTCGATGTCCAGCACGACCTCCCCGGCCGTGGCGGGCTCCTTGTCGACCACGAGGGCGACATGACGCCCGACCATCATCTCGGCGAGGCTCTCCAGCGTCGCCTCCGTGGGCGTCGTCGTGCCGACCACCTGGCCGGCCCGGAGGACCGTGATCCGATCGGCGATCTCCATCGCCTCGTTCAGCTTGTGGGTGATGAAGACGATCGCGGTCCCGCTGGCCTGCAGCGACCGCATGATCTCGAAGAGCTCCTCGTCCTCCTGGGGCGTCAGGACCGCGGTCGGCTCGTCGAGGACGAGCAGGTTGGAATGGCGATAGAGCGTCTTGATGATCTCGACGCGCTGGCGGACGCCGACCGGCAGGTCCTCCACGAGCGCGTCCGGGTCGACGTGCAGGTTGTGCGCGTCACTGATCTCGACGATTCGCTTCCGAGCGGCGGGCCGGTCCAGCTGCTGGCCCAGCGGCCCGCGGACCGATTCCACCCCGAGCATGACGTTCTCCGTCACGGTGAAGACTGGGACGAGCATGAAGTGCTGGTGGACCATCCCGATCCCCGCCGCGATCGCGTCGCCTGGGTCGTGGAACGTGACTGGCTCGCCGTCGATGAGGATCTCGCCCTCGTCCGGCTGGTAGAGCCCGAACAGGACGTTCATGAGCGTCGTCTTGCCCGCGCCGTTCTCGCCGAGCAGGGCGTGGATCTCGCCGGGCTCGACGGTGATGTTGATGTCGCGGTTCGCGATGACGCCCGGGAATCGCTTGGTGATGCCCCGGAGCTCGAGCCTCATCGGCGCAGGAACCTCAGGCGGGACGGCTGCCGCTGGCGGAAACGAAGCGGTCGGCGGCGCGTTGTGCGCACCGCCGACCGCATGGCACTCGAGGAACCGACGCGGGTCTTACGGCGCCGCGAAGTAATCCGATGGCTTCACGGTGCCGGCGATGATGGCCTGCTGGAGGGCATCAAGCTCGGTCTTGGTGTCAGCCGTGATCTGGGAGTCGTAATCGTGGAACGGCGCGTAGCCGACGCCGCCGTTCGCGAGCGTGCTGACGAACACGGCCTGCGGGGCGGTGCCCGCGATGCCACGCTCGACGGCCGCCTCGACGCTGACGTCGATCTTCTTGAGGACCGAGGTCAGGATGAGGGACTTGTACTGCGGGACGGAGATGTACCAGTCGACGTCGACGCCGAGCCCGACGGCCGTGGCGCTGCGCTCCTGGATCGCCGCGAAGGCACCCTGGCCGATCGGCCCGCCGACGCCCATGATGACGTCAGCGTTCTCGTCGAGGAAGCCGAGCGACAGCGTCTTGCCGTTGTCGATGCTCGAGAAGTCGCCGGTGAAGGAGCCCGTCTTCTTGACCGGGTCCCAGCCGAGGACGGTCGTCTTGGTGCCCTTCTGCTTGTCGTAGTAATGGGCGCCGGCGACGAAGCCGTCCATGAAGTCGGTGACCGGGCCACCGATGTTGATCCCGCCGAACGTGCCCATCGTGTGCGTCTTCGACCACGAGGCCGAGGCGTAGCCGGCGAGCATCGCGCCCTCGGCCGTCGTGTAGACGAGGCCTTCGACGTTCGGGATCGCCGGGGTGTAGGCGTAGTCGACGATCGCGAAGCGGGTGTTCGGGTTGGCTGCGGCCGCGGCCTTCGTCGCGTCACCGAGGAGGAACCCGACCGTCACGATCATGTCGCACTTTTCGCTGATGAACTGGTTGATGTTCTTTGCGTAGTCGGACTCGCTGTTCGACTCGAGGAACTTGACCTGGACGCCGGTCTTGGCCTGCGCGTCGGTCATGCCCTTCCAGGCGTTCTCGTTGAAGGCGTGGTCGTCGATGCCACCGGTGTCGCTGACCATGCAGGCCTTGTAGGCGATCGGGGCGACCGTCGGGCTGGCGACCGCGGCCTCGGACGCCGCGGGCGTCCCGGTCGGGGCTGCCGTCGAGGGGGCTGGTGTGCCACCGCCGCAGGCGGTGACGAGGAGCGCGGCCGCAGCAGCGAGCGCGGCCAATCGCGAGTAGCGCAAGGTGTTTCCTCCTCCAACTGTGCGGCCCGGGCGAGCCATGGTCCCGGCGGGGCCGCCCGCGCACCAGACGTGCGCTGGTCCGTGCGGATTCGGGGTGAGCGGAGTGTCCGTCCCGGCCTCGAGCCCGTCGGCCACGAGGCAGTATGACGGCCGCCACAGGCGCGTGCAATGATCCGGGGACATGGCCGACCCCCCACGCGACGATCTCCCGAACGGCGGTGGCGCACCCGACGCGGCGGCGGATTCGCGTGCCCGACGGGAGCGTGAGGCGAAGCGCGTCCAGGAGCTGATCGACTTCGGCGAGGGCCGGCTCGATGTCCCCGTCCTCGATGCGGCCGGGATCGCGGACATCCTCCGATCCAGCCACCGGATCGCGATGATCGGGGCCAGCAGCAACCCGGCCCGGCCCTCGAATGACGTCTTCGGCTACCTCCGCCACGCGGGCTACGAGGTCGTGCCTGTCTCGCCCACCGAAACCGAGGTCGACGGAGTAACCGCGTACCCCACCCTCGCCGACGCGGTGGCCGCGACGGGGCCGTTCGACATCGTCGACGTCTTCCGGCGCGCCGAGTTCTGCCCGGACCACGCCCGCGAGGCCGTGGCCGCGGGTGCCAGCTGCCTGTGGCTCCAGCTCGGGATCGTCAGCGCCGAGGCGGCCCGGATCGCGCTCGACGGTGGCTTGTCGGTCGTCATGGACCGCTGCACGAAGATCGAGGTCGCCCGGCTCGGTCGCTGACGCGCGGCCGCCGTCAGTGCCGGGTGGCCTGTTGGTGCCGGGTGGCCTGTTGGTGCCGCGGGACCTCTTGGTGCCGCGGCGCCTCTTTCTGTCAGCGGCCACCCTGGCGAGCCTTCGTCACCGAGTTCCCGCCAATGGCTACCTACGAGGACTCTCTGGCAAGAAGTGGCGTGCGCGGAGTAGATCCCCGAGCACGACCGTCAGTGCGGGCGGGTGCGCCGCTGACGAAGGCTCACGTCAGGAGCCGTTGGCAGAATCCGATCCCACCCGCCGCGGAGGCCGCAGCGGGCGTGGCACGCTACCGGATGAAGAGCCCCACGAGCGCGGCGACGACGCCCACACCGGCGATCGCGGCGTCGATGCGGAGCTGCGACCGCAGCATCTCGATGGCGACTGACGCGCCGGTCGGGCCCGTGTCGCGGAGGCCGCCGCGCCACGACTCGTAGCGGGCGATGTTGTCCTCCTGGGACTTCAGCGCGCGGTAGCGGGCCCATGGTGCGCGGGCCCGCGCCAGGCCGATGGCGATGAGCAGGACGCCGACGGCCGCGACCACGAGCCCGGTCGTTGTCACGACGGGCCTCCCGTGAGGCCAAGCCGCTCCCGGAGCGCCGCCTCGGCGGCGGCGGCGTTGGCCTGGCCCCGGGTGGCCTTCATGACCTGGCCAACGAGGAACTTCACGGCCTGGTCCTTGCCCGCCCGGACGTCGGCCACGGCGGCGGGATTCGCGGCGATGACATCGTCCGCGACCGCGACGAGGGCGCCTGCGTCGGAGATCTGGCGGAGGCCGGATCGCTCGATGATCGCCGCGACCGGCGCACCGGACGCCGCGTGCTCCTCGAGGACCGCCTTCGCGTTGGCCCGCGAGATCGTGCCGTCATCGACGACCCGGATGAGCGCGGCAAGCTCCGCGGGCGCCGGCGCGTGGGCCAGCTGGCCGGCGTTGCGCAGGCGCAGGACCTCACCCGTGATCCAGTTGGCGACGGCCTTCGGGGCGATGCCCGGCCCGGCCGCGAGGGTCGCCTCGAGCAGCGCCCCGGCCTCGCGGTCCGCCACGAGCACGCGGGCGTCGTACGGCGACAGGCCGAGCTCGGCCTCGAACCGGGCCCGACGGGCGGCAGGCAGCTCCGGCATGGCCGCCGCGACCTCGGCCAGCCACGCGGGCGAGATTCGCAGCGGGGGCAGGTCCGGCTCGGGGAAGTAGCGATAGTCCTCCGAGGTCTCCTTGCCGCGCATCCGGTACGTGGCCCCGCGATCGTCCGACCAGCCGCGCGTCTCGAGCGAGAGGGTGCCGCCGGACTCGAGGATCCCCGCCTGGCGCTCGACTTCATGGGCGACCGCGCGCTCCACGGACCGGAACGAGTTCATGTTCTTGACCTCGATCCGGGTCCCGAACGCCTCGGTTCCTCGCCGCCGGATGGAGACGTTCGCCTCGACCCGCATCTGGCCTCGCTCCATGTCGGCATCGGAGGCGCCGACCGTCCGGAGCAGCAGCTGCAGCTCCTCGGCGTACGCCCGAGCGGCCTCGGCCGAGCGGACGTCCGGGTCGGTCACGATCTCCATGAGCGGCGCGCCGCTGCGGTTGAAGTCGACGAGGCTGAGCGGCCGGCCGTCCGGTCCCGGCGCGTGGACCAGCTTGGCCGTGTCCTCCTCGAGATGCGCCCGGGTGATCCCGATCGTCACGGGGCCGCCGGCGGTCTCGACCGTCAGGCGTCCGTGCGACGCGAGCGGCAGGTCGTACTGGCTGATCTGGTAGCCCTTCGGCAGGTCCGGGTAGAAGTAGTTCTTGCGATCCCAGCGGGTCGCCTCGGGCGTCGAGGCGCCGAGGGCGGCGCCGGTCGCGAGGACGAGCTCGACGGCGTGGCGGTTGATGACCGGCAGCGCACCCGGCAGGCCCAGGCAGACCGGGCAGCAGTGGCTGTTCGGCGGGGCGCCGTCGTAGGCGGTCGAGCAGCCGCAGAACATCTTGGACGCGGTCTTCAGCTGGCAGTGGACCTCGATGCCGATGACCGGCTCCCACCGCTCGAGCGCCGTACCCGACGTCATGGCGGGAGTGTCGCACACCCGCCCGCCCTGGGAATGGACACCGCGCCGAGCGTGAAATCGCTCTCTTGACAAGTGGTGCATGATGCCCTCATGCATCGTGAGAGCGCTCTCACAAACGGCGCCACACCGCGGGTCGGCCGAGGGGCCACGCTCGATGCGGTCGCGCACGAGGCCGGCGTGTCGCGGGCGACCGTCTCGCGCGTCGTCAACGGCTCGCCGAAGGTCAGCCCCGAGGTCCGACGGCAGGTGGAGCGCGCGGTCGACCGGCTCGGCTACGTCCCCAACCTCGCGGCCCGCTCGCTCGTCACCCGCCGCAGCGACTCCGTGGGCGTCGTCATCACCGAGCCGACCGGCCGCCTCTTCAACGATCCGTTCTTTCCCCGGCTGCTGCGGGGCATCAGCGCCGAGCTGGCGGCTCGCAAGCTCCAGCTCGTGCTCCTCATGCCGGAGACCGAGCCGGACGAGGAGCGCCTCGAGCGGTACCTGCTGTCGGGGCACGTGGACGGGGTCATCCTGGTCTCGCTCCACGGCGATGATCCCCTGCCGGGCGACCTGCTCGCCCGCGGGATCCCGGTCGTCATCGGCGGCCGCCCGGCGACCGGCATCGCGGCCAGCTACGTCGACGTCGACAACCGCGATGGCGCCCGCGCCGCCGTCCGCCACCTCGTCTCGCTCGGCCGTCGCCGGATCGCCACCCTGGCCGGACCCCTGGACATGGCGGTCGGCAGCGACCGGCTCGAGGGCTACCGCGACGCCCTCGCCGAGAGCGGCCTCCCGCACGACCGTCGGCTCGAGGCCCACGGGGAGTTCACCTACGAGAGCGGCGCCAGCGCGATGCGCCGCGTGATTCACGCCGCCCCCGACGTCGACGCGGTCTTCGCCGCCTCGGACCTCATGGCGGCCGGGGCGATGAGCGTCCTGCGCGCCGCGGGTCGGCGCGTACCCGAGGACGTCGCGGTCGTCGGCTTCGACGACTCGCCGCTCGCCGTGACCACCGATCCACCGCTCACCAGCGTCCGCCAGCCCGTCGAGGAGATGGGTGGTGACCTCGTCCGGCTGCTCGCCGATGCGATCGACCGGGAGATTCGAACCGTCCGCCACGTGCTCCTCTCCACGGAGCTGGTCCCTCGTGCATCGAGCGTTGCCCCGGCCCAGAGCCGGGACAACGCCCACGGGGGGTGATGCGGATCGCCCTCTTGGCTGCTCGCGACCAACGCGTCCCGAGGCTGAGGTACGTCATCGATCCTGGAGGAGGACAGCACATGCGGAGCTCGATCAGAGGCCTGGGGGCCCTGGCAGCCGTCGTCACGCTCGTGGCGACCGCCTGCTCGCCGGCGGCCACGACGGCCCCGGGGACAGCCGGGCCGACCGGGGCGGCGCCCTCAAGCGGCGCGTTGATCACACCCGAGCCAGCCGG
Organism: Chloroflexota bacterium; assembly: GCA_016200665.1. Classification (GTDB taxonomy): domain Bacteria; phylum Chloroflexota; class Limnocylindria; order Limnocylindrales; family CSP1-4; genus UBA5189. The sequence goes on along the minus strand of JACQEG010000163.1, from coordinate 4,198 downwards.
CAACCTGGGCATGACCTCGGACGGGAAGATCCTGATCCGATGGTTCGTGGGCCTGGGCACCGGCGGCAATCCCGAGCAGCTTGCGGCGGAGCAGGCCGCGGTCGCCAAGTTCAACGGCGCCGACGGGCCTGGCGGCAAGAACAACATCCACCTGGCGATCGAGGTCTACCAGAACGACGTCGCCTACGACACCCTCGCGACCCAGATCTCGACGCACAACGCGCCGGACATCATCGGTCCGATCGGCGTGCGGGCGCTCAACGGCTTCGGGGACCAGCTCCTCGACCTGAGCAAGTACGTCGCCGACAAGACCCTCGACACGACCGGCGTCGAGCAGAACCTCATCGACCTGTACAAGGTCGACGGCAAGCAGATCGGCGTTCCGTACGCCGTCTACCCCTCGTACATCTACTACAACAAGGCCCTGTTCAAGGAGGCCGGCGTCGCCGAGCCGCCGCACAAGGTCGGCGACCAGTACACGTTCCCGGATGGCACGAAGGCCGCCTGGAACTGGGACACCGTCGCCAAGCTCGCGAAGCTCCTCACGGTCGACAAGAGCGGCAACGACGCGACGTCGGCCAGCTTCGATCCCAAGAACATCGACCAGTTCGGCTTCGACTTCCAGTGGACCGATCCGCGCGGCTGGGCCAGCGTCATCGGCGGCTCCGGCTCGACGGTTGCCGCAGACGGCAAGACCGCCCAGTGGCCGGACAGCTGGAAGAAGGCCATGGAGTGGTACTACAACGCCCTGTGGACCAGTCACACGACGCCGACCCAGGACTACATCACCGCCCTCGCCGGCGGTAACACGTTCCAGTCCGGCAAGGTCGCCATGGACTACGTCCACACCTGGTACACCTGCTGCGTCTACGCCGACGCGACGACGAAGCTCGACTGGGACATCGCGGTCGCCCCGATCTCGTTCGACGGCAAGGTCACCGCGAAGCTCCATTCGGACACGATGGGGATCCTCGCCACCTCGTATCACGCGGATGCGGCGGTCACGGCGATGAACTTCATCATGAGCCAGCCTGAGATCGCCGTGACGTACGGCGCGATGCCGGCCAAGGCCGCGGATCGACAGGCGTTCTTCGACAAGCTGGACGCGAAGTTCGCCGCCCAGAACCCGACGAAGGTCGACTGGACCGTCGCCTCGTCGATGCTCGCCTACACCGAGTACCCGAACCACGAAGCGGACATGCCCAACTTCCTGAAGGCCGACGCGGCCATCAAGAAGATGCAGTCGGACATGCTCGCCAACGGCACGTTGAACATCGACGATCGGATGGCCCAGCTCGTCACGGAGCTCCAGACGATCTTCGCCGGCGGCTGACCGCCGCGCCTCCCGGACGGGGCGGTCCCCGATCGCCCCGTCCGGAGCGCACCATGACAGCACCCTCATGCCGGCCCGGGCCGTGGGTCCTGCCGGATCGGGCGTCCCGTCGGACCAGCTGAGAGGCGATCGCAGGATGGCCGTCCAGGAGCCCGCCCAGACCGCGCTGATCGTCGACCTGACGTCACGACCGCGTCGCCGGCTGCCCTCGCTGAGCCTCGAGCGCCAGGATGCGCTGTGGGGCTACGTCTTCATCTCGCCCTGGATCGTCGGCTTCCTGGCGTTCACGCTGCTGCCGATGATCGCCTCGGCGGTCCTGTCGCTCACGAGCTTCGACCCGCGCTACCCCGACACGATTCAGTTCGTGGGCCTGGCCAACTACGAGCGAATGCTGACCGACCCGAACGTCGGCACGTCCCTGCTCGTGACCGTGAAGTTCGCGGCGATCATGCTGCCCGCCTCGATCATCGTGGCCCTCGGCGTGGCGATGCTCGTCAATCATCCGCTGCTCATCGGCCGGAGCGTGTTCCGGACGCTGTTCTACATGCCGATGCAGATCCCCATCGTCGCCAGCACCCTCATCTGGCAGTGGGTCCTGAACCTGCACGTCGGCTGGGTCAACTACGCCCTCGGTGCGGTCGGGATCCCGGGCCCGAACTGGCTCAATGACGAGTTCTGGGTCTACCCCGGCCTGACGCTCATGGCGATCTGGGGCATCGGCAACATGATGCTGATCTTCCTCGCCGGCCTGCAGGGTGTCCCGACCGAGCTGTACGAGGCGGCGCGGGTCGATGGGGCCGGCCGCTGGCAGCGGTTCCGGCACGTGACCCTGCCGATGATCTCGCCGGTCATGTTCTACAACGTGATCATCGGGCTCATCGCCACGTTCCAGTACTTCACCCAGGCGTTCGTCCTCACGAACGGCCGCGGCGACCCGAACAACGCCACGCTGTTCTTCAACCTCAACCTCTATCGCGAAGGCTGGAAGTACTACGACATGGGCTACGCCGCGGCGCTGGCGTGGCTCCTCTTCGTCATCGTCCTCGGCATCACGATCGTCCTGTTCGCGACGCGCCGCCGGTGGGTCTACGAGAGCAACAGCCGATGACGTCGATCGCGGCACCCCGGCCGCTGCCGCCGCTCGGCCGCTCGCTCCTCGGCCGGCGCGTCCGCCACTGGACGGCGATGTGGGGCTTCACGCTGTTCGGCCTCGCGATCCTGAGCGGGTTCCTCCTGCCGCTGGCATTCATGACCTCGACCGCCATGAAAGACGGCTCGCAGGTCTCGGACACCAGCGCGCCGCTGTGGCCGGCGAAACCCCAGACATTCACCTGGCAGGGTCATGACTACGCGGTCTACGACGTGCCGCTGCCTGAAGGCACCCGGCAATTGGCGCTCATCGAGCCGCATCGTGAGGACGCGCTCTTCATCGACCCGGCCAAGCCCGATGCCGGCACGATCACCTGGCAGGGCCGCTGGCGAACCCTTCACCAGGCGTGGACGTTCTCGCTCCAGCTCGACAACTTCGCGACCGTCTGGGACACCGTCAACTTCGGCCGGCTGCTGTTCAACACCGCGGCGATCGCGATCCTCTCGACCGGCGGCACGCTGCTGTCCTCGATCTGCGTCGCCTACGGCTTCAGCCGGTTCCGAATGCCCGGCAGGAACGCGATGTTCATCATCCTCGTCTCGACGATCATCCTGCCCTTCCAGGTCACGCTCATCCCGAGCTTCGCGGTCTATTCGTGGCTCGGCTGGACAGGCACCTGGCTCCCGCTCATCGTCCCCCACTTCTTCGCCAACGCCTACAACGTGTTCCTGTTGCGGCAGTACTTCGCGACGATCCCGCGCGACCTCGACGAGGCCGCGATGATCGATGGGGCGAGCCCCTTCCGGATCCTCCGATCGGTCATCATCCCGCAGGCCATCCCGGCGATCACCGCGGTCGGGCTGTTTCACTTCTTCTGGGCCTGGAACGACTTCTTCCTGCCGCTGATCTACCTGCAGGGGAACGTCGCCGCCCAGCCCCTCTCGGTCGGCATCGCGACGTTCAACGCCCTCTATTCCCAGAAGCCGACCCTCATCGAGGCGTCGGCGATCCTCGCGGCGATCGTCCCGCTCCTGATCTTCTTCCTGGCGCAGCGGAACTTCATGCGCGGCATCGTCATCACCGGCGTCGAGAAGTAGCCGTGCGCTACGGCCACTTCGACGACGAGCGCCGCGAGTACGTCGTCACGAGACCGGACACGCCGCTGCCCTGGCTCAACTATCTCGGCAGCGAGGACTACGTCGCCATCGTCAGCAACACCGGCGCCGGGTACTCGTTCTATCGCGACGCCAGGCTGCGGCGACTGATCCGGTTCCGCTACAACAACGCGCCGCTGGACGTGGGCGGCCGGTTCCTCTACCTGCGCGACCAGGACTCCGGCGAATCGTGGAGCCCGGGCTGGCAGCCGATCCGGCGTGACCTCGAGGACTACACCTGCCGGCACGGCCTCGGCTACTCGGTCATCGCCTCGCGGCGGCTCGGGATCATGGCGGAGACCACGTACCTCGTGCCTCTCGGCGAGACCCTCGAGCTGTGGCGGACGCGGCTGACGAACGAGCGCCCGGGACCCGCGCGCCTGCTCCTCGTCGGCGCGGTCGAGTTCTGCCTGTGGGATGCCCAGGACGACATGACGAACTACCAGCGCAACTGGTCGACCGGCGAGGTCGAGGTCCGAGACGTGGTCGTCTACCACACGACCGAGTACCGGGAGCGCCGGAACCATCTGGCCTGGTTCGCGAGCTCTGTCCCGAGCGCGGCGTTCGACACCGTCCGCGACGCCTTCCTCGGGCCGCATCGTGGCTGGGATGCACCGCTGG
>JACQEG010000156.1 GCA_016200665.1 Chloroflexota bacterium | reverse complement strand
GATCGACGCCCAGGGCAGAGCGCCATCGGCTCCTCGTTCCTCCCGGCGCGAGCGTGCGGCGGCACGGACTCAGCATTCACGCGCGGCGCCACCCCGGGATGGTTCCCCGCCTCGGGCTCTAACTGCCCGTTGGTGAGAATCGGAGGAATTCCGGGCGCCCCGGCAGCCGTGACTTGGCTCGACGACGGCCGTGGACCAGCCGCGATGAACTAGCGCTCCCGGGCCGGTACGTAGGCGCGTTCGCCGGGGCCGACGTACAGCTGCCGGGGGCGGCCGATCCGGAAGCCCGGGTCGGTGATCATCTCGCGCCACTGCGCGATCCAGCCCGGCAGCCGCCCGATCGCGAACATGACCGTGAACATCTCGGTTGGGATGTTCAGGGCCCGGTAGATCAGGCCGCTGTAGAAGTCGACGTTCGGGTAGAGCTTTCGCTCGACGAAGTACGGGTCGTGAAGGGCGACCTGCTCGAGCTCCAGGGCCACCCGGAACAGGTGGTCGTCCGCGCCGAGCTTGGCGAGGAGCTTGTCGGCCGCGCCCTTGATGATCCGGGCCCGCGGGTCGTAGTTCTTGTAGACCCGATGGCCGAAGCCCATGAGCCGGAACGGATCGTTCGGGTCCTTGGCCTTGTCGACGTAGCGCCCGACGTCGCCGCCGTCGGCGACGATCGCGCTGAGCATCTCCAGGACTTCCTGGTTCGCGCCACCGTGGAGGGGGCCCCACAGCGCCGCGATGCCGGCCGAGATCGAGGCGTAGACGTTGGCGAGGCTCGAGCCGACCAGGCGGACCGTCGACGTCGAGCAGTTCTGCTCGTGGTCGGCGTGGAGGATGAGCAGGACGCGGAGGGCGTCCTTGGCCTCGGGCGAGATGACGTACGGCTCGGCGACGGTGGCGAACATCATCCGCAGGAAGTTCGACTCGTAGTCGAGCGAGTTGTCGGGATAGATGAACGCCTGGCCGATCGACTTCTTGTGGGCGAACGCCGCGATCGTCGGCATCTTGGCGATGAGTCGGATCGTGCTGATCTCGACGGCCTCGGCGTCGCGCGGGTCGACCGAGGTCTGGTAGAAGGTCGACAGCGCGGCCACGGCCGAGGCGAGGATGCCCATCGGGTGGGCGTCCATCGGGAAGCCATCGAAGAAGCTCTTGAACTCCTCGTGGAGGAGGGTGTGCTTCCGGATCGACTCCTGCCAGTCGGCCAGCTGGGCCGGCGTGGGGAGGTCGCCGTAGATGAGCAGGTAGGCCGTCTCGAGGAAGGTCGACTGCTCGGCCAGCTGCTCGATCGGGTAGCCGCGGTAGCGCAGGACACCGGCGTCGCCGTCGAGGAACGTGATCGCGCTGCGGGTCGCGGCGGTGTTGCCGAACCCGTAGTCGAGGGTCGTGAGCTTCGCGTCCTTCAGGAGCGCCGAGATGTTGATCGCGTCCTGGCCCTCGACCGCCTTCTCGATCGGCAGGCTCAGGACCTTGTCACCGATCTTCAGCTCCGCCGTCGTTACCGGGGCCTCGAGCACGCTGGTGTCAGTCATCGGGTTCGCCACTCTTCCGTGCTGGGAGTTCCACTGCCGTTTCCCGTACGGTGGCGACACCCTCCGATGGGTCATAGGGTCATTCGGCCCGAGCGCGGCGGGCCGCGCGATGCTGCCTACCGGACGATGCGAATGGCGTCGACCTCCGCCGCCGTCGCGACCCGATGGATCGTCTCGAAGCCCTCGTCGTCGAGCTCCGCCCGGCGCAGCGAGCGGGCGAGGTCCGCGAGCTGTCGCGCGACTGCTGGCGTGGGGACGATGCGGGCCTGGCGAGCGGCGTTTCGAGCCTGGACGAGGGCCGGGTCGAGGTCGAGGACGATCGCCACGGCTGCGACGCCGTGCCGCGCGGCGATCCGCGTCAGCGATCGGCGCGCGAACGCGGTGACGTTGGTGGCGTCGACGACGGTGGTGCGGCGCTCGGCGAGCCGCCGATGGAGGTCCGCGTGGAGCCGCCGGAACGCGGCGAGGGTCGCCGACTGGTCCGAGGCGTCGCCCGCGACGATGCCTCGGTAGGCATCGGACGACAGGACCTCGTCCGCGGCGAAGAGGCGAGCGGCCAGCGTCGACTTCCCTGAGCCCGCGGCCCCGACCAGGACGACGAGACAGGGATCCGGGAGCTCCAGCACGGTCGAACCGGTCGGGCCCGGCGTCGTGCCGATCAGGCCTGGCGTCGCGCCTCCCAGCCGCCGCCGTCGCGGGGCCGGACCTCGTAGGCAGGCTGGTCGTACACGGACGGGCCCTGGACGACGCGGCCGTCGGCGAGGCGATAGCGCGAGGCGTGCCAGGGGCACTCGATCGTGTCGCCGACGAGATGGCCCTCGCTCAGCGGTCCGCCGGCATGGGCACAGGTGTCGTGGAGCGCGAGGATCGCGTCCCCGTTCCGGACGAGGACGAGGCTGTTGCTGCCGAGCCTCGCCCTGATCGGGCGGCCCTCCGGAATGGAGCCGTCGGCGCCGGTCTCGGCCGGCTCCAGCGCGAGCCATTTCGTGCCGGTACCCCGGAACGCGTGGCGGTTGACCATGTTCCCGGTGACGTACACGACGTCGCCGCCCACGAAGGCTCCCGCGGACAGCACGAGGAAGGCGATCACCGAGCCGATGACCGCGGCCGTCGAGGCGGGCGCGTCGGTCGCGCCGCCGAGCCGGGCGACGCCATCGACGACGTACAGGACGAGCGCGACAGCCATCAGCGTCGCATGGAGCGTCGCCCGCTCTCGCGACAGGCCGTCGGTGTCGGCGTAGTCGGCCAGTCCGGCCAGGGCGGCCCCGGCCATCGCCAGGACCCCGACGAGGAGCGCCCAGCCGGCGGCGGCGGGCTGCCCGACGACGTCGAAGACGATGACGAGGAACAGGATCCCGATCGGGGCGTCAGTCAGGACCGCGTGGATCGGATGGCCGAGCCAGCGACCATTGAGCAGGTCACGGACCGGGGGCATCGCCTGGAAGATCGCGTGATCGATGCGGTGGACCGCGTCGCCGAAGGGCTTGACCCACGGGCGCTGGGCATCCATCAGTCGTGTCAGCCATCGGGCCATGGCAACCACCTCCGACGTCGCATCCTCGAGATCGGCCCCTCCGGTCGGCGGAGTCTAGCGCCGACGATCGTGGGATACGTTCGATAGGCTCGCGCGGATGCCCCGACCCGTGTCGTCATGGCGTGCCCTGCTCGTCGCGTTCTCGATCGTCTCGCTCGTCGAGGGCATCGGCGTCAGCCAGGTGTTCGCCCTCCTGCCGTCGCAGCTCAGCGCGATGGGCGTGCCCGATTCGGAGCGGCTCTCGTTCGTCGGGCTGTTCAGCTCGCTGCTGTTCGTCCTGGGCATGCCGCTCGTGCCGCTGTGGGGCGTGTGGGCCGACAAGTACAGCCGCAAGGCGGTCATCGCCCGGAGCGCCGTCGTCGAGGCGATCGTCTTCACCGGGATGGCCCTTGCCCGCGAGCCGTGGCAGGTTGCCCTGAGCCTGCTCCTGATCGGGTTCCAGCTCGGCAACACCGGGGTCATGCTCGCCGGGCTCCGGGACGTCGCCCCCCGGGAGCGGCTGGGCACCGCGATCGCGCTGTTCGGGGCGGTCGGGCCGATCGGCTTCGCCCTCGGGCCGGTCAGTGCCGGGATCCTCATCGACGGGTTCGGCTGGTCCATCCCCGGCGTGTTCGGCCTGTCTGCCGCGTTGTCCGTGGCGACGGCGCTGCTCGTCGGCTTCGGCACGACCGAGATCCGGCCCGAGGTCATCCCGCAGGGCCGTGTCCTGACCCTCGCCTACGGCGCGGTGCGCGGCGTCCTCGGCGACCCGGCCGTCCGACGGATCTTCGCGATCTACGCCGCGGCGCTGCTCGCGAACCAGATGTCCCGGCCATACGTGCCGGTCCTCGTCGAGACGATCGTCGGGCGGGGTCCGGGTCTCGCCAGCGCGGTGGGTCTCGTGGCCGGCACCGCGGCGTTGGCCGGGGCGCTGCTCTCGCCGCTCGGCGGCGCACTCGGCGACCGGATCGGGTTCCGGTCCGTGCTCCTCGGGGCGATGACCGCCGCCGCGACCGGACTCGTGCTCATGCCGTTCGCGGCGACCACGGGCGGCGTGCCGGCGCTCGCCGCCGTGGCGGTGCTCTTCGCCCTGGCGATGGCCGCGACGACCGCGATGATCTTCGGCCTGGTCGCGACGCAGGTGCCGCCGGAACGGCGGTCAGCGACCCTCAACCTCGTGTTTCTGCCGCTCTATGCAGCGGGGATCGTCGGGCCCGCGGTCGGCGGGGTCGTGGTCCAGGCCGGCATCCCGGCGCCGTTCGTCGTGGGAGCGGCGTCACTCGCGATCGCCACGGTCGTCGTCGCGAGGCGGCAAGGCGAGGTCAGGGCCAGTCGGCCGGTCGCGCCGTGATCGAGCTCGCCGCCACGGGATGGTTGAACCGCACCTCGAACGCGTAGGTCACGCCGCTCGGCGCGTCGGCCGGTGCGATGACCTCGTAGCGGACCATCAGGCCCGCCGCCGTCGAGGTGAAGGTGAACCAGCCCGGCGTGTCCGTGGCGGGCTGGCCACGCCAGCCGATCTCGATCCTGTCCGGCGCAAGGTTCCGGACGGCGATGGCGTCAACGCCCGGGAGTGGCGCATCCGCCGGCGAAGGCTCGGCTTCGGCACGGACCGCCACGATCGAGCCGCTGAGGTCGTCGATCTCCGCCAGCCAGCCCGACGCGATGGCGTGGAAGTGCTGTCCGGCCGGGAGGCAGGCCGTGGCGACGAGGGCCGCCACGACGGCGAGCGCTGCGACGGCCGGGGCTGCGACGGGACGCGTCGGTCTCGATCGGCTCATCGATGCCATCGGTCCCTTCGCGGCTACACGGGCAGGTCTCGCTCCGGAGGGCCGACGTACCTCGCGTCGGGGCGAATGAGGCGGTTGTTCGCGGCCTGCTCGAGGACGTGGGCCGTCCAGCCGGCGTGGCGCGACAGCGAGAACGTCGCCGGAAACAGGTCTGGGGTGAGGCCGACGGCCATGAGCACCGGCGCCGCGTAGTACTCGACGTTCGTCTTGAGGGCGCGACCCGGGTGGAGCTCGGCGAGGACTCGCAGGGCGACGTCCTCGACGGCGATGGCCAGCTCCAGCCACTCCGGCCGGTGCTCCATGCCCTCCGCGACCTTGCGGAGCGCCGCGGCCCGCGGGTCGTAGGCGCGGTACACCCGATGGCCGAAGCCCATGAGCCGCTCGCCGCGAGCGATCGCGTCGCGGACCCACGCCTCGGCGCGCTCCGGTGAGCCAACCTGGTGGATCTGCTCGACGACCTCGGAGGGGGCACCGCCGTGGAGCGGGCCCTTCATCGTCCCGATCGCGCCCGAGACTGCTGACGCAATGTCGCTCCGGGTCGCGATGATGACGCGGGCGGTGAACGTCGAGGCGTTGAAGCCGTGCTCCGCCCCGCAGATGAAGTACGCGTCGAGGGCCCGCGCGGTGGCCGCGTCCGGCCGCTCGCCGTTGAGCTGGTAGAGGAAGCCCGGCACGAGATCGAGCGACGGATCCGGCTCGACCGGCTCGAGGCCCCTGCGGATGCGGGCGAACGCGGCGAGGGCGCTCGGCGAGAACGCGGTCAGGGCGCGGGCCTGCTCCGGCGTCGGCGGCCAGTCGAGCGTCTGGGTCGCGCCCCAGGCGGACACGGCCGTCCGCAGCGCGTCCATCGGCTTGGTCTCGCGCGGCAGGGCGCGGAGGGTCGCGAGGACCGCCTCGGGGATCGGGCCGGTCGGGAGGTGATGGCCCGGGTCCCACTCACCGGTCCAGAGGAGGTTGGCGACCGCCGGGTAGGTGCCGTGATCGACGAGGTCGCCGATGCGATAGCCGCGATACAGCAGGCGGCCGCGCTCGCCATCGACGTAGCCGAGGGAGGTCTCGCCGGCGATGACCCCCTCGAGGCCGGGGGAGTAGGGACGGTCGTCGGTCACGGTTCGATGGTAGTCGGGCGGCGCGTTCGATGGCTCCGCTCGCCGCCGGGCCTGCTTCGCGATTGCGAGTGGCTCACCATCGGATGGTCGGGCCGGGTGGGCCGGACCGAGAGGGCCAAGCGGCACGGAGCGGCGGTCCTATCGGCGCCGGCGCGCTCCGATCGCTGCGGGCGCGCAGCTCCTCGCTCCCCGGTCCGACGAGGCTGCGTTTTCTGTCAGAAGTTGCTCCCGCCGACATGGCATCGCCCGAACGGCCGCTCCGCCGGTCAGATGTTCGGCCCAGACGACACCTGGCAACGTGGTGTGGATGTCGTGTCGTCCACGGCGACATTTGACGAGAACCGCCAGCTAGCGCCGGCTCGGCGCTATCCGTCCAGGAACGCCTCGACCGCGGCGACGAGCTCCGGCACGTGGGTGTGGTGCGCCGCGTGGGCGGCTCCCTCGATCGTGACGACGCGGACGTTGGGCAGCGTGGCCCGGAGGGCCTCGGTGGCGGCGGCGAACGGCGAACGGCTCGCGGAGCCGAGGACCAGGAGGACGGGCACGCCGACCCGGCCCAGCGCTTCGAGCGAGGCCGCGGAGGAACCTTCCGCTTCGAGCTCGCGCAGGATCGTGGGCGCCGCGGCGGCGCGGACCGGCCAGACGGGGTTGGCGCGGTACGCGGCGATGGCCTCGTCGTCCAGGCCGACGATCTCGCGGAAGAACGTCTCGAGGGCCATCTCGGGATCGCCGTGATCGAGGTGGGCCCGGATCCGCCGCTCCAGCCCGACCGGGCGGTACGGCAGGCGCGGCACCGACGGCGCGCCCTCGTAGACGACGATCCGCCGGATCCACTCGGACCGAGCCGCCGCCCCGAGCGCGATCCGGCCCCCGTAGGAGTGGCCCAAGACGTCCACCGGCCGGCCATCGAGCGTCGCCACGGTGTGGGCGACTGCCGCGAGGTCGTCGTACTCCAGGTCGATCGAGTACGTGACGCTCTCGATCGCGTCGCCCGAGGCGCCCCGGCCCCGCCGGTCGATGGCGACGAGGTGCCGGCGTTGCCCGAGGACGGGCGCGACGGCTCGGAACGTCGTGTGATCCGCCGTCGAGCCATGGACGAGGACGAGCGAGGGCCGGTCCGATTCGCGCGCGGGGGCCCCGGCCTCGAAGAGGGCGATCGGGACGCCGTCCGGGGATGCGACGAGTCGTGACGGCTCCGGCCGGAACGCCTCCGGCCCGAACGCCTCTCTCCGGAACGCCGGCTCGGTCGCCGCCGCGGGCTCCATGTCGGTGCCGTCGCCGGACATGGTCGTGTCGTCCGTCACGCTGCGCCGTGGCCGCGCAGACCGGCCGCCGAGGCCTCGTCGAGGAACCACGCGGCGCCCGGCCGGCGTGCGAGCTGGGCCGGCCATCGCCGGACGTCGCGCTTCCCGGTCAGGAGGTCTCCGACCACCGACGCCTTGCCCGCGCCGATGACGACCACGATCGGCAGCCGGGCCGCGACGAGGATGCGGGGATGGAGGCTGACCCGGGCGACGTGCGGCTCGACGTGGTCCGGGGCCGGCACGGCGGAGGCCCACCGGGGCGAGTCGAAGAGCGGTGAATCCGGGAACACCGAGAAGACGTGGCCATCCGGCCCAACGCCCACGAGCACGACGTCGAGGACGGGGAACCCCTCCGGATCACGCGCCAGCGGTGCGGCGCGAAGCTCGGACTCGTAGGTGGCCGCGGCGGCGCGCGCCGCCGCGTCGGTGTCCGGGAAGCGTCCGAGCGCGAAGTCGATCGCGATCGGGTGGATGTTCGGCTCCGGAATCGGCACGCTCGGGAGGAGCACCTCGTCGAACGGCAGCCGATTCGAGAGCGGGTGATCGCGCGGGACCATCCGGTCGTCGCCCCACCAGACGTGGACCCGATCCCACGGCACGAGGTCCCTGAGCGGCGATTGCGCGAGCGAGCGGTAGAGGAGGATCGGCGTCGAGCCGCCGGTCGTGGCCCAGTCGGCCCGGCCGCGCTGGCGGGCCGCGTCGGCGAGCGCGCTCGCGATGAGGGTCGCGGCCGCCGTGGCCGCTGCCTCGGCATCCGGCAGGACGTCGATCGTGGGTTCGCCGTCGTGCGGGGTCGAGCCGTTCGTGTGCATCGGGCTCGTCACGCGACCGCGACGCGGGCGTCACTCGGCCGTCGAGCGGCCATCACGCCGCCGTCACGCGGCCGCCCGCGCGCCGATGTGGCGGCCCGGGACCGGCCTGCCGACGAGCGCAGCCGCCATCTCGAGCGCCTCGATCGTGATCGGGTGCGCCCCGGCATCCTCGATCGTCTCGGCCAGGAGGTCCGCCTCGCGCCGTCGCGGGACGAGGTACTGGCGATCCGGCATGGGCCGGCCATCGAGCAGCGTCTCGACCGTGATCCCATCGGCGTGACCGGTCACGCGGACGGCGAGCCGCTCCGACCCGCGCCGGGCATCGATCGCCACTTCGAGCGTCGTCCCGCCCGCCTGCGGCGACTCGAGCGGGTGCAGCTCGACCTCCACGCGACGGCGCCCGGAGCGGAGGACCCCTCGGTAGCCGCCCCAGGGCTCGGAGCCGGCGGTCATCGGCTCGGCGACGACCATCCCGAGGCGCGAGGCCAGCCAGGCGAGGTGGTAGATCGGCTTCACGACGTCCGTCGCCCGTGGCGTGCCGTCCCGCGCCGAGTAGTGGACGGTCAGCGCGGTGATGTGGCCGAGGAACGGCATGAGCCTCGGCAGGTCGAACGAGGACGCGATGGCCTCGCGCCAGCGCGACTGGCGAAGCATCGCGAAGTCCGCGATCTCGAGGCCGTGCTCACCCGCCATCCGCGCCAGCTGGGCCAGCCGCTCCAGGCCATCGCCGGACCAGCCGGCGCCGTCGACGATGAGCCGGTCGGCCATGTCCAGGAGCTCGCGGACCGGGCGCGACTCGAGCCGGGGCTCGCCCGGCCACCAGACGGTGACCGGCAGGTCGTGGACGAGCAGCGGCGCGACGAGCCCGGCAAGGTGTTGGCCGGATTCGCCACCGGCGGTCAGGTAGATGAGCTCGGCGCACGTCTCGGGCGAGTCCTTCGAGGGCAGGACGCAGTGTGCCTGGACCTGGGCATCGAGCCACGACGGGCCGTCCGGATCAGCGGGGGTGACGATGATCGTCCGGGACGGGTGGCGGCCGGTCAGGCCGTGGACCACGGCGGCCGCGCGCTCGCCCGTCTCGCCGCGGCCGGCGACGATGACCAGGTTCATGACGCTGCTGCGCGCGGCGACCCGCCGCTCCGCGCCGCTCGCTCCCGGCGTGCCGTCGGCGGTGCCGTCCCCGTCGGCGGCCGGGGTTGTCAGCGAGATCGAGGACCAGATCCGCTCGAGCTCGGCCTGGACGCCGGCGATCGAGTGGGTCCGCGACGACCACCGCAGCATCGGCTCGCCGAGTCGCCGCTCCTCGTCGGAGACGAGGCCGTCCAGCATCGCGCCGGCACCGTCGCCACCCGGCCCGGAGGTGCCCTCGGCCATCGTCAGATCCGCCGCCAGCGGCGCCCGGCGCGCTCCATGAGGCGATCCGCCGCGGGCGGGCCCCACGTGCCGGCGTCGTAGTTCGGGAACTCGGGCGCCGGCTCGTCGAGCCAGGCATCGAGGATCGGATCGACGGCAGCCCAGGCTGCCTCGACCTCGTCGGCGCGCGTGAACAGCGAGGCGTCGCCGAGCATCGCGTCGAGGATGAGCGTCTCGTACGCCTCCGGGGCGTCGGCCGAGAACGCCGAGCCGTAGGTGAAGTCCATGTTCACGGTCCGGATGTCCAGCCCGAGCCCCGGCACCTTCGAGCCGAACCGCAGGACGATGCCCTCGTCCGGCTGGATCCGGATCGCGAGGAGGTTGGGTTCGGGATTGGACTGGGCACCCTCGAACAGCCGGTGCGGCACGTCCCGGAACTGGATCGCGATCTCGGTCGCCCGCTTCGGCAGGCGCTTCCCGGTCCGGAGGTAGAACGGCACCCCGGACCAGCGCCAGTCGTCGATGTTCAGCTTCATCGCGACGAACGTCTCGGTCTCCGACTGGGCGTCGACCTCGTCCTCGGCGCGGTAGCCGGCGGCCCGCGTGCCCTCGATCCAGCCGGGCCCGTACTGGCCGCGGACGACGTCGGCAGCGACGCGCATCCGATCGAGCCGGTCGACCGCCCGCAGGACCTTGACCTTCTCGTCGCGCAGCGCCTCCGCGTCGAAGGTGGCCGGCGGCTCCATCGCGACGAGCGTCAGCAGCTGGAGGAGGTGGTTCTGGACGACGTCGCGGACCGCCCCGGTCTCCTCGTAGAACGAGCCGCGCTCCTCGACGCCGAGCGACTCGGCCATCGTGATCTGCACGTGGTCGACGTAGCGCCGGTTCCAGAGCGGCTCGAAGATCCCGTTGGCGAACCGGAAGACGAGCAGGTTCCGGACGGTCTCCTTCCCGAGGTAGTGGTCGATGCGGTAGACCTGCGCCTCGCGGAAGACCTTGCCGACCTCGCGGTTCAGGCGCCTCGCGGAGTCGAGGTCCCGTCCGAACGGCTTCTCGATGACGATCCGGCGCCAGCCGCCGCCGTGGTGCTCGTGATCGAGGCCGGTCCGTCCGAGCTGGGCGACGATCTCCGTGAACGCCGAAGGCTGGGTGGCGAGGTAAAAGAGCCGGTTGCCCGCGGTGGCGTGCGACGCGTCGATCGCATCCAGCCGCTCGGCGAGCTCGTCGTACATCGGGTCCGCGTCGAAGTCGCCGCGGTGGTAGGTGATCCGGTCGAGGAACTGACGCTCGACCGCGGGTTCGAGGGGGACGCGGGAGTTCACCTTCAGGCTGTCGCGCACGCCCTCGCGAAAGGCCTTGTCGTCGTAGGCCCGCCGCCCGATCGCGACGAGCTGCCAGTCCTGCGGCAGGAGGTTCGTCCGCCACAGCTGGGCGAGCGCCGGGAAGACCTTCCGGTGCGACAGGTCGCCGGTCGCTCCGAACAGGACCATGACGTGCGGGTCCGGCACGCGCTCCAGGCGGAGGCCCTTGCGGAGCGGGTTGACCTCGATCGACTTCGGGGACCGCCGGCGCTTGCCGTCGTGGGCGAGGCGCTCCTCGCGGATCGACAGCGAGCCGGCCGCGACCGCGGGCACCATGCCGTCGGCGGCGCCCGGGTTGGGGGTCTGCCGCTTCGCCGGCGTCGCCGCTTTCGTCGGCGTGCGGGTCCCTCGTCCCGGCGGCGGAGGAGCCTTCGTCGCCACGCTCGGTCTGCCTACTCGGCCTTGACCTCGTGGCCGCCGAACTCATTTCGGAGGGCCGCGAGGACCTTCGCGCCGTAGGAGTCGCCCTGGCGCGAGCGGAAGCGGGTCAGGAGCGACAGGGTGATGACCGGCGCGGGGACGTCGTGGTCGATCGCCTCCTGGATCGTCCAGCGGCCCTCGCCGGAGTCCGCGACCCAGCCCTTCAGGTGCGGCAGGTCCTGGCCGTTCTTCCGGAACGCATCGGCGGCGAGCTCCAGGAGCCACGAGCGGACGACCGAGCCGTGATTCCAGAGGTCCGAGATCGCCGCGAGGTCGACCTGGTAGTCGCTCGCGTGGAGGATCTCGAAGCCCTCCGCGTAGGCCTGCATCATCCCGTACTCGATCCCGTTGTGGATCATCTTCACGTAGTGGCCGGAGCCCGGCCCGCCGGTGTGGAGATAGCCGTCCTTCGGTGCGAGCGACAGGAAGATGGGCTCGAGCGGCTTCACCGCCGGCTCGTCCCCGCCGACCATCAGGCAGAAGCCGTTGGCGAGGCCCCAGATCCCGCCGGACACCCCGGCATCGACGTAGCCGAGGCCGTGGTCGGCGAGCATCCCGTGGCGCCGGACGTCGTCGTGGAAGTTCGTGTTGCCGCCGTCGACGATCGTGTCGCCGGGCTCCAGGTGGTGCAGCAGCTCCTGGATCTGGGCCTCCGTCGCGTCGCCCGCCGGGACCATGATCCAGACGGTCCGCGGCTTGGCGAGCTTGTCGACGAGCTCGGCGATGGAGAAGGCCGCCTCGGCCCCCTCGCCGGCGATCTCCTTCGTCTTCTCCGGCGTCCGGTTGTACGCCACGATCTCATGGCCGTCCCGGAGCAGCCGGCGGACCATGTTGGACCCCATCCGTCCAAGGCCGATGAACCCGATCCGCATGTCCGTGCCTCCGGTGCGATCAGCGCAGGGCCTGGAAGAGGGCGCGCTCGAGGACCGCGAGATCGGCGTCGAGTTCCGGTCCGAGGTGGATCCGGAGGAGCGGCCGGTCGTGGGCCCGGAGGGCCTCGCGGTCGCCCCGGGCCTGGGCGTCGATGAGCCGACCGAAGGTGTAGGGCCAGCCCGGGATCGGTCGGTCGGTCGGATGGTCCGAGGTGAGCTGCAGGAAGACGCCCGTGGCCGGGCCGCCCTTGTGGAGCTGGCCCGTCGAGTGGAGGAATCGTGGGCCGTAGCCGGCCGTCGTCGCGCAGCCGCGGTGATCCGCGAGGCCCTCGCGTATCCGGCCGATGGCTGCGTCTCGCGACGGATCGGGCGCGATGAATGCCTGGATCGCCACGTACGACGGGGCCGACAGCCGGGCGGTCAGCGCCCGCAGCGCGTCCGTCAGGACGGCCTCTCCCGCGGACACCTGGATCGCGTCGGCCATGTCGCTGCCGGCGCCCATGGATCCTGCCGATCCGTTCGCGCCCAGCAGCCGCCGGGTTCGCTCCTTGGCCTCCTCGACGTTCGGCTGGTCGAACGGGTCGATGCCGAGGACCGCGCCGGCGATCGCCGTCGCGACTTCCCAGCGGATGGCCTCGCCGGCGAGCTCGATCGGGTCCTCGATGCCGATCTCGATGACCGGGTGACCGCGTCTCGCGAGCTGATCGGCCAGCGCCGCCCGGCCGCCATCGTCCTCGCCCTTCAAGGACAGACGAACGAACACCCGGTCCGGCCCATAGGTACCGGGATGGAGCAGCGGCTCGCGGTCGACCGGCACGATGCCGGTGCCGTGCTTGCCGGTCGATTCGGCGATGAGCTGCTCGAGCCATGCCCCGAAGCTGGCGATCGCCGGGTCCGCCAGGAACGTCAGCTTGTCGCGGCCTGCCCGCGCCAGCTCGCCGATCGCGATTCCCAGGTGGACCCCGGGGTTCGCCTCCGGCTCGGGCTCACGGCAGCGGGCGAGCATCGCCTGGGCCGAGGCGAGCAGGGCATCGAGGTCGAGGCCGATCAGCGATGCCGGGACGAGCCCGACGTAGGTGAGCGCCGAGTAGCGCCCGCCGACCGTCGGGAGGTTGAGGAACCGCTCGCGAAGGTCGTCCTGGTGGGGGATCGCCTCGAGGCTCCGGCCCGGGTCGGTGATCGCGACGAAGAACTCACCGGGCCGCTGGTCCGAGCCGCGCTCGCGGAGCGCCGTCTCGACACGGCCCCAGGCGTCGGCCATGAACGCGAGAGGCTCCGTCGTGGTGCCGGACTTGCTGGCGACGATCCAGAGCGTCTGGAGCGGATCGAGGTCGTCGACCGTGGCGGCGACCGCCGCCGGATCGGTCGAGTCGAGGATGCGGAGGTCGAGGTAGCCCTCGGCGCTGCCGAACACCTCGTGGAGGACCTCGGGCGCAAGGCTCGAGCCGCCCATGCCCATGACGACCGCGGTCGTGAAGCCCGCGACGCGGACGCCGTCGCCGAAGCCCTCGAGGGCGGGCACCTCCAGCGCGAAGTGAGCCGGGGCGTCGAGCCAGCCGAGGCGCTCGGCGATCGTCGCCTGGACCGCGGGGGCCTCCGACCACAGCGTCGTGTCGTGATCGAACAGGCGCTCCGCCCAGGCGTCGCGACGGGCGTGCTCCGCGACGGCCTCGACCCGCTCGGCGTCGGCGGGAGCCAGGTGCAGGACGAGGTCGGATCTCATCGGTGGCTTTCCTGGCGTGCGCCGATCCCGCGCGCCTCGATGGCGCGGACCTTGTCGAGCCGTCGGACGTGGCGAGCTTGGCCGGAGAAGCGCGCCTCGAGGAATGCGATCGAGCACTCGAAGGCGGGCTCCGGGCCGATGACTCGCGACCCGAGCGTCAGGACGTTCATGTCGTCGTGCTCCACGCCCTGGTGGGCGGAGTACGTGTCGTGGCAGACGGCGGCGCGGACGCCCGGGATCTTGTTCGCCGCGACGCTCGCCCCGACCCCGGAGCCGCAGATGAGGATCCCCCGGTCAGCGGAGCCGGCGACGATCGCGTCGCCGAGTCGCTCCGCGAAGTCCGGGTAGTCGTCGCCGGGGTCGGAGCCGTCGCCACCGAGGTCGACGAGCTCGTGGTCGAGGCCGGCCGCGCCGAGCCGGCGGATGAGCTCGGCCTTCATGCCGGCACCGGCATGGTCCGCTGCGAAGGCGACCCGCATCGTGGCGCTCCCTCTAGCCGTGGCCGGCGTC
Source organism: Chloroflexota bacterium (assembly GCA_016200665.1). Lineage (GTDB taxonomy): Bacteria > Chloroflexota > Limnocylindria > Limnocylindrales > CSP1-4 > UBA5189. The sequence continues at coordinate 712 of JACQEG010000156.1, read as the reverse complement.
GAGCGTCGGGATGACGCCGTGGAGGCCGTCGCGGACGACGAGGCGGGCGAGGTCCGTCACCCGCTCGGCCGTGAAGCCGAGCCGCTCGAAGATCGCGCCGACCGGTGCGGAGGCCCCGAAGTGGTCGATCGCCACGATGGCGCCCTCGTCGCCGGTCCAGCGCTCCCAGCCGAGCGAGGCGCCCGCCTCGACGCTCAGGCGGCGCTTGACCGCCGGCGGGAGGACCTCGTCGCGATACGCCGCCGGCTGTGCCTCGAACGCCGCCCAGCACGGCAGCGAGACGACCCTCGCCGGCGTGCCCTCGGCCTCCAGCGTCTCCGCGGCGGCCATCGCCAGCTGGAGCTCCGAGCCCGTGCCGATGAGGATGATCGCCGGCGCGCCGCCCGCCGCCTCGTTCGAGGCCGGCCGCAGGACGTAGCCGCCGCGACGCACCCCCGCCGCGGCCAGCTGGGCCGTGCCCGCGAGCGTCGGCAGCTTCTGGCGCGTGAGCGACAGCGCGGTCGGGCCGTCGCGCCGCTCCAGCGCGAGTCCCCACGCGGCCGAGGCCTCGTTGGCGTCGCCCGGGCGGACGAACCACAGGTGCGGCATCGCCCGGAGGGCCGCGTAGTGCTCCACGGGCTGGTGCGTCGGGCCATCCTCGCCGAGTCCCACCGAGTCGTGGGTCCAGACGTAGATGACGTGGAGTCGCGAGAGCGCGGCGAGCCGCACCGAG
>JACQEG010000009.1 GCA_016200665.1 Chloroflexota bacterium | reverse complement strand
CCGACCTCGACCTCGAGCGGGTAGGGCATGAAGAACTCGCCGGGCTCCATGATCGGCGGCATCGGGTTCACGACCTGGCTTCGGGAGGTGCAGTTCTCGCGGACGATCGCCAGCACCTCGTCGACCTTGTCGTCCTCGACGCCCACGATGATCGTCGCGTTCGACTGCTTGAGGAACCCGCCGGAGGACTGCAGCCGGGTGGTCCGGTGCTCCGCCTGGAGGAGGGCGTCGACGAGCGCCCCCGCGTCCTCGTTGTGGACGATCGCGACGACGAGCTTCACGGCGGGAGTATATGAGCGGCGGTGTACGATCCGGCCGCTCTCATTCGATCGAGGAGGCCCGTGTGTCCGACCGCCTGCCAGGCACCTCCGACCCGGCGATCATCGAAGCCATCCGCGCGGTCGCGCGGGGCGGCGACGCCGACGCCGCACTGGACGAGCTGCTCGCCGTGGCGCGGTCCGTGACCGACGCCGCACGGGCGGTCGCGCTGCTGTGGGACGGCCCGGCCGAGGCCCTCCGCGTGGCCGGCTCGGCAGGGCTCGAGGCATCGGATGCGGCCGCCTACACCAAGGCCGCGGATGACCGCGCCGGGGCGATCGGCACGGCGGCCCACGATCGCCGAGCGGTGCTCGGCGCCGTCGACCCGGTCCACCCGGACGCGATCCTCGCCGCGTGGCCGATCGTCGTCGGCGGGGCGGGCATCGAGGAGCCGATCGGGGCGCTCGCCGTGTCGCGACCGGCGCCGTGGGCGCTCGATCCGGTCGACGCCGAGCGGGTCGCCGCCATCGCCGATCTCATCGGGCTGCTCGTCGACCGGGCGCGGCTCACCGTCGACGCCCTGGAGCGCGGCGAGTGGCTGGAGCGCGTCGCCAACTCCGACGGTCTCACTGGCCTCGCGAACGCCCGGACGCTGGCCCGGGTCATCGAGCTCGAGGTCGCGCGAGCGAGCCGCCAGGCCTCCGAGCTGTGCGTCGCCGTGTTCGACGTCGACGGCCTGACCGCGATCAACGAGCGTGCCGGGCGGGCGGTCGGCGATGCGGTGCTGCGGGAGGTCGCAGCGGTCATCACGGAGACCGTCCGGCTCGTCGACACCGTGGCCCGCGACGCCGGGGACGAGTTCGTGCTCGTCGCACCCGGCGCGAAGGGTCCCGGGGTGATCCGGCGGATCGTCGGCGCGGTGGCCGCCCGGCCGCCGATCGCCGGCACGGCGTTCACGGTCTCCGCCGGCGTGGCCCGCTTCCCGAACGACGGCACGACCGAGGCGGACCTGATCGCCGCGGCCCGGAGCGCCCTCGACGCGGCACGCGCCACGGGTCCGGGCCACGTCGCCGAGGCCCACGGGACGCCCGCCGCGAGCTAGAGCCCGGAGGCGGGTCCCGGGATCACTCCGGCCGAGGATCCGGCGCGGCCCTGGACGATGATCGGGAGGGTGGGCGTGGTCGCGCCCGGTCCCGGCTCCAGGGTCAGCGCCACGACGACCCCGGCCTCGGCACCGCGGAGCGAGCCCGCGAGCGTGCCGACGCCGCTCGGCCCGACCGCGAACGACCCGGCGGGCACCGGCTTGTTGTCTGCCCCGATGAGCCAGGCCTCGTAGACCTGGGCACCGGTCGTCGGCGTCAGGTCGCGCATCGCGATGACCAGGCGTCCGGCCGGATCGACGGCGGCAAGCCCCGTCGGACCCGAGCCGGCTGCAGGGCTCAGCACGGCGACCCGGGCGCCCGAGGCCTTCGCCGCGTCGAGGACAGCCGCGACGCCGTCGCGGTAGGCGGTGAGCCCCGACACCTGGCCCTGGAGCTGGAGGTTCCAGGCGCCGAGCACCGCCATGACGAGCACGGCGGCGACCGCGGTCGCCAGCCACGCCGGCCGGCGCAGGACCTCGAGGAACCCGGCCCACGGCCGGCGCTGGCCGATAAGCCACGGGGCTGGAGTGGGAACGGGCACGGGCATCGGCTGCAGCGCGGCGCGCGCGCCCGCTTCGTCGGACTTCGTCTGCTCGGCGCGGGCGGCGGCGAGGATCCGGTCGCCGAGATCCGGCGACGGCGTCGCCGGCGGCACGGTGCGGGCGAGGACCGGCACGACCGCGCCGAGCTCCTCGAACTCCGGGTGGGCCTCGCGGCACGTCGACAGGTGGGCCCGGACGCTCGCCATCTCGGACGGCTCCAGGGCGCCGAGCACGAACCCGGCGGCGAGCTCGGTCGCCTGCGCGCAGGTCATCGCCTCGCCCTGGGTCTCAGCCATCGGCGTCCCGGTGGCCGACGAGCTCGGCCCGCAGGGCGAGCAGGCCCAGCCGCATGCGGCTCTTCACCGTGCCGAGGGGCAGCCCGAGCCGCTCGGCGATCTCGACCTGGGTAAGCCCGGCGAAATAGGCCAGCTCGAGGGCCTCGCGCTGGCGCGTCGGGATCGAGCCGAGCGCCGATTGGACCGCGTCGCGATCGAGGCCCGCGGCGACCTCGTTCCAGACATCCGGCAGGGCCAGCACGGCCGGCGTCGTCCCATCCGTCCCCTCGGGCAGCGCGACCGTCGCGCGGCGGCGCCGGAGGCTGTCGATGGCTCGGTGGTGGACGATCGCCATCAGCCACGTCCGGACCGAGCCCCGCCCCGGCTCGTAGCGGCCGGCGTTCCGCCAGACGCCGAGGAACGCCTCCTGGACGACATCCTCCGCCGTCCCGGCGTCGCCGGTGATCCGCAGCGCGATCGAGTAGGCCATCGTCCCGTGTCGCCCGTAGAGCCCTTCCAGTGCCTCGAGCTCGCCCCGTTCGAGGCGGGCGAGATCGGCCTGGTCCCGGTCATCGGGATCGGCCGTCATCGCGCTCCCGACGGGATCGTCGAGCTCGGTCATGTCCTCATGCGCACCAACGCCCCGGGCGGTTCACCCGCCTCCCCGGCGGAGCGGACGCGCCGAGTGTAGCCGCGGCCGGGCGTGGCCCAGCGCGACTCGGTCGAGGCGGACCCGCGATTCATCCGGACGGGCCGGGGCTGCGAAGAAGTGCCCGAGGGCGATCGAGCCGGCCGCACGCTGCGGCCGGGACCGGGGCCCGGACCAGGTGTCGAAGCCCGGGCAGACGGATCCCTGACGCGTCGGATCCGTGGGCCCCTCGGCTTCTCGTGGAGGAATCGATGGAACGACCCAGCCTCAGGACCGGCGCGCTGCTCGCAGTCGCCGGACTGACCCTCGTCCTCGGAGGCGCGCCCCTGCTGGCGTCCGCCGCGGACCATCTCGACGCGCCGGCGCTCGGCGGCCTGAGCCAGGGCGGGGCCTTCAGCCCGCACTCGGACCATGGCGACCGCGACATCAACGACGTGTACGTCTTCGACGGCAGCAATGCCTCGCGGACGGTGTTCGCGATGACGACGAACCCGGCGATCAACCTCTTCGGCGGGGCGTTCGGGACGAACGTCCGCTACGTCATCAACGTCGACCGGACCGGTGATGCGGTCCAGGACCTCGCCTACGTCGTCCGCTTCGGGCCCGTTTCCAGCGGCGCCCAGTCATACGCGGTGACGCGCTACCAGGGTTCGAACGCCCGCAGCCTCAAGGTCGGCGCGCTCGTCGGCTGGGGCTCCACCGGCGGCACCGGCATCGGCACCGGCAAGGACGGCCTGAAGGTCTTCGCCGGCGTTCGAAGCGATCCCTTCTTCTTCGATCTGACCGGCTTCGTCGGGACCGTCTTCGGCCTCGGCAGCGATCAGCTCGGCAGCAACCCGACCGACTTCTTCGCCGGGTTGAACACGAACGCCATCGTCATCGAGGTCCCCGACGACGCGCTCGGCGGGACGGCCATCGGCGTCTGGGGCCAGACCACCTGGTGGGACGGCTCCAGCTGGATGCCCGGCGACCAGATGGGCCGCCCGGCGATCAACACCGTCTTCAACAACGCCCTCGTCGACCCGAGCTCGGGCACGACGAAGAACCGCTTCAACGCGATCCCGCCGTCGCAGCAGCGGACCGGCGACGGCGGCCAGTTCAAGGCCAACATCGTCGCGACGCTGGAGAACATCAACGCAGCGCTCGGCACGGGTTGCCCGGACTACGACGCGGCGACGGCCAACGCCATCGCCAACATCCTGCTGCCGGACGTCATCACCTATGACACCACGACCCATGCCGTCGGGCCGCTCAACGGGCGCGCCCTCGGCGACGACGTCATCGACACGGAGCTCGGTCTCACGACCAACGGCTGCGTGACGAGCGACGGCGTCGGGCCGCACGGCGATTACCTCGGCCACTTCCCGTACCTCGGCCAGCCGCACTGACCGCGCCATCCGGGAGGCGGCGGGCCACGTCCGTCACCTCCCGGCTCCACCTCCCATCTGTCGTCAGCCCCTGTCGAGGACCGAGGATCCCATGACCGCCGAGACGCTCCGACTCACGCCCCGTCGAGTTCGACCGATCGGGATCGCCGCAGCCGCCCTCGGCCTCGCGCTCGCGACCTACGGGGTCGCCGCCCTGCGGGCGACGCCACCGCCGACCGCGAGCAGGCCGGCCGCCGATTCCGGACCGGTTGGCGGCTCGGCGATCGTGTCGCCGGGGGGACCGGTGCTCGCGGTCGGCACCCTCCAGCAGATCGACCGGTCGATCGACGCCTGGACGGCGAACCTCGCGAAGGAGCCCAGGGACTTCTATTCCGCGACGAATCTTGGCCTCCTGTACGAGGGCCGGGCGCGCCTGACCGGCGACATCTCGGACTACGACCGGGCACGCCAGTCGCTCGAGCGAGCGATCGCTGTCGCGCCGGCCGAGACGGCCGCTCGGGTCGTCCACGCCCGGGTCCTCGCCTCGCTCCACGACTTCGCGACGGCCCTCTCGGAGGCCCGCGCGATCCTCCAGCAGGATCCCAGCCAGCTCGCCGCCCTGGCGACGGCCGGCGACGCGGAGCTCGAGCTCGGCGACGTTGCCGGGGCCGCGACCAGCTACCGGGCGCTCGCCAAGGCGGCGCCGGGCCCGGCCGTCGATGCCCGGCTCTCGCGCCTCGCCTTCATCGAGGGTGATCCCGCGGACGCCTGGTCACTGGCGACCCGCGCCTTCGACGAGGCGGCGGCGGCCGGCGAGACCGGCCCGTCGCTCAGCTGGTACGCCTACCTGCCCGGCACGCTCGCGGTGACCGCGGGCCAGCCGACGGTCGCGCTCGACTGGTTCACCCGGGCGGTCCAGGCCTGGCCCGGCAGCTTCCTCGCGGTGTCCGGCATGGCCCGCGCCGAGGCGGCCCTCGGCCGCATCGACGACGCGATCCGCAGCTACTCGGCAGCGATCGCGATCGCCCCGCAGCCCGATGCGGTCGCGGCGCTCGGAGATCTCTACGCCCTCCGCGGCGACGCGGCGCTCGGCGACGCGGTGCTCGCCGACCGGCAGTACGCGACCGTCGAGGCGATCGCCCACCTCGCCGCCCTCAACGAGCAGGTCTTCAACCGTCAGCTCGTCCTGTTCAGCATCAACCACGACCGCGACCTGACCGAGGCCCTCCGCCTCGCCCAGCAGGAGATCGCGGTCCGCAAGGACGCCTACGGCTACGACGCCCTCGCCTGGGCCCTCCTCGCCAATGGCCGGGCCGCGGACGCCGCGACGGCGATGGCGCAGGCCTTCGCCTTCGGCACGAGGGACCCGCTCCTCGACTACCACGCCGGCCTCATCGCCCAGGCCCTGGGCCAGGCCGACCGGGCCCGCGAGCTCCTGGCCGCCGCGCTCGCGCCGACGGGCGCCCTCGATCCCCTCGCCACCCGGCGGGCAACCGACGCGCTGGCGAGCCTCGGAGGCACGCGATGACCCGGCTGTCGCAGACACGGCTGTCGCAGACCCGGCTGTCGCAGACCCGGCTGTCGCAGACCCGGCTGTCGCGCCGCGTCGCGCGAGCGACGTTCGCGGGAATCGCCCTGGCGGCGCTCCTCCCCGCGGTGGCGCTCGCCCACCCGCTCGGCAACTTCACCATCAACCACTACGCCGGGCTGCGGATCGCGCCAGACCGAATCGACGTCGACCTCGTCATCGACGAGGCCGAGATCCCGACGTTCCAGGAGCGCCAGCGGATCGATGCCGACGGCGATGGCTCCGTCTCGGCGGCCGAGCTCGAGGCCGAGCGCCTGGCGGCATGTCCGCGCCTTCTGCCCTCGCTGCAGCTGACCGTCGATGGCACGCGGCTGGCCCTCCGGGCCGACGCTGCCGGCCTCGCCTTCCTCCCCGGCGCCGGGGGGCTCTCGACGATGCGGGTGGTCTGCGAGCTCTCCGCCACGCCGATCACGGCGATCGGGGCGAGTGCGACCGTCGCGTTCGAGGACGGAACGTTCGCGGAGCGGATCGGCTGGCGGGAGATCGTCGCGGTTGGCGACGGTGCCACGATCGCCGGCCCCGGGCTCCTGGCCACGTCGCCCTCGGATCGGCTCACGCACTATCCGACCGACCTCCTCAGCCGGCCGCTGTCGATGGAGGCGGTGACGCTCACCGTCGCAGCCGGCGGCCCGAGCCTCGTGGCATGGTCCGCTCCGGATGCCCTGCCGCTTGGCGGTGCCGCGGGTCCGGGTGCGCGCGATGCATCGATCCCGGCCCTCGGCGCGATCCCCGGTGGCGTCGGCTCGGAGCTGGCGTCGATCGTCCAGGGCGGGGACGTGACGCCAGCGCTGCTGGTCGGCTCGCTGCTCGTCGCGATCGGCCTCGGAGCGGCCCACGCGCTCTCGCCGGGCCACGGCAAGACGATCATGGCGGCCTATCTCGTGGGCACCCGCGGCACGACACGGCAGGCCCTCGGGCTGGGGCTGGCCGTCACCGTCTCGCACACCCTCGGCGTCCTCGCGCTCGCGGTCATCACCCTGGGCGCGGCGAGCACGCTCCCGCCGGAGCGGCTGTATCCGATCCTGGGCGTCGGATCGGGGGCCCTCGTCGTCGCCATCGGTGGCGGCCTGCTGGTCCGGCGCCTCCGGGACCTCGCGCGCGGCACCGCCGACCACGACGCCGGCGACCACGAGCACGGGCACGAGCACACCGACCCGCACGGGCACGAGCACCCGCACCCCCACCCGCACGGGCACGAGCATGGCCACGACGAGGCCGTCGGCGTCTCGTGGCGGAGCCTCTTCGCGCTCGGCCTGTCGGGCGGCCTCGTGCCATCGGCCTCGGCGCTGATCCTGCTGCTCGGCTCGATCGCCGCGGGCCGCGTCGCCTACGGCATCGTCCTCGTGGTCGCCTTCGGGATCGGCATGGCCGTCGTCCTCGGGGGCGTCGGGGTCGCCCTCGTCCACGCCTCGCGCCTGGCCGGACGGATCCCGGGAGCGGGCGTGCTCGGCCGACGGTGGGCGGCGATCCAGGTCGTCGTCGCGGCGCTGGTGGTCGGGCTCGGGATCGTGCTGACGAGCCAGGCGCTCACGCAGGTCCTGTGAGCCTGGTCAGAGGACCTCGAGGGACGAGGCGAGGACGTCGGCGAACACCGCGTCGACGCCGCGCGAGGCATCCACGACCCGGAACCGCTCCGGCTCCGCGGCGGCCAGCTCCAGGAAGCCGGCGCGGACTCGGCGATGGAATTCGAGATTGAACGACGCCTCGAAGCGCGTCTGCTCGCCCTGGGACTTGCGCCGGAGCCCGATCTCGGGATCGAGGTCGAGGAGGATCGTCCGATCCGGCACGAGCCCGCCGGTCGAGACCGACGCGAGGGCTCGCAGGTCTGCGAGCGGGAGGCCCTCACCGTAGCCCTGGTAGGCCAGCGTGGAATCGCCGAAGCGGGCGCAGACGACGACCTGCCCGGCGGCGAGCGCCGGTCCGAGGATCTCGTGGACGAGCTGGGCCCGCGCCGCGTTGAACAGCAGCGCGTCGGCCCGGGGATCCACCCGGCCGCCATCCTCCAGGAGCAGCGCCCGGAGTCGCTCGCCGAGGCGCGTGCCGCCGGGCTCCCGGGTCAGGACGACCGACCGGCCCGTCGCGACGATGGCCGTGGCGAGTCGCTGGCCAAGGACGGTCTTGCCCGCGCCTTCCGGTCCCTCGAGGGTGATGAGGCGGCCCGGCTGCTGGGGGTCCACGACGGTCGAGTGTAGCGCCGGCATCCGGCGGCTCTGGTAGGCTCGCCTACCCGTGAGCCCAGACACGTCCGAGCATCGTGACCTGACCGACCGCGCCCTGAACACCGCCCAGGCGCTCGGTGCCAGCTACGCCGATGTCCGTGTCGTCCGGCGGCGCGAGGAGTCGATCACCGTCAAGACCGGCAAGGTCGAGGGCGTGGCGCTCGGCGAGACCGAGGGCTTCGGCGTCCGGGTCCTCGTCGGCGGGGCGTGGGGATTCGCCTCGTCCCATCGCCTCGATCTCGCCGAGGCCGACCGCGTGGCGGGGCTGGCCGTCCGCATCGCGAAGGCGTCCGCGACGGCCCTTCGCCGGCCCGTCGTCCTCGACGACCGGCCACCGGCCCACGGCACCTTCGCGACGCCGGTCGAGGAGGATCCCTTCCGGATCCCGCTCGAGAGCAAGATCGCGGACCTCCTCGAGGCCGACAAGCGGGCATCGAGCGTCAAGGGCATCGTCTTCACCGAGTCGATGTACGCGGCCCAGCGCGAGTGGAAGACGTTCGCCGCGACCGACGGCAGCTTCACCGAGCAGACGATCACCCACATCGGCAGCGCCGTCGAGGCGAACGCGATCAAGGGCGACGAGCACCAGCGCCGGTCCTACCCGGACGCCGGCGGCGGCTACCGGGCGGCCGGCTACGAGTTCATCCGCGGGCTGGACCTCGCGAACCACGCCGAGCGCTACGCCGAGGAGGCCGTGGAGCTCCTCACCGCGCCCCAGCTCCCGCCCGGGCGGCGGACGATCATCCTCGACCCGTCGCAGCTGTACCTCCAGATCCACGAGAGCTGCGGCCATCCGACCGAGCTCGACCGGGTCTTCCTGACCGAAGCGTCGTACGCCGGCACGAGCTTCCTGACGACCGACAAGCTCGACGCCGGCTTCCGCTACGGCTCCGACCTCATCACGATCGTCGCCGATGCGACCGCGCCGCACGGCATGGGCACGTTCGGGTGGGACGACGAGGGCGTGGCCGCGCAGTCGGTGCCGCTCATCCAGAACGGGATCCTCGTCGGCTACCTGTCGTCGCGCGAGACGGCACCGCGGATCGGCCGGCAATCCGGTGGCGCGATGCGAGCCGACGGCTGGAACCGGATCCCGCTCATCCGGATGACGAACGTGTCGCTCATGCCGGTGCCGGGCATGTCGCTCGACGACATCGTCGCCGACACGGACGATGGCCTGTACCTCGCCTCGAACCGGTCCTGGTCGATCGACGACCGGCGCCTGAACTTCCAGTTCGCCACCGAGGTCGCCTACGAGATCAAGGGCGGCAAGAGGGGCAGGTTGTACAAGAACCCGACGTACACCGGGATCACGTACGAGTTCTGGCGATCGTGCGACGCGGTCGGTGACGCGTCGAGCTGGGTCATGCTCGGCACGCCGAACTGTGGCAAGGGCGAGCCCGGCCAGGTCGGCCACGTGGGCCACGGCGTCTCCGGCGCGCGCTTCCAGAACGTCCAGGTCGGGGTGGGCAAATGGTGAGCGACGGAACCGTGACCCGAGCGGCTCCGGAGGAGGCCGCCGCCGAGGCGCTCGGGCTGGCCGAGGACGTCCTCGGGCGGGCGATGCGCGTCGGCGCGACCGAGGCCGAGGTCCTCGTGACGACCGATGACTCGGCCCTGACCCGGTTCGCCAACAGCGAGATCCACCAGAACGTCGCCGAATCGAGCCGGACCGTGAACCTGCGGTTCGTGGCCGGCAAGCGGATCGCGGTCATGTCCTCGGGTCGGACTGACGTCGAGGGCATTCGATCCCTCGTGAATCGCGCCTCCGCGGTGGTCCGGACCTGCGAGGAGCTGGAGGACTGGGCGGGCCTGCCGAAGCCGGCCGATGGCCCCGCGCGGGTGCCGCAGGTCGCGGCGTGGTCGGAGATCACCGCCGGCGCAACCCCGGAGCTCCGGGCCGAGGCGGTTCGGGCGGTCATCGCGGCGGCCGATGCGGCCGGCGTCAACGCCTACGGATCGTTCGCCACCTCGGCCGAGGCGATCGCCGTCGCGAACTCGGTCGGCATCCGCTCGTCCCAGAGTCGGACGAGCTCGCAGCTGATCACCGTCCACATGTCGCCGGATGGCGGCAACGGCTACGCCGAGGCCGCCGCGACGGATGCCTCGACGATCGACGCCGCCGCGCTCGGGCGGGAGGCCGCGGCCAAGGCCAAGGCCAGCGACAACGCCGTCGGGCTCGAGCCGGGCGACTACCCCGTCGTCCTCGAGGAGTACGCGGTCGTCGACATCACGGACTACCTCGGCTTCCTCGGGTTCTCGGCCCTCGCCGTCCAGGAGGGCCGATCGTTCTACGAAGCCGGCCGCAAGGTGGGCTCGGACCTCGTGTCGGTCGTCGACGACGGCGGCGATGCCGCCGGCCTGCCGATGGCCTTCGACTACGAGGGCGTGCGCAAGCAGCGCGTCCCACTCCTGGAGCGGGGGGTGTGCCAGGGCATCGTCTACGACTCGCAGACCGCGGCCCGGGCCGGCACCGTCTCGACGGGCCACGGCCTGCCGGCCCCGAACCCGTACGGACCGTTCCCGCTCAACTCGGTCATGGCCGCCGGGACGACCTCGCGGGAGGACCTGGTCGCGGGCCTCGACCGGGGCCTCCTCGTGACGCGCTTCCACTACACGAACACGGTCCACCCGAAGCTCGCGATCATCACCGGCATGACCCGTGACGGGACGTTCCTCGTCGAGGGCGGCAAGGTGGTCGGCCCGGTCAGGAACCTCCGCTTCACCCAGTCCTACCTGGACGCGATCGCCGGCGTGTCGGCCGTCGCGTCGACCCGCAAGACCCTCAAGGGCTTCCTCGGCAGCGCGGTCGTCCCCGCCGTCCGGATCGACGCGTGGACCTTCACCGGCGCGACCGAGCACTGACCCGGGCGGCCGCGCCGTGACCGCGGCCGGGCCGTGGGTCTGCGGCAACTGCCGCTCGCTCAATCGCGACGACGCGAGCCGCTGCTACTCGTGTCGATCGCCCCGGGCGATGGCGGTCGACCCGCGGGCGACCGAGCAACGCCGCGAGCCGCAGACCGCCGACACGCCGCCCGCCGTCAAGGCGAAGACCGCCCGCGAGCTCGGCTCCCGGTACCGCAGCTCGGCCGGATTCGCGGTCGTCGCCCAGGTGGCGGTCCTCGTCATCACCGCGATCACGCTGGCCCGGACCGTGCTCGTCATCTGGCTCTTCCGCGACCTCCAGGACTCGATCGCCGATCCATCGACGTTCGACAGCGGCGCGGCGCTCGATCAGGCCGTCACCGTCGGCATCCTCCACTACGTGATGCTCGCGGCGTGGGTCGCGGGCCTCGTGGCGTGGGGCGCGTGGCTGGCACGCGTCGTCGCGAACATCCCGGCCCTCGGCGGCGGCTGGCCGACCGAGACGCCGCGCTTCGCCTTCATCTCGACGCTGATCCCGGGTGGGAATCTCTACTGGACGACGAGCACGATGCGCCAGACCATCACCGCGCTGTCCGCGGCGGGCGCGGCGCGCCTGGGGATCATCACCGCGTGGTGGCTGACGCTGACGCCCGGGATCATCCTGCTGCTGAACATCGGTCCGTTCCGGTGGCTCCGAGCCCTCATCGAGCTGGCCATCTCGATCCTGCTGCTCCTGGCGACCGGTGGCGACGTCCGCAGCCTGCTCGACGCCTCGATCGGCCTCGAGCTCCTCGCCGGCGTCCTCATCGTCGCGGCAGCGGTGCTGGCCGTGCTCCTGATCCAGCACATCGAGCGGCTCGAGGCGGAGCGGCTCACGGCCCTCGGCCCGACCAGCGTCGGCTCGACGGCCGGGTAGCACGGGCTCCGGCCAGGGCCCGCGGTCTACGCGCCGTCGGTCGCGACCGAGGGCAAGTCCTGGCAGCAGCGCGGCCGCTAGGTCCGCGCTCGCGACTGGCGCGGGCGGCCCGCTGCCGGCTGGCGCGGGCGGCACGCCGTCGCCTGGCCGTCGGGCAGGTTGCGGGCCGACGAGCGGGTTCGAGCGCGGCGGACCGAATTGGAGATGGATCCAACGCCTGGCGGCCCTGGCGACCGGTATCGGGCCGGTCCGGCCACGCCGACCCGCGCCAGGCAGTCCCGCAGACGCCCGGCGATCGCGCCAGCAGTCCCGCCGAGCAGGCTCGCAGCCGCTCCGCGCGGATCCGGACGGCTCGAGGCGGTGGAGGCGCCACGGTGACGGTGGTGACCGTGCGAT
>JACQEG010000153.1 GCA_016200665.1 Chloroflexota bacterium | reverse complement strand
GTGACGTCACCCGCCCGGGCGGGTCATCGCCTCCGGCTTGAGGAGCTCGTCGAAGCGCTCCGGCGAGAGGTAGCCCAGGGCGAGGGCCGCCTCGCGAAGGGTCGTGCCCTCGTGGTGGGCCTTCTTGGCGATCTCGGCCGACTTGTCGTAGCCGATCTCGGGTGTCAGCGCGGTGACGAGCATGAGCGAGCGCCCGAGGCCGTCGGCGATGCGATCCCGATCGGCGGCCAGACCCTCGACGCAGAACTCGCGGAAGCTGCGGCAGCCGTCGGCCAGGAGCTCGATGCCGTGGAGCAGGTCGAAGGCGATGATCGGCTTGAAGACGTTGAGCTCGAAGTTGCCCTGCGAGCCGGCCATCCCGATGGCGACGTCGTAGGCCATGACCTGGACCGCGACCATCGTGAGCATCTCGCTCTGGGTCGGGTTCACCTTGCCGGGCATGATCGATGAGCCGGGCTCGTTCTCGGGCAGGACCAGCTCGCCCAGGCCCGCCCGCGGGCCGGAGCCGAGCCAGCGGATGTCGTTCGCGATCTTCATGAGGCTCGTCGCGAGCGTCTTCAGCGCGCCCGAGACGAAGACCGTCGCCTCCTGGCCGGCCAGCGCCTGGAACTTGTTCGGCGCCGACACGAACGGCAGGCCGGTCAGCGTCGCGATCCACTTCGCCGACCGCTCGGCGAACTCCGGATGGCTGTTCAGCCCCGTCCCGACCGCCGTCCCGCCGAGGGCGATCTCGTACAGCCCGGGCAGCGCGGCATCGATGCGCCGGAGGTCGCCATCGAGCTGGGCGACGTAGCCGCTGAACTCTTGGCCGAGCGTCAGCGGCACGGCATCCTGGAGATGCGTCCGCCCGATCTTGACGATCCCTTCGAACTCCCGGGCCTTCACGTCGAGCGCGTCGCGGAGGGCTCGGACGCTCGGGATGAGGCGCTCGTTCAGGGCCATCGCGACGGCCATGTGGAGCGCCGTCGGGAACGTGTCGTTCGAGGACTGGCTGCGGTTGACGTCGTCGTTCGGGTGGATCGGCTTCTTGCCGCCTCGCGCCCCCGTGGCCAGCTCGTTGGCGCGACCCGCGATGACCTCGTTGACGTTCATGTTCGACTGCGTGCCCGAGCCGGTCTGCCAGACCCGCAGCGGGAACTCGCCGGCCAGCTCGCCGGCCACGACCTCGTCGGCGACGCGAACGATCAGGTCGCGTTTCTCGGCCGGCAGGAGGCCGAGCTCCGCGTTCACCTCGGCTGCGGCGCGCTTGAGGATCCCGAACGCCCGGATCAGCTCGACCGGCATCGTGTCGTGGCTGATCGCGAAGTGGTGGAGCGAGCGCTCCGTCTGGGCGCCCCAGTAGTGGTCCGCGGGCACCTCGATGGCGCCCATCGAGTCGGTCTCGGTCCGAGTAGCGGGACGCTCGTCCGTGGTTGTCATGCGACCAGTATCCCTCGCGGTCAACCGCCGCGAGCAGGGTCGTGCAGGCCAGCCTCGTGCGATCCGGCGGCACGCTCGCGAGGGGACGGATCGAGCCTCTTCTCCTAAGATCGGACGGTCATGAGCGTGCAGTCGAGGAACGCGATCGCCCCCGGGCTCGCGTCGCCGGTGGTGGCGGCCGGCGACCGGCTGAGCGGGTGACGGTCGGGACCCTTCACCTCCTCCGATCAGAACCCGGCGCCCTGATCGCCGGCGCCACGCCGGCGATCGGCGATGGGGCAGGCCCGTGGATCGCCGCGGGCATCTTCGTCGTGGCGTATGGCCTCATCGCGCTCGAGCGGCTGGACCGGACGCTCGTTGCCCTCTTTGGCGGCCTGCTGCTCGTTGCCCTCGGGATCATCGACCAGGGCGAGGCGTTCGCCGCGATCGACCTGAACGTCATCTTCCTGCTGGCCGGGATGATGGTCATCGCGTCGACGCTGGCGCGGACCGGCATCTTCGAGTGGCTCGCGAACCGGGCGGTGGTCGCGTCGGAGGCCCGCCCGCTCCGGCTGCTGCTGATCCTCGCCACCGTGACCGCCGTCCTGTCGGCGTTCCTCGACAACGTCACGACCGTGGTCCTGATGACCCCGCTCGCCCTCTCGATCGGCCGCCGGCTTGGGATCTCGCCGATCCCGTTCCTGATCTCGCAGATCCTGGCGTCGAACATCGGGGGCACCGCGACGCTCATCGGTGACCCGCCGAACATCCTCATCGGCTCGGCCACCGGCCTGGACTTCGTCGCGTTCCTCGTGAATCTCGCCCCCGTGGCCATCGTCGTGTTCGCGGCGTTCGCGGTCGTCATGGCGATCGCCTTCCGGTCCGAGCTGCGCATCCCCGATGACCGGCGCGAGGCTGCCCTCGCGGCGCTCGAGCCGGCGGTGATCAGCGATCGGCCGCTCCTCGCCCGCGGCCTCGCCGTCGCCGGGCTGACCCTGGTCGGGTTCCTGCTCCACGGGCCGCTGGGCCTGGAAGCCGCGACGGTCGCCCTGCTCGGCGCGACCGTCATGCTGCTCGTGAGCCGGACCGATCCGCACGTCGCGCTGCGCGAGGTCGAGTGGTCGACCCTGTTCTTCTTCGTCGGCCTGTTCATCCTCGTCGAGGGGATCGTCCACGTCGGCATCGTCGGCGGCATCGCGGACGCGCTCGCGGGCGCGACCGCCGGTAATGCGTTCGTGGCGAGCATCGGCCTGCTGTGGATCTCGGCCATCGCCTCGGCGATCGTGGACAACATCCCGTATACCGCGACGGCCATCCCGGTGGTCCAGCGCCTCGTCGACACCGGCCTGCCGGCGCCTGCCCTGTGGTGGTCGCTGGCCCTGGGCGCCTGCCTCGGCGGCAACCTGACGATCGTGGGGGCATCGGCGAACGTCGTCGTGGCCAACCTGGCCGCGCGAGCGGGGCATCCCATCCGGTTCGTGACGTTCGTCCGCTACGGCGCGAGCGTCGTTGGGCTGTCGCTCGTGATCTCGACGATCTACGTCTGGCTGCGCTACCTGGCCTGAGCTACGCCCGGAAGGCCGAGATGCCCTCCCTCGCGAGGACGGCCGCGACGATGAGGCCGCCGATGGCATCGGCCCCGGCGATTCCGAGGGCCTCGGTGAGCGCGAGGGCGAGCAGCGAGATGAGGGCGAGCAGCGCCGCGATGCCGGTCAGGATGCTGTCGGCCCGGAGCGCACCGCTGTCGAGGGCGGCCGCGACGCGGCGCTTCGCGATCGACAGGGGCGGCAGCGCGAGCACCGAGATCCCCGAGATTCCGAGCCCGATGTCGGTCGCCGCGGGGTTGCTGCCGCTCGCGAGCGCCTGGACGGCGCCCACCGCGAGGTAGGCGGCGAGGACGAGGAGGACCGCACTGACCACGATCTCGGCGACCTGCTCCGCCCGCTCGGCACGATGCGGGTGGGCTCGCTCGATCCGGAAGCGCCACACCAGGACGACCGAGGCGACCGCGTCGATCGAGGCGTCGAACCCGAAGCCGAGCAGCGAGAGCCGGCCCGAGGCGAGCCCGGCGACGACAGCCACGACTCCGACGATCCCACTCAGGATGATGCTGAGCACGGACAGCTCGAGGGCACGGCGGAGCAGGTGGTCGCGCGGCATGATCCATGCAGCGTACCGGGCGGCGGCCCGGCTCAGACGACGAACGCCTCCACGATCGGCTCGCCGTCGGCGAAGCGCTCAGGCCGGAGCGCCGAGATGTCCACGGTTCGCGCAGCGCCCGTCGTGGCGATCTCGGCGAGGAGCTTGCCGGTGATCGGCGCGTGCTGGAAGCCGTGGCCGCTGAAGCCGGTGGCCACGAGCAGCCCGTCGAGGCCCCGGATCGGCCCGATGACCGGGTGGTGGTCCGGCGTCATCTCGTACAGCCCGACCCAGGTTGTGGCGAAGCCGGCGTCCTCGATCGAGGGCAGGAGGCGCATCGCGGCGGGCACGAGCTCCTCGGCGACGAACCGCCCGTCGGTCATGATCGAGAACGTCGGCGCATCGGCCATCGGCGGGACGCCCATGAGCACGCCGTTGCCCTCGCGATGGAAGAAGCACATCGAGGCGGTGTCGATGACGAGCGTCCGGCGCTCCGGCCGGCCCGGGAAGTCGGTCGTCTGGACGAGCTGGCGGGCGTGCGGCTCCACCGCCAGGTCGACGCCGAGGGGCGACGCCAGCGCCCGGCTCCAGACGCCGCCGGCGAGGACCACGAGCGGGGCATCGATGTCCCCGGCCGCCGTGGAGACGCCGAGGACGCGACTGCCGCCCCCACCGGAGGTGCGGATCGCGGTCACCCTGGCGCCGAGGCGGATCGTCGCGCCGGCGCCGCGGGCGATCGTGGCGTAGCCGTTGACGAGCCCGGATGGATCGGCGATGCCATCGTCCGGCCCGAACGTCGCCCCGACGACCTCGTCGACGGCGAGACCCGGGATGAATGCCGCGCAGGCGGCCGGATCCAGCAGCTCGACCCGCGCGCCGAGGCGGCGCTGCATCGCCGCCGCGCCCTGGTAGCCCGCCCACGTCGCCTCGTCGCGGCAGAGGAAGAGGTAGCCGTCGACGTGGACGTCGAGCGGCAGGCCGTGCGCCTCGGTAAAGCCGCGAATCAGCGGCGCGCTCGCGAGCGACAGCCGGACGTTCACCTCGCTCGAGTACTGGTGGCGGAAGCCCCCGGCGCACCTGCCCGTCGAGCCCAGCCCGAGGCCCGCCTCGCGCTCCAGCAGCACGACGTCGCGCACACCCGCGACGGCGAGCTCGTACGCCGTGCACACGCCGACGATCCCGCCGCCGACGACGATCGCCCCGGCCGCGCGTGGGAGCCCCTCCGATCCGGCCATCGGTCCGATCCTAGCCGCCGTACCCTGTGGCCCGTGCGACGCCTGCTGCTGTGGATGGCCAAGAATGCCTGGCTGCGCGAGCGCATCCCCCGGCTGTGGTTCGCGAAGCGCGCGATCCGGCGGTTCATGCCGGGCGAGGACGTCGATGCCGCGCTGAAGGCCGCCGTCGGCTTCCAGGTCGAGGGCCTCGGCACGATCTTCACCCGCCTCGGCGAGAACCTCACCCGCATCGAGGAAGCAGACGAGGTCGCCGCCCACTACGTCCAGCTCATCGACGACATCGCCGCGCGCAAGCTGGATGGCGAGCCCAGCGTCAAGCTCACCCAGCTCGGCTTCGATCTCGACGAAGAGCGGACGATGACGCAGGCAGCGACGCTCGCCGCCAAGGCCGCCGAGACCGGCAAGACGTTCTGGATCGACATGGAGGGCAGCGTCTACGTCGAGCGGACGGTCGCCTTCTACGAGCGCCTCAAGGCCACCCACCCGAACGTCGGCCTGTGCCTCCAGGCGTACCTCCGGCGGACCGCCGCGGACATCCATCGGCTACTGCCGCTCTCGCCGCAGATCCGGCTCGTGAAGGGCGCCTACGCCGAGCCCGCGTCGATCGCCTACCGGAGCCGCCACGACGTCGACGCCAATTACCTGGCCCTGATCGTCTCGATGCTCGAGGCGGCCAAGGCCGGCGCCAATATCCGCATCGGCCTCGGCACGCACGACGTCCGGCTCATCGAGCAGTCGGCCGAGCATGCCGCCGCCCTCGGCCTCCCGAAGGCCTCCTTCGAGGTCCAGATGCTGTACGGCATCCGGATGGACCAGCAGCGCCGCCTGGCCCGCGAGGGCTACCTCGTCCGCGACCTCATCGCCTACGGCGAGGCCTGGTATCCGTGGTACAT
>JACQEG010000154.1 GCA_016200665.1 Chloroflexota bacterium | reverse complement strand
GCAGTGCCTTCCTCGAGGCTGGATCGGCCCAGGCGACGGTCGCCGACCGAGTCGCGGTTGCCCTGCCCCGAGTGCCGTCGAGCTGGGCCTGGAAGCCGCCGAAGTCGACGATGACCGGCTACGCCTCGTTCTACGACTACGGCACCACGGCGATGCGCCTGCCGCGGGGCACCGTCATCGTCATCTGCGGCCAGGCGGGCTGCATCGAGCGGGTCGTGACCGACTACGGGCCTGTCAAGTCGACCGGCCGGATCATCGACATGTACCGGCCCGACTTCTTCGCCATCTGCGGCTGCCCGTGGTACTCGGGCACGACCTGGGTGACCGTCAAGATCTACTGACGGCTGCTCACGGGCGCCTGACCTGCCGGGGAAGCGTCTCGCAGGCGGGAGGGGCGCGGTAGACTGCCGGGCGACCCCTTCGGACCGGCCACGAGAGCCGGGGTCCAGGTCCCGCGAGGCCGGGAGGAGCACGACGATCGGTTCGACATGGCCCGCCTCATGACCGGTCGACGGATCATGACCGCGGAGGAGATCCGCCGGGCGATCACCCGGATCTCGCACGAGATCGTCGAGAAGCAGGCCGGGACCGATGGCCTCGTCCTCGTGGGCATCCAGCGTCGCGGCGTGCCGCTCGCCCGCCGCCTCGCGGAGTCGATCGAGAGCCACGAGGGCGTCCGGCCGGAGGTCGGGGCGCTCGACATCACCTTCTACCGGGACGATCGGGCACGCCTCGGACCGCATCCGGTCGTGAAGGGCACCGACCTGCCGTTCCCGGTCGGGGATGCCACCGTCGTCCTCGTCGACGACGTGCTGTACACGGGTCGCACGATCCGGGCCGCGATGGACGCCCTGCGCGAGTTCGGGCGACCGAGTGCCATCCGGCTCGCCGTGCTCGTCGATCGGGGCCATCGCGAGCTGCCGATCCGGGCCGACCACGTCGGCAAGAACGTGCCGACATCGCGGGACGAGGTCGTCCGAGTGCGCGTGGCCGAGATCGACGGTGAGGACGCCGTCGACATCGAGCCGCTGGTGGAGGGCGCGCTGTCGTGAGCGCAGGGTCGGCGATCGACCTCCCGACGTGGCGGCATCGCCACCTGCTCGACGTCGACCGGCTGACGTGGCCGGAGCTCGAGACGCTCATGGCGGTGGCAGACCGCTTCGCGACGGCGACGGCCGATCCGGCGACGAAGCTCGACGTCCTGCGCGGGGTGAACGTCACGATCCTGTTCTACGAGGCCTCGACCCGGACGCGGGTGAGCTTCGAGATCGCGGCGAAGAAGCTCGGCGCGGACGTCGTGAGCGTCACCGCGACCGGCTCCTCGGTGACGAAGGGCGAGTCGCTGATCGACACGGTCCGGACGCTCGAGGCGACCGGCACCCGGATGCTCGTCATGCGCCACGCGACGTCGGGGGCGCCGTACCTCGTGCCGGCGATCTTCGGCGGCAACGTCATCAACGGTGGCGACGGCTGGCACGCTCACCCGACCCAGGCCCTGCTCGACCTCTACACGCTCCGCGAGGCGCTGCCGGCTCCCGTCGGCTCGGAGGCCGGCTCGAAGGCGGGCCCTGGCGCGGAGGCGGCCTGGTCGCTCCGCGGCCGGAAGGTCGCGATCGTCGGTGACCTGCTCCACTCGCGAGTGGCGCGGAGCAACCTCTGGACCCTCACCGCGGCCGGCGCGGATGTCTGGGCCTGCGGACCGTCGACCCTGCTCCGCGGCTTCGAGGCATGGGCGGCGACCGGAGCGGGCGGGCGGCACTTCACCGCGACCTCCGACGTCGACGCCGCCATCCGTGACGCTGACGCGGTCATGACACTGCGGATCCAGAAGGAGCGGATGGCCGGCGGCCTGCTGCCGTCGCTCCGCGAGTACGCGGCCACCTACGGAATCACGCGGGAGCGGCTCCGCGGCGCGAAGCCGGACGTCCTCGTCATGCACCCCGGGCCGATGAACGAGGGCGTCGAGATCGCACCCGACGTCGCCGAGGGTCCCGGCTCGCTCATCACCTCGCAGGTCCACAACGGCATCGCGATCCGGATGGCCGTCCTGGCGCTGCTGGACGCCGCGGGGCCCGTCGCATGACCGACCTCGACCTGTCCCGAGTCTGGCTCGTCGATCCCGGACGCGGTCGCGAGGGCCCGGCCGAGCTCGTCGTCCGGCGTGGTGTCATCCGCGCGATCCGGTGGCTCCGTGGCCCGGAGGCGGAGGGCATCGACGATCGTGGGATTGTCGTGGCGCCCGCCTTCGTCGATCTCCACGCCCACCTCCGCGAGCCTGGCAACGAGGCCGCCGAGACCATCGCCAGCGGGCTGCTGGCGGCGGCGCACGGCGGCTTCGGCTGGGTCGGTGCGATGCCGAACACGACCCCGGCGGTGGACACGCCCGGCAGCCTCGAGCTGCTTGACCGGCGCGTGCTCGACGCCGGCCAGGATCTGCCCCCGGGGGAGGGGACTCCGGGCGTGCTCGCCTGGGGCGCGGTCACGGTGAGCCGCGCGGGCGAGCAGCTCGCGCCCCTCGCCGAGCTGGCAGGGGCGGGCGTCGTCGGCTTCAGCGAGGACGGCGCGCCGGTCCGCTCCGCGGCGATCCTCCGGAGCGCGCTCGCGTACGCGGGCATGCTCGGCCTGCCGATCGTCGATCACCCCGAGGACCACGGCCTGACCGAGGGTGCCGAAGCGAACGAAGGGCTCGTCGCCACCGTCCTCGGGCTCAAGGGCTGGCCCGCGGCCGGCGAGGTGGCGGCCGTCGCCCGCGACATCGCGATCCTGGAGGACGTCGTTCGGGACGTGCCCGCCGCGCGGCTCCACCTGACGCACCTCTCGGTTGCCGGGTCGTTCGAGCTCGTCCGGGCGGCCAGGGCGCGCGGCCTCCCCGTGACCTGCGACGTGACGCCGCACCATCTCGCGCTCTCGGACGAATGGCTGGCGGGCGCCCGGCGCTGGGCCTGGGAGGCCCTCGACGAGGCCGGCCGGCGGCGCGATCCGTGGGTCGATGGCGCGCTCGTCGCCGAGCCCTACGACACGGCGACGAAGGTCAACCCGCCGCTGCGATCGCCGGAGGACGCCCGCGCGTGTCGGATGGCGCTCCGGGACGGCACCGCGGACGCGATCGCGACCGATCACGCGCCGCATGCCGCGATCGACAAGGCCGTCGAGTTCGGGCTCGCGGCGAACGGGATCACCGGCATCGAGACGGCGCTCGGCGTGGTCCTGGCCGCGGTCGACGCCGGCGAGCTCACCCTGGCCCGCGCGATCGCGCTCCTGACCGTCGGGCCGCGGCGGGTCCTCGGGTCGTCCCTGGGGCCGGATCGGATCGGCGTCGGCCAGCTCGCCGAGCTGGTCGTCTTCGATCGGTCGACCACGTGGCAGGTCAGTCCCGGGACCCTGCGCTCGCTCGGCAAGAACTCGCCGCTGCTCGGCCGAGCACTCGCCGGGCGCGTGCTGCTCGTGCTCCACCTCGGCCGGGTCGCCTACCAGGACGGTGGCGGCGCCGAGCGATGACCCGGCGGGCCGCCGGGGCCTAGCATTCGCGGCATGGCAGCCGAGCCGAAGCTCAACCGCGACTACGAGCGCCGGGCGTACTGGCACGCCACCATGCCGCCGCTCCCGGATCGGAGCGGTCGCGACCTGCCGGACGTCGTCGACGTCGTCGTGGTCGGTGGCGGGTACACGGGCGTGGCGGCGGGCCGGAAGCTCGCCCTGCAGGGTGCGAAGGTCGTCGTCCTGGAGGCCGAGACCCTCGGCTGGGGCGCGTCGACCCGCAACGGTGGCATCGCCCACCCGGGGTTCAAGTGGGGCCCGCCCGCCCTGATCAAGCGCTACGGCGAGCCGCTCGGCCGGGCGCTGTACCGCGAGTCGGTGGACGCGACCAGCCTCGTCGCCGGACTCATCCGCGACCAGGCGATCGATGCCGAGCTGCGCCTGAACGGCTATCTCGAGCTGGCCTGGGGACCGTCCCACGCGGCGGCGTTTCCCGACGAGGCCGAGGCGCTGCGGGAGTTCGGCACGCCGGCGCGAGCGATCGCGAAGGCCGATCTTGGCGACGAGATCGGGACCGACGCGTACCACGGCGGTCTCGCCGTCGACGGCGGCGGCGTGCTCCATCCGGCGAAGTGGTTCGCCGGCCTGGCCGGCCTGGCCGAGCGAGCCGGCGCGGAGCTTCACGAGGGCGTCCGGGTTCGATCGCTGCGACGCCAGGCAAACGGGCGATTCGTCGTCGAGACCGGTCGCGGCGCGATCCTGGCTCGCGACGTCCTCGTTGCCACGAATGGCTACACCGATGGCGTCGCGCCGGCGGTCCGCCGGCGGGTCATCCCGATCGGCAGCTACATCATCGCGACGGAGCCGCTCGCGCCGGATCTCGCCCGCGAGCTGTCGCCCAGCGGTCGGGCCTACTTCGACACCCGCAACTTCCTGTCGTACTGGCACGTGTCGGCGGATCGCCGGATGATCTTCGGCGGGCGGGTGAGCTTCTTCCCGACGAGCGTCGATCGGACCGCGAGGCTCCTCTATCGCCGACTCCTCGCGATCCATCCGCAGCTGGCCGGGACGCGGGTCGAGTACTCGTGGGGCGGCAAGGTCGGGATCACGATGGACCGGATGCCGCACGTCGGCCGGACGGCGGGCGTGATGTATGCCGTCGGCTACTCGGGAACGGGCGTCGTCCTGTCGACGTACCTCGGGACGCGGGCAGCCGAGTGGCTCGGCGGCGGAGCGCCGCCCGCCCTCGCGAAGCTGCGCTTCCCGCTCGTCCCGGCGCCGTACGAGGGCCGGCCGTGGTTCCTGCCGGTCGTCGGCGAGTGGTTCCGGATGAAGGACCGCCGCTCAGCGAAGCGCTGACCGGGCGTCAGGCAAGGCCGCCGCCGTCGACGACGAGCGTCGTGCCGGTCACCCAGCCGGACGCCTCCGAGACGAGGAACAGGATCGCCCGCGCGACGTCCTCCGGCAGGCCGAGCCGGGCAAGGGGCCGTTCCGCGGCCGCCTCCAGGAAGGCTCCCTCGGCATGCCCGAGCTGGCGGGCCTCGTCGCGGAGCATCGCGGTGTCGGTGTCACCGGGGCAGACGCAGTTCACTCGGATCCGCTGCGGCCCGTGATCGATCGCCATCGCGCGGGTGAGGTTCACCACGCCGCCCTTCGAGGCGCAGTACGCGGCCGCCTGGTCGCCGCCCTTCAGGCCCCACCCGGAGCCGGTGTTCACGATCGCGCCGCCGTCGCCGGCCGCCATGACCGGGATCGCGGCGCGGCTCATGAGGAACACCGACGTCAGGTTCACGGCAAGGACCCGCGCCCACTCCTCCGGCGTCGTCTCGACGACCGTTGCCCGTCGGATGATCCCGGCGTTGTTGCAGAGGATGTCGAGCCCGCCGAACGCGCGGGCCGCCTCGGCCACGACCGCCTGGCAGTCGGCCTCGGAGGTCACGTCGCAGCGCACGAAGCGCGCATCGCCGCCGCCGTCCCGGATCGAGCTCGCGGCGGCTTCGCCGCGCGCCGCATCGACGTCCGCCAGGACCACCCGGGCGCCCTCGGCCGCCAGCAGTTCCGCGGTGGCGCGCCCGATGCCGCTGGCGGCCCCCGTGACGATCGCCCGTCGTCCCGTGACGACCCCCATCCGGTGCTCCTTCCTGCAGGCCGCCGCGACGTCAGGCCGCGGCGACGCGATAGACGGCCGCCTCGCCGTGGCCGGTCACCACCCGCACGAAGCCCGCGAGCCGGGCGTCGAGGCCCGGGTCGCCGGTGTCGACGAGGAGCGGCCGGCCGCCCAGCGTGGCGAGCTTCCCGGGCGTCGCGACGACGATGAGGCCCTCGCGGCCCGCTCGATCCAGGACCGTGCCGATGACGGCCGGCGAGAGTTGCTGGTTGCCGCGCCCGAGGAGGAATCCCTGGCCACCGATCGGCGTGACGACGAGCGCGGCATCGTGACCGTCGATGGCGGCGAGCAGGTCACGCTCACCGACGTCGAGGGCCAGGACCGCGGGCGGTCCGTCGGTCGCGGCGATGACGTCCACGCCGACGAGGGTAGACGCGAGGCCGAGCCACGAGGCG
>JACQEG010000157.1 GCA_016200665.1 Chloroflexota bacterium | reverse complement strand
GAGTTCGAGGCGGGCATCCCGCTCGATCGCGACCTCTAGCGCGTGACGCGCGACCGAGCGTGTGGCGCCGGGGTCGCAGGCCGCCGCGACGGCCCCCGGCTGGCAGTCGCCTGGCAGTCGCCTGGCAGTCGAGTTCGGGAGGCAGGCCGCGTCGATTCTGGGCTGTGAGTCGAGAATCGGGTAGCTGCAGGGAGCCTTCTGGCTCGTGTCGTGCCCGATATGGTCCAAGACTCGACTGTGGGCCCGGAATCGCCGCATCGTGTGCATCCAGAACTGGACTGGCGGACGAGTCTGCGGCTCGCATCCCGGGTAGCCTCTCCGTCGATGGCATCTTCAACAGGCATCACGAAGCGGACCGTCGTCGTTCGCACCAGGGCGGCGCTGCGCGACGCCCTGGCCGCGGCCCCCCGCCCCCTCGGCGTCGTGCCGACGATGGGCTGGCTCCATGCCGGCCACCGCTCGCTCATGCAGCGCTCGCGGGCCGCGGACGCGACGACCGTCGTCACGATCTTCGTCAATCCCCGCCAGTTCGGCGACCCGAGGGACCTCGAGCAGTACCCCCGCAACGAGGCCCGCGACGTGGCGATCTGCGAGGAGGAGGGCGTCGACCTCGTGTTCGCGCCCTCCGTCGAGGAGGTCTACCCGCTCGGCTTCGACACGAGCATCCGGGTGGGGGCCATCGCTGAGCCCCTCGAGGGGACAGCCCGGCCGGGGCACTTCGACGGAGTCGCGACGGTCGTCGCGGTGCTCTTCAACCTGGTCGGCGCGGAGCACGCCTACTTCGGCCAGAAGGATGCCCAGCAGGTGCTCGTCGTCCGGCAGATGGCGCGCGACCTCGCGATCCGAACGGAGGTCATCGCCTGCCCGACCGTGCGCGAGGGGGACGGCCTGGCGCTGTCATCGCGGAACGTCCACCTCGCCCCCGAGGAACGCGCCGCAGCGCCGGTCCTGCACCGGGCGCTGACGGCCGCGCGCGACGCGTGGGCCGCGGGCGAACGGTCCGGTGACGCGCTCCGCTCGAGGATGCGCGAGGTCCTCGCCGGCGAGCCGCTCGCGAACCCCGACTACGTCTCCGTCGCCGACCTCGCGACCCTCCGCGAGCTGGACCGCATCGACGGCCCGGCGCTCCTGTCGCTCGCGGTGCGCCTCGGCTCGACACGGCTCATCGACAACGAGCCGCTGCCCTAGGCCGGGATGGCCTCCGTCGCGACCCCGAGGATCCGGTCGACGTCGAGGTTCGCGGCGACGAGCTGCTTGATCGTCTCGATCTTCTCGCGGTCCGCCGGGTGGGTCTTCACGAGGAGGTCGTGGATGTCCGAGGCGACCTTGTACGTGTCGGCCGGGACGAGGGTCGCGAACAGGTCGGCGGCGCGAATCGCCGCGAGGATCGCCGGCCGCGGCCGGTAGCCACCGGTCAGGACGAGGCCGCTCGCGACGCCGCGACGCTCGAGGTCCAGGCGGAGCTGCGGCGCGTCCGCCGGCCGGGCGCGGGGCCTGGCGCCCGCCAGGTGAGCCGCCGTGAGCGTGCCGATGATGTCCTCGCGGTCGCCCGGGACGATGACGAGCGTCGCGGGGCCGATCCGCTCGAGCATGTGGCGCGGCTCCATCGCCCCGATCGCGACGCCATCGATCACGAGCTCCAGGTCCGGACCGGGATGGAGGAGCTCACCGGCCAGGCCCTCTTCGATCATCTCGAGGGTCGGGTTGGAGAGGATTGGCCGGACGGGCAGAACCCCGAGGAGCGGAATCCCGTACGGCGCGAGGCCACGCTCGAGGACGCTCCGGATGCCGGGCTGCGCCGCGACGTCGACCTTGTTGACGATCGCCCCGGCGACGGGCACCCCGTGGCGCTCGAACAGCGCCGCGTTGAGGACGATCTCGTCGATCGGCCGGCCAACGCCGCCCTCACTGACGATGACCGCCGGCGCCCCGAGCGACGCCGCGACGACGGCGTTGGACAACCCGATGACGGCGCCGACGCCGGCGTGGCCGGTGCCCTCGATGAGGACCACGTCGTGGTGGCGGAACGTGTGGTGGGCTCGCCGGATCCGGGCGCCGAGGTCCTCGACGACGTCACCGGCGATGTAGCTCTTCGTGAAGCCCCGCGGGATGTGGACCGGGCTCATCGCCTGGTACGGCTCGGCCAGACCGAAGACGCTCCGCATGAGGACCGCGTCCTCGTCGGCCGGGACGCCTTCGTCGATGACGGTCCGCTGGCCGACCGGCTTCATGAACCCGGTCCGCAGGCCGCGCTGCACGAATCCGTCGACGAGCCCGAGCGACGCGGTCGTCTTGCCGCGGTTCTGGCCCGTGGCCGCGAGGTACAGCTGCCGCATCGCCCGCTCCCGACCCGCGGCTGCCGCTGCGGGCCTACGAGCCGCGAGTGGTCTTGCGCTCGATGAGCGCCAGGGCCTCCTTGAGGCGCGCGATCGTCTCGGCGTCGACCGCGTCCGGCTCGAGGTACGGCCCGAGGCGGTCCATGACGTCGGCGACGAGCCCCAGGAACACCGCGGCGTCGGCGACGAAGAACTGCGGCTCGTTGTTGTAGCGGACCAGCGTCAGGCGGCCCTGGAGGACGCGGCGCTCCTCGACGTGGGCGACCTGCGTCGCGAAGTTGTGGCCCTGGATGCCGTCGGGGTTGTTGAGGAAGTTGAGGGCGTTGTCGATCGCCAGGCCGAAGCGCGCCCGCCACGCGACCAGCCGCTCGTGGATCTCCGGCGGGATCCGGACCTCGGCGACCTCATCGAACACCTCCGGGCTCACGGTGACCAGCCCGACGAGGGTGGTGCCGGGCCGGGCGCCGAGCATGACCTGGAGGCTTCGCTCCAGGGTGAACACCTCGGAGTCGAATCGCGGGCTCGTGATGACGTCGGTCAGGAGGTCCTCGACGTTGTCGAGCTGGCCGTTGTCCGCCAGCGCGTTGGCAAGAGCGAGGATCTCTTCCTTGAAGAGGAACTTCTCTTCGTGATCGAGCATGCCGGGATGCTAGCAGGGGCCCGATAGGCCGGAGCCCCGGCACGTGGCCGGGGCTCCGGGGTTGGCGCCGCTCGCGCAGGCGCTCGGTGCGGCCTAGGGGCCGCTTGCAGCCAAGGGGATGGCTTACGGGTAGAGCCCGCGCAGCTGCGTCGCGTCGGCGACCCGCTGGACGGCCAGCAGGTAGGCGGCGGTCCGCATGTAGCACTGCTCGCGGCGAGCGATGGTCAGGGTCTCCTGGAAGGAGCGGACCATGATCTCCTTGAGCTTCTCGTTGACGACCTTCTCGCTCCAGTGGTCCCGGTTGAGGTCCTGGACCCACTCGAAGTAGGACACCGTGACGCCGCCGGCGTTGCACAGGATGTCCGGGATCATGAAGATGCTCTTCTTCCAGAAGATCTCGTCCGCCTCGGGCGTCGTGGGGCCGTTCGCCGCCTCGGCGACGAGCCTGGCCTTGACGTTGCCCGCGTTGGCCGCGGTGATCTGGTTCTCGAGCGCCGCCGGGATCAGGATGTCGCACTCGACTTCCAGGACCTGGGCGTTGGTGACGTCCTTCGCGCCCGGGAATCCCTGGACGGTCCCGTGCTCCTGCTTCCAGGCGATGACCTTGTTGATCTCGAGACCGTTCGGGTTGTGGATCCCGCCGGTGGAGTCGGAGACCGCGACGATCGTCGCCTTCTCCTCGACCATCAGCTGGGCCGCGATGGCGCCGGCATTGCCGAAGCCCTGGACCGCGACCTTGGCCTTGTTCAGCTCGATGCCGAGGTGGCGAGCCGCCTCGACGATGCAGAACACGGTGCCGCGAGCGGTCGCTTCATTGCGGCCTTCCGACCCGCCGAGGCTGATCGGCTTGCCGGTGACGACGCCGGGGACCGTGTAGCCCTGGTGCATGGAGTACGTGTCCATGAACCACGCCATGATCTGCGGAGTCGTGTTGACGTCCGGGGCCGGGATGTCGCGCTCGGGGCCGACGAGGACCTCGATCTCGGTGAAGAAGCGCCGGCTGAGGCCTTCGAGCTCCTTCTTCGACAGCTGCTTCGGGTCGACGATGACGCCGCCCTTGCCGCCGCCGTACGGGATCCCGACGACCGCGCACTTCCAGGTCATCCACATCGCGAGGGCCTTGACCTCTTCGATGCTGACGTCCTGGTGGTAGCGGATGCCGCCCTTGGCGGGCCCGCGGCCGAGGTTGTGCTGGACGCGGAAGCCGGTGAAGACCTTGACCGAGCCGTCGTCCATCTTCACGGGGAAGTGGACCGTCAGCTCGCGGCGGGGCTCGCGAAGGACGCGGCGCATGCCCTGCTCGAGGTTCAGGCGCTCGGCGGCGAGGTCGAACTGCTGCTGCGCGACGGCCCATGGATCGATGCGCGCGACAGCCTGCTCACTTGTCATGAAGCGGGGTTCCTCTCTGAGACGTGATGCCAGTGGGGAGCACGAGGGCTCCGAGTATAGGTTGGGCACGCCAATCCTCGCGGTCGGGCGTCACCACGCCGCAACCGTAGCGCAACCCTTTCGCAACCTCCCCGGGCCGATGGTCACATCCGCCCCGGGCCGCAGGTCAGGCCGTGCAGATCAGGCCCGGTAGAGCGCGACCCCGCCCACGCAGCCGGGGCCCAGGTGCGGTCCGACCGAGGGCCCGACGAGATCGACCGTGACCTTCGACGGATCGATGCCGCCCGGCACCTGCGCCTCGAGGGCCGGCACGAACTCCTCGACGCCGGCGTTGGTGGTGTGGAGGACCGAGAGGCGCTCCATCGGTCGGGTGCACAGGAGCTCGAGCACCCGCTCGCGGGCCTTGCCCTTCGTCCGGACCCGATCGACCGTCTCGACGAGGCCGTCGGCGATCTTGATGATCGGCTTCACCGACAGCAGCGTGCCGATCGCCGCCTGGGCGCCGCTGATCCGGCCGCCGCGCTTGAGGTACTCGAGCGTGTCGAGGGCGAGGTAGACGCCGATGTCGTCACGGCGCTTGGTGAGCACCCGGGCGATCTCCTCGGCCGAGACGCCGAGGTTCGCCATCTCGACGCCGAGCTCGGCGAGGACGCCCTCGCCCATCGACGCAGACATCGAGTCGACGACATGGATCTCGCGATCGGGCACGAGGCCCCTCGCGATCTCGGCGCTCTTGATCGTGCCGGACAGGGTGCTGGCGACGTGGATCGAGACGATGGCCTCGGCACCGTCGGCGAAGAGCCGGCCGTAGGCGGCCTGGAAGTCGCCGGGGCTCGAGGCGGCGGTCTTCGGGAAGGGCGCCTCGGGCGCGGTCATCCGAGCCCAGAACTGCTCGGTCGAGATGTCGATGCCGGCTTTGAAGTGCTCCTCGCCGAAGCTCACCTCGAGGGGCACGACGGTGATCCCGAGCGCCGCGGCGCGAGCGGGATCCATGTCCGACGCGGAGTCGGTGACGATGGCGACGCGGCTCACGGACGCTCCTCCCTGCGTGGTCCCGCGCTCGCCGTTCCGCGCGCGCCGGAACCGCCTCCCTCGCGGCGGATTGTAGAGGCGGGCGCCAGCCCACTGAACGGCTGGCCGGCGGTCCCGGGCGGTGGGACGCCTCGCCCGGCGGCTACCCTGTCGACGTGAGCCGCTCGCTGTGGGCCGTCCTCTTCGGCACGTTCACGCTGCGCTTCAGCACCGGCCTGACGGGCCTCGCCCTGACGTACTACCTGCGGGACCTCCATCTCCACCGCGGGATGGTCGACGTCGTCCTCGGGCTCGGGCCGAACAACGAGGTGGGCCCGATCACGTTCAGCATCATCGCGGCGCTGTTCTACGTCTCGGAGCTCACCCTGTCGCCGGTCTTTGGCGTCATCTCCGACCGGCTGGGCCACCACCGGGTCATGCAGTTCGGGCCGATCTTCGGGATCGTGGCGGTCCTCGCCACGTGGGCCACGACGAGCCTGCCAGTCATCGCCGGCACGCGCCTGCTCGAGGGTTCGGCGACGGCATCGAGCGTGCCCTCGATCCTTGGCTTCATCGCCTTCGCGACCGCCAGCGACGAGGGCCTGCGCGGTCGGGCATCCGCCCGCTTCGAGGCCGCGACCCTGACCGGCCTCCTCGGCGGCTTCGTCGTGGCGGGCTTCCTGTGGGACACGCTGCACCTCGGCCCCGCGACGTTCCTCGTCAATGCGCTGATCTACGTCGTGTCGTTCGCGATCTATCGCTGGGGCGTCGACCCGATGGCGGAGGCCCGGCCCGACCCGGCGACGGCGCCATCGCGGCCACGCTTCGAGTTCGCCAGGTACCGGCGGATCCTGGGCGGCAGCCACGTCTGGCTGCTCGCCCCGACGTGGATCGCGATCAACGCCGTGCTCGGCCTGTACACGACCCAGACGATCTTCCAGCTCATCAGGAAGCCGGATGCCCGGTTCCCCGACCAGCTCCTCATGGGCGGCTACGACGGCACCCAGATCAGCCTCGGCCTGATCGTCGGCGGGATCCTGTTCTTCGCCGGCCTCATCTACTGGGGCAACCGCTTCAGGAACCTCCGCCGGACCACGATCATCCTGTACGGGGTCGGCGGCGGGATCCTCCTCGTCTTCGGGGCACTCGGGCTGAACCACAGCGCCGGCATCCCCATCCTCGCCCGACTCGTGTTCGCGATCCCGCTCGTCTTCGGGGTCTTCGTGCTGGCCGGCGCCACGCCAGCGGCCATCGGCCTGCTCGCCGACGTCACGGAGGCTTATCCCGAGGATCGCGGGGCGATCATGGGCCTGTACAGCGTCTTCCTCGGGCTCGGGCAGATCACCGGCTCATTGGTCGGTGGCGTGGCCGCGAACGCGCTGGGCTTCGACGGGATCCTGGGTGCGTCGGTCGTGCTGCTCCTCATCGCCGTCGTGCCCCTGGCGCGGCTGCGGCGGTACGAGCACTTCCTTGGCCCGGGCCAGGCCGAGACGCTCGACTGATGGCGTGGCTCGCCTGATGCCGGAGCGCGCCAGCCGCGCGGTGCCGCTCGGACCGGTTCCGCTGGCGCGGGGCCGGCACGGAGCCGTCGTGGCGCCGCATCACCTCGCCACGGAGGCGGGGCTCGGCATCCTGCGGGCGGGTGGCCACGCGGTCGACGCCGCGATCGCGGCGAACGCCGTCCTCGGGGTCGTCGAGCCGAACGCCTGTGGGATCGGCGGCGACGCCTTCTGGCTCATCTGGGATTCCGACGGGCAGGCCCAGCTCGCCCTCAACGGCTCCGGACGTGCCCCCGCGGGCATGTCGGCCGAGGCCGTCCGGTCGATGGGCCACGCGACACTGCCACTCCGCGGCGCACTGGCGGTGGCGATCCCCGGAGCGGTTCGCAGCTGGGCTGACGCCCATCGGCGGTTCGGCCGGCTGCCGCGCGAGACCGTCCTGGCGCCCGCAATCGAGCTTGCCAGCCACGGCTTTCCGGCATGGGATGGGTTCATCGACTCGGTCGAGCGAACCGCACCGCTCGTCGAGGCGGCTCTCGGCCGTGACGCCGGGTTCTTCTCGATCTACCGGCCGGCCGGCCGGCCGTGGCGACCGGGGGAGGTCATCCGGCTGCCGGCGCTCGCCGCCACCCTCGGGCGGCTCGCCGACGAGGGTTTCGACGCCTTCTACGACAGCGACATCGCGGACCGCCAGTCGGCGACGCTCCGGCGACTGGGCCTGGCCTGCGACGTGGCGGACTTCCGGAGCCACACCTCGACGTGGACCGATCCGATCTCGACGACCTATCGAGGGGTCCGGGTGACGACCCACCCGCCCAACTCGTCGGGCGTCGTGGCGCTCGAGCTGCTCAACATCCTCGAGGGCTTCGAGCCTCCGTCGGACGGCACCGTCGCCGATCCCGCCTGGATCCACCTCGGCATCGAGGCCGCGAAGCTGGCCATGGCGGATCGCGATGCCTTCCTGACCGACCCGGCGGCGCGCGACGTCCCGGTCGAGCGGCTCGTCGACAAGGACTATGCGGCGGAGCTTGCCGCCAGGATCGACCGGCGGCGGGCCTCGAGCCCGCCGGTCGCGACGAACCCGCCGGGCGGCGGGACGATCTACCTCGCGGTCGTCGATGGCGAGGGCAACGCGGTCAGCCTGATCGAGTCGAACTACATGGGCTTCGGCTCCGGGGTCGTGGACCCGGGGACCGGGATCCACTACCAGAACCGGGGCTCCTACTTCTCGCTCGATCCCGACCACCCGAACGTGCTCGAGCCCGGCAAGCGGACGCTCCATACGCTCATGCCGGGCATGCTCTTCCGCGACGGCGACGGGACGGGCGGCGGGCCGTGGATCGTCGCCGGCTCGATGGGCGGCGACGCCCAGCCCCAGATCCATGCCCAGCTCGTGAGCGCCCTGGTGGACGGCGGCGTCGACATCCGCACGGCCGTGTCCGCGCCGCGGTGGTTCGTCGAGCCGGAGCGACACTTCGCGCCCCCGACCGAGGTCCGGGCCGAGCCGCGCTTCGAGCCCGGGGTCCTCGAGGCGCTCGAGGCGATGGGCCATCGCGTGACGCGAACCGGTCCGTTCGACGCCCGGCTCGGGCACGAGCATGCGATCCAGCTCGTCGGCGGAGGCCCGGCCGCTCCCGATCAGGAGGGATCCGTGGCCGCGGTCACCGATCCCCGGAGCGCGGGCCTGCCGGCGGTTTGGTAAGCGCCGGTGCCTACTGGGTGGCTGGACGGGTGGCGTGCCTGTGCGATACTCCCGGTCGCCGGTGACGCGCCGCGCTCACACGAAGCCGTCACCGGTGCTCCATCTCTCCTGCCGAGTCGCGCCGGAGGCGTGTCCGTGACCTCGAACATCGGGCAGAGCTATCCCTACTCGAGCGAAACGGAATCGCAGCGAGCTGCGGCCGTCGCCGCCGTCGTCGAGGCGCGCGACGGCCTGAAAGACAAGCTCGCCGCGGAGACGACGCCGCTCGACGAGAACCCCCGCTGGTGGATGTGGAAGTGCCCGACGCCGGGCTGCAGGGGCCTCCTCCATGCTGCCGGCTACGCCCACGACCTCCACGCCCTGTACGTCGTCTGCGACGGGACCTGCGGCAAGACGTTCCTCCGCTAGGCCGCGCCGCCGTCCGGATCCCGGGCCCGGCCACGATCCCGGGCCGGGCACCGTCCCGCATCCTCCCCGCCACCGCGGCGTGCCTTGACGCCCTCGCCCGGCGGCCGGTAGGCTCGTAACCACTTTGCCGGACATCACCGGTTATTCGATCCACGTACCGGCCACGGCCGGACCCGCCGAGCTCGCCGCCAGCCGGCGGCGAGTGGCAATGGACTCGCTCGGGATCGCCGTCTCGGCGGGCGGCTTCGGGTTCGTCTACGGGCTCGCCGCCCGCTCGGCCGGGTTCTCGCCGCTCGAGGCCAGCGCGATGAGCGTCCTGGTCTTCGCCGGTGCCTCGCAGTTCGCCGCGGTCGGCTACGTCCTGGGGGGCTTCTCGTGGCTCGGCGTCATCGTCCTGACGGCCTTCATCAACGCGCGCCACGTCCTGTACGCAGCGGCCCTCGCGCCGTATCTCGCCGACAAGCCCAGGCCATTGCGGGCGGCGATGGCCCATCTCCTGACCGACGAGGCATTCGCGCTGACGATCGCCCACTTCCGGCGCATCGGCCGGGCCGACGTCCCGGGCTACTGGCTGGCCGCGATCGGCAGCACGTTCATCCCCTGGAACATCGCGACGCTGGTCGGCGTGACGGTCGGCGGCAGCATCCCCGAGCCGTCGCGCTTCGGGCTCGACGTCATCTTCCCGGCGGCCATGGGTGGGCTCGCCGTAGGCCTCATCGCCGGGCGGCGGGAGCTCGTGGCGGCGTTGACCGGCGCGATCGTCGGCGTCGGCGTCTCGCTGGCCTGGGATCCGGCGGCCGGGATCGTCGCCGGCGGCCTCATCGGGCCGCTCGTCGGCATGGCCGTCGCGGTGCCCGTCGAGCGGGTGCCGCGCGAGTCGCTCATCGCGTTCGGGACGGAGCGCGGCGGCCTCATGGCCGAGCAGGGCTCGCCGGCGGACCTGGGCCCGCGTGACGGCTCCGGGGTGGGCGATCCCGGCGAGCCGCTGCCGTGAGCACCGTGCTCGTGCCGCTGGCCCTGCTCATGGGCCTCGCGACCTACCCGTGGCGAGCGGTGCCCCTCCTCGCGCCCGGGATGCACCGGCTCCCGGTCCGGGTGCAGCTCTACCTCCGGCTCGTCGGCCCGTCGGTCCTCGCCTCGCTGGCCGCTGTGAACACCCTCGTGACCATCGATGCCGCGCGCCACGGCTCGTTCCACCTGGGCTGGGAGTGGCTCGCGGTCGGCGTGTGCATCGCGATCGTCGCGATCCGGCGGAACCTGTTCATCGGGCTCATCGTGGCAGCCGGCCTGATCGCGGTCCTCCGCGCCGCCGGGGTCGCTCCCCTGCCCTAGCGATCGCACCTCGCCGCAGCTCAGCCCCGGACGGCGTCCGCCTCGATCTCGACGAGCAGCGACGGCTCGATCAGCCGCGGGATGACGATCATCGCGGAGGCCGGCCGGACATCGGCGAACACCTCGCCGTGGATCTCGCCGACGGCGTCGCCGAAGGACGGGTCGGTGATGTACATCCTCGTGCGGACGACATCGGCGAGACCGAAGCCCGCCGTCGCGAGGGCGGCCTCGATGACCGCGATCGCGGCGCGTGCCTGGGCCGCGGGGTCGTCCGGGTGGCGCGCATGGCCGTCCGGCCCGGCGTCGGTCGAGCCCGAGACGAAGCAGCGGTCGCCCACGATGACCGCCCGGCTGTAGCCGAAGCGCGCCTCCCAGTGGCCGCCGCTCGAGATCGTCCGGCGCTCGGGCACCGCGGGCTCAGCCGGCGGGCGTGGCACGCCGCGCGGCCACGACCGGGTCCCGTGCGACCGCGAGCAGGAGCGCCGCCACGAGCGTCGTCCTCGGCACGACCGAGGCGACCTCGAGATACTCGGCCGGCGAATGATCGAGACCACCGATGGGACCCAGGCCGTCGATCGACGGGACGCCCATCCCGGAGGTCGTGTTGGCATCGGAGGCACCGCCGGTCGCCGCGCCCTTCGTCTCGAACCCGAGTCGCCGGCCGAGCGCGACGGCGTGCTCAGCGAGGCGGTCCGATCGCTCGAGCTGCTCCATCGGCATCCACGATGCCATCGTCTCGATCTCCGTCGTGACGTCGGGCACGCCGTGGCTCGCGGCGATCTCGCGGACGGCCCCGAGCGCACCTTCGAGCGAGGCCCTCGTCATGCCCCGGACGTCGACCTGGAGCTCGGCGAGGTCGGGCACGATGTTCGGGCGGGTGCCGGCGTTGAACACGCCGACGTTCGCGGTCACGTCCGGCCAGCGGCCGTTGAGGGCGTGGATCGCGGCCACGAGGCGGGCGCCGGCGAGGATTGCGCTGCGGCCCTTCTCGGGCTCGACGCCGGCATGCGCCGCCCGACCGTGGATCCGGATGCGGAGGTCGAAGATGCCCTTCCGGGCCGAGACGAAGTCGCCGTTCGCGCGGGCGCACTCGAGGACGAACGCCGCGTCGCTCGTCGCGGCGATCTGGCGGATGTGCGGGGTCGACGACGGTGAGCCGATCTCCTCGTCGGGGTTGGCGACGAAGACGATCCGCTCGAACGGCAGGTCGGCCGACGCGCCCGAGACCCTCGCCACGCCCCCGGCCGCGGCCACGACCTCCCGGATCGCGTAGAGCCCGGTGAGGAGGCCGCCCTTCATGTCGGTCACACCCGGGCCGCGGGCGATCCCCTGCTCGTCGATCGCGAACGGCCGGGCAGCCGCCGTCCCGGGCTCGAACACGGTGTCCATGTGGCCGATGAGCAGGAGCCGCGGACCAGCCCCCGGCCGGCCCTCGATCGTGGCGATGACCGTGTCGCCAAGGCGCCCTTCGGGATCCGGCCGGCGGTCGATCGATGCCCCGATCTCCCGGAAGAACGTCTCGACCCAGTCGGCGACCTCGTTGACGCCGGCCGGCGTGTACGAGCCGCAGTCGATCCGGCAGAGCCGCTCGAGGTCGGCGAGGTAGGCCGGCAGGCTCGCCTCGATCGCCCTCCGCAGCACCTGCAGCTCGGTGTCGGACACGTCGGTCGTGGGGTTCGCGGGGATGGTCACGGCCGCAGTCTAGGGGCCGGAACCGGTTGCTATCCTCGCCCGACCGTGCGCCAGATCGAGACCCGCCTCCTCGACGGACCGAACGTGTACCGGCTCGAGCCGGCGGTCAAGCTCGAGATCGCGATCGGGCCGCGGCGGAGCTGGTCGGGTGACCGCGAGCCGGCTCGCGCCGCGGTGGTCCACCTGGGCGCGCGGGTCCCGCGGCGCGACTGGCCGAGGGCGGTCGCGTTCGCCGCGGGCTGGGCGATTCGACTGGGAAGGCTCGACGTCGGTGCGTCGCCACGGGTCGCCGTCCACCGCGGCTCCGATCCCGGG
Organism: Chloroflexota bacterium; assembly: GCA_016200665.1. Classification (GTDB taxonomy): domain Bacteria; phylum Chloroflexota; class Limnocylindria; order Limnocylindrales; family CSP1-4; genus UBA5189. Next base: position 15,491 of record JACQEG010000157.1, on the reverse strand, counting down.
CACTGGGTGGTCACGTGGCGCTGGCGGCACTCGCGGCGGGCCGAGCAGGTCGCCGAGGCGGCCTTTGACCTGGCGCGCCGCGGCGTGGATCCGGGCCGCGGCGTCGTGGCCTCCCCGGCTGCGTCGCGCCTCGTGGCCCGCTGGCGGCGCCGGATCCGGGCGTCGGCGGGGAGCGCGCCCGCCCTCGTCCGCGACGCGGATCGGCGGATCCCGGTCATCTCGATCAGCGGCACGAACGGCAAGAGCACGACGACGCGGCTCATCACCCGGATCCTCCGGCTGGCCGGGCGGCACGTCGGGACGACGACCTCGGACGGCGTCCTGGTCGACGAGGTCCTGGCCGAAGAGGGCGACTGGACCGGGCCGGGTGGCGCCCGGGCGGTCTTCGACCGGCCCGAGGTCGAGGTGGCGGTCCTCGAGACGGCCCGGGGCGGGCTGCTCCTGCGGGGCATGGGCTATGAGGCGAACGAGGCCAGCGTCCTGACGAACGTGTCCTCCGATCACATGGACCTCCAGGGGATCCACACGCTGCCCGAGCTGGCCGAGGTCAAGGCCACGATCGCGCGGGTCACGAAGCCCGACGGCTGGGCCGTGCTCAACGCCGATGACCGCCACGTGGCCGCGATCGCGCGGTCCGTCAAGGCGCACGTCGCGTTCTTCACGCTCCATGGCGACCGGTCCCGGCTCGTTGCGCGTCACCTCGCCACCGGCGGCCGCGCCTATCTCGTCCGCGACGGCGTCGCCGGCGAGGCCGATGGGACGGCCTGGCATCCGATCGCCGCCGTGCGGGACATCCCGATCGCGTTCGGCGGCGTGGCCCGCCACAACGTCGCAAACGCCCTCGCGGCGGCCGCCGGCGCCCGGGCGATGGGCGCCTCCATCGAGGACGTTCGCCGCGGCCTCATGGACTTCGACGCGAGCGCCGGCTCGTCGCCCGGGCGGCTCAACGTCTTCCGGAACGAGGATCGGGTGGTCATCGTCGACTTCGCCCACAACGAGGCCGGCCTCAACGCCGTCCTCGACGTGGCCGACGCGATCGCCCGCGGGGGTTGGGGCAGCGAGCCGTCGCGCCGAGCCCGGGTGGCGGCGGTCATCGGCACTGCCGGCGACCGGCCCGAGGACACGCTGCGGGGCATCGGTCGGATCGCGGGCCAGCGCGTCGACCGGCTCACGTTCAAGGAGACGATCAAGTACCTGCGCGGCCGGAGCCGCGAATCGGTCCTCGCGGAGCTGCGGATCGGCGCGCTCGACGGGGGCTGGCGCGTGCCGATGCCCGTCTACGAGACGGAGGCCGCGGCCCTCGCCGGTGAGCTCGATCGCGAGCCGGGCGGACCGGAGGTGCTGGTGGTCCTGTGCCATGCGGAGCGCGACGAGCTGTTCGCGATCCTCGCCGCTCGTGGGTTCGCGCCGGTGACGTCGGCGGCTGCGCTGGCGGCGCTCATCGACTGATCGCCGGAGTGCATCATGCCGGCGAGCGCCGCGGTGGCGAGCGCCTCACACCGCAGGAGGACATCGGGCCATGGAGATGTGGATCGGCATCGCCCTCGTCGTGATCTCTGCCCTCGAGATCTGGCTGATCACCCGCGAGGTGAGCAAGAACCTTCGCATCGGGCAGTAGCCCGAGGCACAAGGAGCCGGGCCGGCCGAGTCAGCCCTCCGGCGCCTCGAGCTCACCGGGGTCGGCGAACGCCGTGCCGCCGGTGTCGCCCCCGCCGGCGAGGGCCATCGTCTCGCGGTACACCGAGATCGCGTCGTCGACGCACATGACGACGAGATCGCCCGGGTTCGCCCGGCGAAGCGCCGTCCGGACGGCGGTCAGCTCGTCGAGCACCTTGTCGACCTTCACGCCGTGATCGGGGCTGGCCGCGGCCGGGATCCCGTGGGCGGTGGCGACTCCGCCGCTGCCGCGGTCGTGGCGGAGGCCCTCGACGACGTGCGCCGCCGACTCGCCCGGCGCTCGCCCCCGGAGGTTCTTGTCCTCGCGGACGATGACCTCGTCGAACGCGGTCGCGGCCAGGGCGCCGTAGGCGCGCATGTCCTCGTCGCGGCGATCGCCCGGCATGCCGATGACCCCGATCGCCCGCCGGGTCCGGCCGCCACCGTGACCGTCGGCCATGAGCTTGTTGACGAAGTCGGCCAGGTTCCGCATGCCGTCGACGTTGTGGCAGTAGTCGATGACGGCGCGGACGCCGTCGACCTCGACGTAGTTGAGCCGGCCGGGGGCCTGGAAGAATGACGTCGTGAACGTCCGGAGGCCCTGCCGGATGTCGTGGAGGTGCGCGCCCGCGCCCCACGCGCCGGCGGCGGCAGCGAGCGCGTTGGCGACGTTCATCCGGGCCTTGCCGCCGAACGTCGCCGGAATGAGGTGGGTGTAGAGGACCGGCATCGTCCGGGGGCCGTGGCGCAGGACGATCTGGTCGCCCTCGGCCGTCGAGCGGACGACGAAGGCGGCGCCGCCGCGGCCGCAGTGACCGTCGACCCGATCGAAGCCGTCCTCGCCCTTCTCGGTTGCCATCGAGAAGTAGATGACGGCGCCGTCGCAGCGAGCGGCCATCCGGGCGACGTACGGATCGTCGGCGTTCAGGACCGCCGTGCCGGTCCGCGGCACGGCCTCGACGAGCACGCCCTTGACGTCCGACAGCTGGCGGAGCGTCTCGATCCCGGCCAGCCCGAGGTGGTCGGCCGTGACGTTCGTGACGACCGCGACGTCGGCCCGGTCGAAGCCCAGGCCCTCGCGCAGGATCCCGCCTCGGGCGACCTCGAAGACCGCGGTGTCGACGGTCGGGTTCTGGAGGATCATCCGCGCCGAGCGCGGCCCGGACATGTCGCCGCGCTTGATCATCCGGCCGTCGACGACGATGCCGTCGGTCGAGGTCATCCCGACCCGCCGGCCCATGAGCTTCAGGACGTGGGCGATCATCCGGACGGTCGTCGTCTTGCCGTTCGTGCCGGTCACGCCGAGGATCGGGATCCGGGCCGGCGCGCCGGGCGGGAACAGCAGGTCGATGACGGGCTTCGCGACATACTGCGGCTCGCCCTCGGTCGGATGGGTGTGCATCCGGAAGCCGGGCGCGGCGTTGACCTCGACGATCGCCCCGCCGGTCTCGCGCACCGGGACCGTGATGTCAGGGCAGATGAAGTCGATGCCGGCGACGTCGAGGCCCACGACCCGCGCCGCCATCTCGGCGATCTCGACGTTGTCCGGGTGGGCCTCCATCGTCCGGTCGATCGAGGTGCCACCGGTCGACATGTTGCCGGTCAGGGCGAGCTTGACGCGCTGCCCCTTCCCGGGGATGGCGTTCAGCTCGAGGCCCTGGGCCCGGACGAGCTCGATCGCGGCGTCGTTGATCGCGATCCGGGTCAGGACCTTCTCGTGGCCGATGCCGCGGCGCGGATCGGCGTTCGTCCGATCCACGAGCTGGGCGACCGTGTGGCGGCCGTCGCCGACGACGCTCGCCGGCACGCGCTCGGCGATCGCCGCGACCTTGCCGCCGATGACGAGGCAGCGGTAGTCATTGCCGGTGATGTAGCTCTCGACGACGACGTCACGGGAACGCGATTCGCCGAGGGCGACGGGCCAGGCTCGCCGGACGGCGGCCTCGGAACGCAGGTCGAGGTTGACGCCGCGGCCGTGGTTGCCGTCGAGGGGCTTCACGACACACGGGTAGCCGATCGCCTTCGCGGCATCGACCGCGCCGTCCTCGGTCGCGACGACCTCGGACCTGGGGACGGGCAGCCCGGCCGCATCGAGCAGCCGATTGGTGAGGTTCTTGTCCGAGGCGACGTCGATGGCGATGCCCGAGGTTCGCGAGGTCATCGTCGCGCGGATCCGCTGCTGATAGACGCCCTGGCCGAGCTGGACGAGGGAGTGCCGGTCGAGCCGGATGAACGGAATGTCGCGCGAGGCGGCCTCGTCGAGGATCGCCTGGGTCGACGGCCCGAAGGCCTGCCGCTCGGCGAGGCGGATGAGGTGCTCCAGCTCCGCGCCGAAGTCGAAGGCCTGCTCGGGGTCCTTCGGCGCGACGAGGTGGTTGACGAGCCGGACCGCCATCCGGCCGGCCTCGAGCCCGACCGCCTCCTCGCGGAACTCGTAGATGACGTTGTAGCGGCCCTCGTGGCCCGCGCCGCGGGTCTTGCCGGCGCGCACCGGCGTGCCCGCGAGGTTCTGGAGCTCGAGCGCGACGTGCTCGGCGACGTGGCCGGCCCACGTGCCGTCCTTCAGCCTCGTCACGAAGCCACCGCGGCGGTTCAGCGAGCAGGCGTGATCCTCCAGGCTCGGTACGAGCCGGACGAGCCCGTCGACGAAGCCCGGGATCGCATTCGATGGGAACTGCTCCAGGACCCCGAGGTCGACGAGCATCCGGATCGAGGGGCTGCGCGACCAGTAGTTGGGGCCCCGGAGCGTCCGGGTCTCGAGGATTCGCAGCTCCGGCAGCGGCCGCGGCCGAGGTGACCGAGTGCCGGGCGTCCTCGCGGTGCGACGCGGTGCCGCGGGCTTCGGACCGGGAGCCGCGGCCGTGGCCATCAGGTGGAGGCGGCGGCCTCGACGCCCTGGAGCGCGACGAGCGCGGCGCCCCTGACCCTCGAGCGCCGCCGGAGGTCGAAGCGGTAGCCCGCCGGCAGGGCGTGGAGCACGACGCCGCTGATCATCAGCGGCCGGTGGCCCCGGATCTCCCAGGCATCGGTCTCCGCGGCGGATCCGTCGACGATCGTGACGCTGCCACGGCCGATGACCTCGAGGATCCCGTCCGGCGTGACGACGCCGGCAGTGTCCTCGTCGACCCCGAGCCCGAGCAGGCTCGGGTTCTGGGCAATGATCGAGAGCAGCCGGCCCAGCCGGTTCCGCTGCTGGAAGTGCTGGTCGACGATGACGCTCGGCAGCAGCCCAAGCCCGGCGGCCATCGCCGCCATCCGGTGCTTCGGGGTGCCGCCGGCAGCCCCGAACGCGATCATGTGGCTCGACATCGCGCTCGCGCCCGCGGACGTCCCGGCCACGACCGCCCCGGCGAGGTGTCGGTCGACGATCGCCTGGGCGAGCCTCGTCCCGCCGATCGTCGCCGACAGCCGCAGCTGGTTGCCGCCGGTCAGGAAGACGCCCGTGGCGTCGCGAAGCGCCCGCGCGAAGGCCGGGTCGCTGGCCTCGGCCCGAGTCGTGGCGTGGATCGGCCGGACGCGCCGGCAGCCGAGCCCGGCGAACACCGCCCGGTAGCGCTCGGCAGCGAGGGGCCCGAGCGATGAGGCCGTGGAGATGACGGCGACCCTGGCGTCCGGCCCGCCGGCGAGGGCGAGGAACCGGTTCAGGATCACGCGGTCACGAACCTTGTCCTCGGCGCCGCCGATGACGATGACGGTGCCGGTGTCGGGACTCATTGGCCGAGGAGGATACGGCACCCGCCGGACCCAACGCTCGACGAGGGTCCCCTCAGGCCTCGGCAGGCGCCACCGTCGCTGCTCTGACGCTTGCCTCCGCCGCCATTCGATCCTCGCGCTTCCGCGGATCGACCCGGCGCAGGAACACGGCCGCCAGCACGAAGAACGCCACCGCAGCGGCCTCGGCGACCCGAGGACCTTCGGGCAGCTCCAGCCTGTGCTGGCCGACGATGTCGATGAGCGGGCCGACGAGGATGCTGGCGACCTGCCCGGCCGCCGCCACCGCGATGTTGCTGATGCCCATGTACCGGCCCGAGGCGGCCTTCGGGATGATGTCGGTCATCAGGGCCCAATCGACGGCGAGAAACGTCCCGGACGCCGAGCCGAGGAGCATCGCCCCGAGCAGGAACACCGGATAGGCCGGCGCGATCGAGACGACGACGAGACCGAGCCCGCCGACGAGGCACGCGACGTAGATCACGGGCTTGCGCCCGACGCGATCCGAGATCCGGGCCGACGGGAACGTCGAGACGATCGTCACCAGCGCGACCACGACCTGGGTCAACGGGACGAGCAGGGCCTTGTCATCGGGCGTCAGCTTGAGGGTCTGGTTGAAGAACACGATGAACCAGCCGAGCAGCGCGTTCATCCCGGCGAAGAACATCAGCCGGGAGAGCACGAGGAAGACGAAGCTGCGCTCGCGCAGGATGTCGGTCGCCCACGCCGACTTCGCGATCTCGAACCAAGACCGGCCGTGCCGCTCGCGCGCTGCGCCCCCTTCCCGGACCCACAGCACCGTGCCCATCGCGGTCGCGAACTCGATCAGGCCGAGGACGATCGTGGGGATCGTGAAGTCGCTGTGGCCGTCGGGCCCGGCCGGCAGGATGTAGGCGACCGACACGACGATCCCGCCGACGATGAAGCCGACGGTCTGCATCGCCCCGACCATCGCGCTCGCGAGCCCGACCTGCTTCTCCGGCACGAGGTCCGGCACGTAGCCCTGGAACGGCCCCTGGGCGAAGTTCGAGCTGAACTGGAGCAGCGCGAGGAACGCGACCAGCACGACGTACGTGTTGGACGTGGCCAGGCCGACGATGAAGACGACGTCGAGCGTCGCCCCGATGGCGATGTATGGCTTGCGCCGGCCCCAGCGGCTCTTCGTGTAGTCGCTGATCATCCCGACCGTCGGCTGGACGATGATGTTGACGGCGAGGATCAGGAAGCCCTGGAGGGTGATGTAGAAGCCCTTGTCGGCCGGGAACCACACCGAGACCCGCTCGACGATGGCGACGTTGATCCCGCCCATGATCGCGTTGATGCCGAGCCAGTAGAGCGAGATCTGGAAGAGCTGTCGCAGGGGCAGCGGGATCGTCGGGCGCGCAGCGTCCTCGTCCGACCAGTCGCCTTCCGTGGGCGCGACGCCCGGCAGGACCGCCCCAACCTCGGCCACCCGAGCCTCCCTCCGACCCGTCAGCCCCCGCCCTCGGCGGGGACGCTGCGCCGCGCCGGGCCCGAAGTCAAGCCGATGTCGCGAGCTGCCTCGTCGCGGGCCGGTGGGAGATCGGCGAGCCGTTCGGGGCGAGGCTCGCCGTCGTCCGGAGCGGCACGAGCGCGCGGTCCGTGGCGGCCGGGGCGACGAACCGGAACAGCGAGCGGTCGAGCGAGTAGATGCCGGTGGCAGCGAGGCCGATCTCGCCGAGCCGGAAGGTGAAGACCGGGTTCTCGTTGTTCCCGGCGTAGTGATGGACCTCGCCAGCGGGGGTCACGACCGCGAGGTTGGCGTGGCCGCCGAACGTGTCGTGGAGGGCCGCGAGCAGGTGCGGCACCGGTTCGCCGGCATGCCACTCGTCCTCGAGCCACCGGGCGCCGACCTCGGTGTCCGCCTTGCCCCGGATTCGGCCCGCGGCTCGATACCGGTCACGCCAGTCGCGGTGGAGCAGGAGGTCGCCGTTGTGGCTGAAGGCGTATCGGCCCGCGGGATCGTCGAAGGGCTGCGTGTCCGGCAGGCCGAGCGTCGACAGCCGCGATGGTCGCCGAAGGTGGACGAGGAGTGCGCTCGTCGTCTCGCGACCCACGGTCTCGCGGCCGGACGCGTCCGCGACGAAGGATCCGATGTCGCGGTACGAGCGCAACTGCCCGTCCCCGGCCAGCCACGACGCGCCCCAGCCGAAGCCGGCGATCCCGAACTGCTCGAGCTTCGCGGTGAAGTCCCACAGGTCGTCGATCCGGAACGGCGTCGCCGCGCGGGCGACGTAGTGCTCGCACATCAGCGCGGCGGGGGCTGGTCCCTGGGACACCAGTACGTCGTGCGCGGCACCTCGGTGCCCTGCGGCGCCGACTTGATGAGCGTTCCGCAGCGGTGGCACGGCCGGCCGGCGCGGCGATAGACCCACAGCTGGGTCGGGGCGAGGCGGGCGCCGGTTCGGGGATCCGTCGTCGTGACGCGGCCGGCGGCCGCGCCGGGCCGGGCGTTGAAGCGCATGAGCTCGCGGGCCCGCTCGACGATCGCCCGCAGCTGGGCCGCCGACAGCTTGCCGACCGGGGCGAACGGATCGATGCCCTCCAGGAACAGGACCTCGCTCTTGTAGACGTTGCCCAGCCCGGCCACGACGCGCTGGTCGAGCAGGACGTCGCCGATCTCGCGCCTCGCCTGCGACGGATCGTGGAAGCGGGCCACGGCAGCGTCGACGTCGAGGTCGTCCGCGAGCAGGTCCGGGCCGAGCGTCGAGAGCGTCGGGTGGACGGGCTCCGTCAGAGTCTCGAAGAGCTCGACGACCGGGGCGTCGAAGCAGACCGCGACCGCGCCCGGGACCTCGAGGACGAGCGAGGCCCGCGACATCGGCCGGCGCCAGGCCTCGCCGGGCCGGTAGCGATGCCAGCTGCCGTGGAGGCCGAGGTGGGTCCGGAGCTCGAGGCCGCCGTCGAACCGGATGAGCAGGTTCTTGCCGGCGGTGTCGACCGCCGAGATGCGCTGGCCGACGACCTTCGAGATGACCGGGCCGGGCAGGCGGGCACGGGCGCTCGTGACCGTCCGGCCGGCAAGGTGCGGCCGGAGCGCGACCGCGATCCGGGCGAGGCTGTCGCCTTCGGGCATCGGTCCCCTCAGCGCAGGACGAGGCCGCGGTAGCCGGGCACGAACCCGGCGCCGAGCAGCACGAGACGGAACGGCGAGTCGGCGACGGGCTGGCCGTCGATGCGAGTGATCACGAGTTCGCGATCATGACGCTCTCGGCCGTCTCGTGCGAGCGTCGTGCGCAGGGCCGCGATGGAGGTCGCCGCCACGCCCGGGTCGTCGAAGGCCGGCAACGCCTGCAGCGAGCGGCCGCCACGATCCAGGTACAGCGCCGCGACCCCGTCGACGAGGACGACCTGGGCCCCGGCGGCCCGCTGGAGCGGGCGGCGGTCGTCGTCGCCGCGACGCGGCCACGGGAGCGCGGCGCCGTAGGGGTTGGCCGGGTCGGCGGCGGCGAGGACGTGCACGGTGGCAGGATCGCCGATGGCGGACGGCGCGTCACGCAGTCCGCGCAACCGCTCGATCGCACCCGACAGCGCGAATTGCGCCGCGCCGAGGCCCTCGATGAAGTAGCCGCGCCGGATGCGGCCCGCCTCCTCGAGCGCGCGAAGCACCGGATAGACCCCGGCGAAGCCGCCGTCGTGGCCCTCCGCCATCACGGCCTCCCGGACGACGACGCCGTGCCGATCCAGCATCCCGAGCGCGGTGGCGTGGAGCCGCTCCGTGGGCGAGGCGCCGGACGGCTCGACGAGCGACCAGCGGCCCGCCGCCTCCGGCGGCCCGAGGGCGGTCAGGCGGCCGGCCCGCGGGAGGCGGGCCGCGGAACCGGGGCGGGCCGGCCGCTTCCAGCGCAGCGCCCGGAGCGGGGCGAACGTGTCGTTCGTGACCTCGCCGGCCCACACGAGGTCCCACAGCGCGTCGAGGACCTCGCGGTCGGGGCCGCCGCCCGCAGCACCGTGGACCGCCCGGTAGAAGGAGGCGCCCCGGGCCGCGAGGTGGGCTCGGATCGCCTCGTGGCGCGGGCCCGCGGGCCGCTCCACCTCGGCCGCCGGTCCCGCCGGCAGGATCGCCTCGCGACCCGGCCGATACAGCAGGATCCGGCCGTCGTCCCGACCGAGGCTCCCCCGCCCGACCCACGCCACCTCGCCGAGCGAGCCGAGCTCGTCGAGCAGCCGGGGCTGGTAGCCGGGCACCCGCGCGGGCAGGACGTCGCGCTCCAGGACGGAGGCCGGGATCGGCACGCCGGCGAGCTGGTCCACGACCTCTGCCACTCGCTCCAGCGCGGCAGTTCCGCGGAGGGGCGGTGCGGGCGCGTGGATGCTGCCGGGCACGGCGATCGGCTCCACGCCCTGCCACGCCGGCAGGAACCGGCCGAGCGCCTCCGGCGTGACCGGCTCGACCTCCCGGCGGAGCCGCGCCAGCGAGCGGCGGCGGAGCTGTCGCAGGACCTCGGGGTCGCACCACTCCCGCTCGGAGCCCCCGGGCCGGAACTCGCCACGGACGAGCGTCCCGGCCCGGCCGAGGCGCTCCAGGGCGTCCTCCACGACGCCGATCGGCATGCCCCAGCGGCGCGCCGGCTCCGGCGCGAGGAACGGCCCGTGGGTCCGTGCCCAGCGGGCAAGCAGGCCGTCGAGGGCGCCTTCCACGGGGGCGAGGAAGGCCTCGGGCACGCCGGCGGGCGTGGAGACGCCGACGCCGTCCCGGTACCGGGCAACGTCCTCGATCGCGATCCAGCGCTCGTCGCCCGCGATCCGGACCTGAACCGCGCGGCGGGTGGATTCGAGCCCGCCAAGCCACTCACCGCCTGGTGCGCCCTGCTCGATTCGTGCCTCGACCTCGGCTGTCGACAGGTCGCCGAGCCGGCGCAGCAGGTCGTGGAGGTGGTCGACGCTGTCCGCGCGGCGATCCTCGGCGAGCGCCTGGAGCGCCAGCTCGAGGTCGGCCAGCGCCTCCGGGTCGAGCAGCTCCCGGAGCTCCTCCTGGCCGAGCAGCTCCCGGAGCAGGTCTCGGTCGAGGGCAAGGGCGCCGGCGCGCCGCTCGGCGATCGGGGCGTCGCCCTCGTACATGTACTGGGCGACGTAGTCGAACAGGAGCGACGAGGCGAATGGTGAGGCCTTGACCGTCTCGACCGAATGGATGGCGATGTCGCGCCGCTCCACCCCGGCCAGGAGCTCCCGCAGGGCCGCCAGGTCGAAGACGTCCGAGAGGCACTCGCGGTACGTCTCGACGAGGATCGGGAAGCTGCCATAGCGCGAGGCGACCGCCAGGAGATCGGCCGATCGCTGACGCTGCTGCCACAGCGGCGTGCGCGCGCCGGGCCGACGACGCGGCAGGAGCAGGGCCCGGGCCGCGTTCTCGCGGAAGCGCGACGCGAACAGGGCCGAGCCACCGACGGCCTCGACGACGATGTCCTCGATCGCCTCGGATTCTGGGAACAGCAGGCGCTCGATCTCGGCCAGCCGGCCGGCCTGGTCGCCGTCGCCCTCGGGCAGCCGGATCGCGATGCCGTCGTCCGACCAGATCGTCTGGGCCTCGATCCCGAGGCGATCCCGGAGGCGAGCCTGGATCGCCAGGTTCCACGGCGCGTGGACCCGGGCCCCGAACGGGCTGAGGATGACGAGCCGCCAGTCGCCGAGCTCGTCCCGGAACCGCTCGACGACGATTCGGCGGTCGGTCGGGAGCGCGCCGGCGATCGAGCGCTCGTCGTCCAGGTAGGCGACGACGTTCCGGGCGGCGAGCTCATCGAGGTCGGCGGCGGCGAGGCGGCGCTCCAGGGCTTCGGCGCCGCGAGCGCCACGGGCCAGGTCGGCTTCCGCCTCGCGGCTGAACGCCCCGATGGCCCGCCCGAGCTCGACCGGTCGTCCGACGGTGTCGCCCTTCCAGAATGGCAGCTTGCCGGGCACGCCGGGGGCAGGCTCCACGATGACCCGGTCCGGGGTGATGTCGAGCACCCGCCAGCTGCTCGCGCCGAGGACCACCACGTCGCCGTGCATCCCGGCTCGGAGCTCGTAGACCATCTCCTCGTCGAGCTCGCCGACCCGCCGGCCCGGGGTCCCGGGCTCGCCGGCGAGGAAGACGCCGAAGAGGCCGCGGTCCGGGATCGTGCCGCCGGATGTGACCGCCACGACGCGGGCATCGCGGCGACCCTCGACCACGTCGGTCACCCGATCCCAGGTCAGGCGGGCCTTCAGCTCGGCGAACTCGTCCGATGGATACGCCCCGGCGAGCATCCCGAGGACCGCCTCCATCGCGTCACGCGACAGCGTCTCGAACGGCGCCGCGCGGGTGACGGTCGCCAGGAGCTCGGTGACGGTCCAGCGATCCATGACCGCCATCGCGACGATCTGCTGGGCAAGGACGTCGAGGGGGTTCCGGGGCAGGGTCGTCGTCTCGATCGCGCCCTCGTGCATCCGCGCGGTGACGACGGCCGCCTCGAGCAGGTCGCCCCGGAACTTCGGGAAGACGACGCCCTTCGATGGCTCGCCCACGTGGTGACCCGCGCGCCCGACGCGCTGCAGCCCCGAGGCGACGCTCGGCGGCGACTCGACGAGGACGACGAGATCGACCGCGCCCATGTCGATCCCGAGCTCGAGCGAGGACGTCGCCACGATCGCCGGGATCCGCCCGGCCTTGAGGTCCTCCTCGATCCGGAGGCGCTGCTCCCGGGCGATGCTGCCGTGGTGGGCCAGGACGAGCTCCTCGCCGGCGAGCTCGTTGAGCCGCTGGGCGAGCCGCTCGGCCAGCCGCCGGCTGTTCGTGAAGACGATCGTGCTGTGGTGGGCCCGGATGAGCTCGAGGAGCCTCGGCTGGATCGCCGGCCAGATGCTCGTTCGAAGGTCGCCGCGGCCGCCGACCGGACCGCTCGGCTGTTGCTCCGGCGGCAGGACCTCGCCCAGGTTGGCCATGTCCTCGACCGGCACGACGACCTGGAGGTCGAGCGCCTTGCGCGAGCCGGCATCCACGATCCGGACGTCACGACCGGCCCCGACGCCCCCGAGGTAGCGAGCGATCGTCTCGAGCGGCCGCTGCGTCGCCGACAGGCCGATCCGCTGGAGCCGCGGTGCCCCGGCCGGCCGGAGCTGCTCCAGGCGCTCGAGCGACAGCGCCAGGTGCGCGCCGCGCTTCGTGCCGGCGATCGCGTGGACCTCGTCGATGACGACCGTCTCGACCCCGCGGAGCGTCTCGCGGGCGGCGCTGGTGAGGAGCAGGTACAGGCTCTCGGGGGTCGTGACGAGGATGTCGGGCGGACGGCGGGTCAGCTCCCGGCGGGCCTCCTGGGGCGTGTCGCCGGTCCGGCTGGCGATCGTGATCCGGGGCGCCGCCTCGCCCAGCCGCTGGGCCGCCAGCCCGATCCCGTGGAGGGGCGCCCGGAGGTTGCGCTCGACGTCGTAGGTCAGCGCCTTCAGCGGCGAGACGTACAGGATCCGGACGGTCCCGGGCGCGACCCGCGTCGGCTGCGGCGAGGGGTCGCGGGCGAGCCGGTCGAGGCACCACAGGAACGCGGCGAGGGTCTTGCCGCTGCCGGTGGGGGCATGGATCAGCGTGTGGTGGCCGGCGGCGATCGCCGCCCAACCCCCCACCTGGGCCGGCGTCGGGGTCTCGAAGGCGCTCTCGAACCACGCCCGGACCGGCGCCGAGAAGGGCGCCAGGGGCGATGCCGGGCCGTTGGACATATGCCCCGGCACGCCGGCGCGGTTGGGCTTCATCGTCGTCGTCACGTGACCCCGAAGTCTACCTGCTCCCGCTCGAACAGAACGCATGTTCTCATGCGGCGGGAGCCGCACGGACTACGCTGGCCGGGCCACTCGGCCCGAGTGGCAGGAGACGTGGCCCCCGAGGACGGGCCATTTGCACCGTGGGTGTGACCAAGGGCATACGCCATCGTTGACCTCGAACCAGCCGACAGCAGCGTCCCGTGCCGCGGCCCGGCTGGAGGGCCCGCACACCAGAGAAGGGATCAGGCAAAGCGATGTCCACGCTTCGCCGTTACGTCACGCCGCTCGCGGTCATTGCCGCGGCGGCCGTGCTCTACATCATGTTCCCGTACGACGTGCTCGGCATGGCCGCGCTCGAGCCGAGCAAGGATGCCTCGACCATCGCGGCGGTCGTGTTCTGGGTGCTCTCGATCGTCGTCGTCCTGGCCCTGTTCACGGACCGCACGTCGCCCGCGGCCCAGACGGTCGAGGTCGAGGGTCCGGCGTTCACCCGATACCTGTTCTCCAACTCCCGTGCCGGGCTGCTCTGGCTGCCGATTCGACTGTTCGTCGGCGCCCAGTGGCTGGAGGCCGGGCTCCACAAGTTCCAGAGCGCCGGCTGGCTCGATGGCGGCACCGCGCTCAAGGGCTTCTGGACCGCCGCCGCCGCCGTGCCGGAGACCGGCCGGCCGCCGATCTCCTACGAGTGGTACCGCGGCTTCATCCAGCTCCTCCTCGACAACCATGCCTACCAGTGGTTCTCCTACCTCATCGTCTTCGGTGAGATCGCGGTCGGGCTCGGCCTGATCCTCGGCTTCCTCACCGGCTTCGCTGCCTTCTTCGGCGCGCTGATGAACATGTCGTTCCTGCTCGCCGGCTCGGCCTCGACGAACCCCGTCATGTTCACCCTCGCGGTCGGCCTCATCCTCGGCTGGCGCGTCGCCGGCTACGTCGGCTTCGACCGGTACCTCCTCCCGATGCTCGGCGTCCCGTGGCATCGAACCGCCGACGCGCCCGCGCCGGCCACTGCGCCCCAGGCCGCCACGAGCTGAGAATCCTCCCGCTCACCCCCCGGGATCGGTCTCGCACCGAGCCGATCCCCCGCCGCTCCTCGACCGCCCGGGGCCTCCCACCCGGGCGGTCGCTCTCTGTCCGCAGCCCGACCTCAGTTCCGGATGGCCCGCGCCCGGGCTTCAAGGGCCGCTTCGGCGACCTCGAGGGCCCGACGATCCAGGGTGTCGTCGAGGGAGCCGAACGGCCGGCCGGCGTTTGGTTCGTCCACGAAGCGCTCCGGGATCGGGGCCTGGCCGTGGTGATCCGCGGCGGCAGCCCAGTGCTCCCGCCACGCGGCCGGGATCTCCGGCGGGGCCTCGCGATGGGCGCCGGCCAGCCACACCAGCGACCAGACGCGGGGCACGACCCGGTAGGCGTCGTAGCCACCGCCGCCCGTGGCGAGCCAGCGGCCGCCCGCCCAGCGGTGCGCGACCGAGTCCACGAGGCGGGCGGCTGCGCCCATCGCGGTCGTCGTCAGCCGGAGGTGCGCGAGCGGATCCCAGGCGTGACCGTCACTGCCGTGCTGCGAGACGACGACCTCGGGCCGGTGGTCCTCCGCCAGCACCGGGAGCACCCGCTCCAGTGCCGCCAGCCAGCCCCGCTCGCCCGTGCCGGGATCGAGCGGGACGTTGACCTTGGAGCCCCGCGCATCGGGCCCGCCGAGCTCGTCGATGAAGCCCGTGCCCGGGAAGAGGGATCGGCCCGTCTCGTGGATCGACAGGGTCACGACGCCGGGGTCGTTCCAGTGGATGGCCTGGACGCCGTCGCCGTGGTGGACGTCCAGATCGACGTACAGGACCCGCAGGCCGTCGCGCCGGGCCCGAGCGATGGCAAGTGCCGGGTCGTTGTAGACGCAAAAGCCCGAGGCCCGCGCCGGCATCGCGTGATGCAGCCCGCCGCCGGGATGGAAGGCGTGCTCGACGTCGCCCCGGAGGACGGCCTCCATTGCCCGGAGCGACCCGCCGGCCACCGCCGCCGACGCTTCGTGCATCCCGGCAAAGGCGGGCGTGTCGCCGGGTCCGATCCCGGCGCGCGACGCCGCGAAGGGCTTTCGCGAGAAGGCCCGCACGGTCTCGATGTAGGCGGGCTCGTGGACCCACGCCAGCTCGTCGTCGGCCGCGGGCTCGGGCGCGAGGCGCGGCTCCGCCCCGACCGACCGGAGGAGCTCGATGCCGGGCCCGAACCGGCGTGGCGTCAGCGGATGCTCCGGCCCGAAGTCATACGTCGTCGAGCGCGGGCCGAAGACGAGGAGCGGGCCGGCGTCGGGCACCCGGGCACGATAGCCCGTCACGGGCGGGGTGCGGCCCGACGCGGGGAGTACCATCCCCGATGATGGACACCCTCGCCGTCCTGATCGTCAT
>JACQEG010000014.1 GCA_016200665.1 Chloroflexota bacterium | reverse complement strand
CGACGGTGGCCTCCTGACGACGGTCCAGGATCTCGGCCGTCCGGGCCACGTCCACGAGGGCGTCCCGCGATCGGGCGCCGCCGATGGGCTCGGGCTCGCGGTCGCGAATGCGCTCGCCGGCAATCCCGCCGGCGCCGCGGGTCTCGAGGTGACAGTCGGCGGCCTCCGGGTCCGGGCCGGCGAGGAGACGACGGTCGGTCTCGGAGGCGCGGACCTCGGGGCCGTGGTCGGGCCGCACCGCGGAACCGGGGCGCCGCGACGCCGTCTCGACCCCGGCCGGAGTCACGTGCTCCAGGCCGGAGACGAGCTCACCTTCGAGGGTCGGACGACCGACGGCCTCGGCTGCCGGGCCTACCTCGCGATCCCGGGCGGGGTCGACGTCCCCGAGGTCCTGGGCTCGCGAAGCACATCGCTCGTCGGCGCGTTCGGCGGCCTCGATGGGCGTCCGCTCCGGGCCGGCGACGTGGTGTCGGTCGCGACGACGGCGCTGGCACGGCCGCCGGCCCGGCTGCCTGCCGGCCTCCCGCTTCCGTCACCCGCCCAGCGGATCCGGATCCTTGCGGTCGCTGGCGGCGAGCCCGGCCGGGTCGCCTGCGAGCGGCTCGCCGGCCGGGCGTGGGTCGTCTCGGGCGACAGCGATCGTCGCGGCCTCCGGCTCCTTCCCGCTGCCGTCCCCGGGACCGCCGAGCTGCCACGCCAGCCGGACGGCGGAACCGCCGATCGGCCCAGCGAGGCCGTCGTCCCGGGCACGATCCAGGTCACGCCCTCGGGCCAGCCGCTGGTGCTGATGCCGGATGCCGGCACGACCGGCGGCTACTCCATCGCGGCCGTGGTCATCGCCGCGGACCTGTCGATCCTCGGCCAGCTGGCGCCATGGGACGAGGTCCGGTTCCGGGTCGTCGACGTTGCCACCGCGACCGAAGCGGCGCGGGATCGACAGCGCCTGCTCGACGACGTGGCCGCCGCGCTCGGCGAGCCCCACCGCGCGCGCTGACGACCGGGCATATCCTCACGTCGCCGATGGCGAACGAGACGGCCCCGCTGCCGATCATCCTGGACTGCGATCCTGGGCATGACGACATGGTCGCGATCCTGCTCGCGCTGGCCTCGCCGGGGCTCGAGGTCCGGGGGATCACCACCGTCGGGGGCAACGCGACCCTCGCCCACGTGACGGAGAACGCGCTGCGGACGCTCGCCCTGGCCCGCCGGCCCGACGTGCCCGTCGCCGCGGGCGCCTCGCACCCGCTCAGCGGCCCGCTCCACACCGCGCCGCACGTCCACGGCGAGAGCGGCCTCGAGGGCCCGCCGCTACCGCCCGCCGTGAGCGAGCCGGTCGCCATGGACGCGGTCGCGTTCATCGCCGATCAGCTGGAGCGATCGGACCGCCCGCTGACGCTCGTGCCGACCGGGCCCCAGACGAACATCGGCCTGCTCCTCCGGGAGCGGCCGGACCTCAGGGACCGCATCGCCCACGTCTGTTTCATGGGCGGCGCCGCGGGCGAGGGCAACATCACGCCGTCGGCCGAGTTCAACGTCTGGGCCGACCCAGAGGCCGCGGACCTCGTCCTTCAATCGGGGATCCCGGTGACGATGATCGGCCTGGACGTCACCCACCGGGCGATCCTGTGGGATGCCGAACGTGAAGCGATGGCGGCCGCCGGTGGCGAGGCATCGAAGGTCGTGGCCGGTCTCCTGGGCTTCTACCAGGGCTTCCATCGCCGGGTCTACGGCTGGAACGGCGGTCCCATCCACGATGCGGTGGCGGTGGCTCACCTCGCCCATCCTAGCTTGGTCCAGACCGTCCGGACGAACGTCGTCGTGGAGCTCGGCGGCGAGTTCACCCGTGGCCGGACCGTCGTCGACCTCCGCCACGTGACCGGTCGCGAGCCGAACGCCGAGGTCGGCATGGACATCGATCGCGAGCGGTTCGTCGAGCTGCTGCGAGTCGCCATCGCGTCATACGACTGACCTAGCCTCGGACCGATGACCGCGCCTCGCCGTCCCAGACCGTCCCCGCCACCCGCTGGGTCCACGCCCGCCGCGCTCACGCCCGCCGCGCGCATCCCCGCCGCGGCCCTGGCCGGCGTCGTGGCGGTCGGCGCGGCGCTCGCGGCCGGCGAGCTCGCCGCCGGCGTCATCGCCGGCGTGCCGTCGCCGCTCCTGGCGATCGCGCAGGTCATCGTGGACTACCAGCCGCCGGGCGCGAAGGACCTCGTCGTCGGCCTGTTCGGCACGAATGACAAGCTCGCCCTCGAGGTCTTCGTCCTCCTCGTCGCGCTCGCCGTGGGGGCGATCCTCGGGGTCCAGGCGGTGCGCCGGCCGGGCCTGGCGACGGCCGTCATCGGGGCGTTCGCGGCGGCCGGATTCCTCGCCTCGCTCCGCGACCCGATAGCGGTCGCGATCCTCGCGGCGGGCGTCGCGGCGGGCGAGACGGTGGTCGGGTCGTGGGCGCTGGGCTGGCTCCTCGCGTCGGCCGGGCCGGGAGGGCCCGCCGAGGCATCAGCCAGGGCGATCGGACGCGGCGGCATGCCGGACTGGACCCGTCGCCGGCTCCTCGTCCGCGGTGGCGCCCTTGCCGCCGGCTCGATCGTGGCGGGGGTCGCGGGCCGGTGGCTGCTGGAGCGATCGCGAACGCCCGCGCCGGCGGGCGCCCTTCCGCCGGCTGGGACGCCCGCGACGCTGCCCGCCGGCGCCGACATCGCCACCCCGGACCTGGCGTCGGCCGGGCTGAGCCCGATCGTCGTTCCGAACGATCGCTTCTACCGGATCGATACCGCGCTCCTGCCACCATCGGTCGACGTCGCGACCTGGTCGCTCCGGATCCACGGGCTCGTGGACCGCGAAACGACCCTCACCTACGACCAGCTGGTCTCGCTGCCGATCATCGAGCAGTACGTGACGATCGCCTGCGTCTCGAACGAGGTCGGCGGCAATCTCGTCGGCAACGCCCTGTGGCGCGGCGTGCCGCTGCGGACGGTCCTCGACATGGCCGGCGTCCAGCCGGCGGCGGCGCAGCTCGTCGGTCGATCCGTCGACGGCTTCACCGTCGGCATGCCGATGGCGTGGGTCAGGGACGAGGCCCGGGTGCCGATGATCGCGATCGGCATGAACGGCCAGCCGCTGCCCCAGCTCCACGGCTATCCGGCCCGGCTCATCGTTCCCGGGCTGTACGGCTACGTCTCGGCGACGAAGTGGCTGAGCGAGCTCGAGCTCACGACGTGGGACGCGTTCAACGCCTACTGGGTGAACCTCGGTTGGTCGAAGGAGGCGCCGATCCTCACCCAGTCGCGGATCGACGTCCCGCACGGCGGCGCCCAGCTGGAGGCCGGCCGGACCACCGTCGCCGGTGTCGCGTGGGCGCCGGACCGGGGCGTATCGAAGGTCGAGGTCTCGATCGACCAGGGCGACTGGCAGCCCGCGACGCTCTCCGCCCCGATCTCGGACGCGACGTGGGTCCAGTGGCTGTTCCCGTGGGACGCGATCGCCGGCACGCACTCCATCGAGGTCCGGGCGACCGACGGGACGGGCCGGCTCCAGGCGGACGGCATCACCACGCCCTTCCCCGATGGCGCGCGCGGCCACCACCGGATCGCCCTGCGCGTGACCTGAGGGCGGGCCCTCAGCCGGCCCGGGCCTTCTGGCCGGCCCGTCGAACCGGCCAACCGCCGAATCCGGCTACCGTACGGCCATGCCTCGCCGCCTCTTCGTCTTCGACGACCCAGACCGCTTCTCGACCGGCACCGTCGGCGAGCCCGGCAGCCGGACGTTCTTCCTGCAGGTGCGGGCCGGCACGCGCGTCGTCAGCGTCGTCATCGAGAAGACCCAGGTCTCGGCGCTCGCCGAGCGCCTCGGCCAGCTCCTCGTCGAGCTCGACCAGTCCGGCGTCGTCGAGGACCCCCCGACCCCCATCCAGCCGGACGAGCGACCGCTCGAGGAGCCCCTCAACGAGGTGTTCCGGACCGGCTCGCTGACCCTCGGCTGGGATGGCGAGGCGGAGCGGATCCTCGTCGAGGCGCGGGCCCAGATCGAGGTCGAGTCGATCGAGGAGGCCATCGAGGCGCTCCAGGTCGAGGACGACGACGAGGACGGCCCGGACCTGCTCCGGGTGCGGATGACGCCGGAGGCCGCGCGGACCTTCGTGGAGCGGGCCCATCGGGTGGTCCGGGCCGGCCGGCCGCCGTGTCCGCTGTGCGGCAATCCGCTCGACCCGACGGGCCACGTCTGTCCGCGCAAGAACGGCCACTACCTCAACTGAGCCGTCCCCGGAACCCAGCGTCGAGTCGAGGACCGTGCCGACCGAGCCCGCCCCGATCATCGACGTCCTGCGGGCCGGGGACATCGAGCTCGTCGGGCGTCTCGTCGAGTCCTCGAACAACGCCCTCCTCGTGCGCGTCGTGCACCCCGGCGCGGAGGGCCACGCCTGGCAGCCGGGCGAGGCCAGCCCGCTCGCGGGCCTCGGCCGCGGCCTCTACGCGGTCTGGAAGCCGACCGCCGGTGAGCGTCCCCTGTTCGACTTCCCGATCGGGACGCTGACCCACCGCGAGGTGGGCGCGTTCGAGGTGTCCGAGGCCCTCGGCTGGGCGATCGTCCCGCCCACCGTCCTGCGAGATGGTCCGTACGGCGAGGGCATGCTCCAGCGCTGGGTCGAGGTCGATCCCGCCGCCGACGTCGTGGCGATGATCAACGGCGACGACGCGCGCCTTCGTCGCGTGGCCCTCTTCGACGCCATCCTCAACAACACCGATCGGAAGGGCGGCCACCTGCTGCCGGTCCCGGGCGGCCACGTGCTCGTCGTCGACCACGGCGTGACCTTCTCGGTCGACCCGAAGCTCCGGACCATCCTGTGGGCGTGGGAGGACCAGCCCTTCGACGACGCGGAGCAGGCCGCGCTCGCCACTGTGGCCCGGGCGCTCCGGCCGCATGCCCCGCTGGATCGCCGCCTCCGCGAGCTCCTCGCCCCGCGCGAGGTCGTCGCGACCCGGCGCCGCGTCGAGGCCCTGCTGGCGGCGGGCCGGTTCCCCGGCCCGAACCCGGATTGGCCCGCGATCCCCTGGCCACCGTTCTGACGCTGCGGAACCGGCCTTCCGGCGTCGCCCGAAGACGGCACGATACGGCCCGACGTGACATCGGCCGACCACTGCCTTGCGCTCGACGTCGGGACGCAGAGCGTCCGGGCGATCCTGTTCGATGCGCGCGGGGCGGTCGTCGCCATGGGCCGCGTGCCGATCGAGGCGTACGTCTCGCCGCAGCCCGGCTGGGCCGAGCAGGACCCGGAGGTCTGGTGGACCGCGCTCGGCGAGGCCTGCCGGCGGTTGTGGTCCGATCCGGCCGCTCGCCGCGACGCCGTTGCCGGGGTCGCGCTCACGACCCAACGGGCGACGATCGTCGTGGCCGACCGCGATGGCCACGCCCTGCGGCCCGCGATCGTGTGGCTCGATGCCCGCCGCACCGAGGGCCTGGCACCGATCGGCCTGCCATGGAGCGCCGCCTTCCGTGCCACCGGCACCCGCGAGACGGTCGCTCGCTTCCAGTCCGACGCCGAGGCGAACTGGATCGCTGCCCACGAGCCATCGGTCTGGCGCCGGATCGAGCGCTACGGCGTCCTCTCGAGCTGGCTGACGGACCGCCTCGTCGGGCGGTGGGTCGACTCCACGGCCAGCCAGGTCGGCTACCTGCCGTTCGACTTCAAGCACTCGCGGTGGTCGAGCCGCTGGGACTGGAAGTGGCTCGCCGCCCCGGTCGACCGGGCCTGGCTGCCGGACCTCGTCCCGCCCGGGCAGCCGCTCGGCGAGCTGACGGCGGGCGCTGCCGCGCACATTGGGGTCGCCGCCGGGACGCGGCTCATCGCCGCCGCCGGCGACAAGCAATGCGAGGCCGTCGGCGCGGGCGCGATCTCGCCCCAGGTCGCCGCCCTGTCGTTCGGCACGACCGCCACGATCGGCACGACGCACCGCCGCTACGTCGAGGCGATCCCGCTCGTTCCGCCCTACCCGGCCGCGATCCCCGGCGCGTGGTTCGTCGAGCTCCAGGTCATGCGCGGGTTCTGGATGGTCGAGTGGTTCAAGCGCGAGTTCGGCGCCGACGAGGTTGCCCGAGCAGCCGCCCTGGACAAGCCGCCGGAGGCGATGTTCGAGGACCTCCTCGCCGCCTCGCCGCCGGGCGCGATGGGCCTCGTCCTCCAGCCGTACTGGATGCCCGGCGTCCGCTACCCGGGCCCGGAGGCGAAAGGCGCCGTGCTCGGCTTCGGCGACGTCCACGGCCGGGCGCACCTCTACCGCGCGATCCTCGAGGGTCTCGCGTACGCCCTGCGAGAGGGCGCGGAACGAGGCGTTGGCCGTACCGGGGTGCCGATCCGGGAGCTGCGTGTGTCCGGTGGCGGCTCGCAGTCGCGCGCGGCCGTCCAGCTGTTCGCCGATGTCTTCGGCCTGCCGGCCTCGCGGCCGCACACCCACGAGGCCGCCGGGCTGGGTGCCGCGATCGACGTGGCGCTCGGCGTGGGCCTCCATCCCGACCCGGAGACGGCGGTCGC
The DNA here is from genome assembly GCA_016200665.1 of Chloroflexota bacterium. Classification (GTDB taxonomy): domain Bacteria; phylum Chloroflexota; class Limnocylindria; order Limnocylindrales; family CSP1-4; genus UBA5189. The sequence goes on along the minus strand of JACQEG010000014.1, from coordinate 7,922 downwards.
GGAGATGGTCCGAATCGCGGATCGATTCGAGCCGTCGGCGGCCGCCAGCCGGATCTACGAGGACCTCTACCAGTCGGTGTACCTGCGGATGTACGACCGGCTGCAGCCCCTCTATCGCGAGATCCGCCGCATCACCGGCTATCCGCCAACCTGAGGCCGCTCGAACAGCAGCACCCGCCAGAAGCCGACCGCGGTGATGCTCCGCAGCTGCAACCCCGCGCCGCCCGCCGCGGCTTCGATCCGTGCCAGGTCGTGGGCGTGCATCCGGAGCTTCGAGCGGATGATCCGCTGCCAGACGTTCACCGCGCCGACGGCGAACCGCGCGAACCGGCCGTCGCGTGGGACGGCGATCCCGAGCCGGCGCCGGGTGAGCCGCGCCGCCGCCCCAACCAGGGCATCGACGTCCGGGTAGCAGCAGACCACGCGATCGAGGCCGACGAGGTCGGCCGCCTCCACGGCCGGTGCGCTCGTGACGAAGTCGCCGTGGGCGAACTCGATCCGCGAGTCAAGGCCGAGGCGCTGCGCCTCGCGCCGCGCGGCCGCGAGGTACGGCGCGGAGGCATCGATGTCGACGGCCGAGGCGGCGCCCGCCTCGAGAAGCAGCCGATGCAGGCCGCCGACCCCGCCGCCGATGTCGAGGACGGTCAGCCCCGATGCCCCGTCGCCGTCGCCGGCCAGGGCCGAGGCGAGCGTCCGGGTCGTCTTCCCCGGGCCATGGCGGCGGTACTCGCGCAGGTCGCGCTCGGCGATCCGCTCGTCGAACTCGACGTCGTAGCAGCACGGGCAGGACGGACCCGACATGCCGAAAGCCTACCGAAGGGGCGGCCTCACGCGCGGACCTCCTGGCGCATGAAGGCGACGTACGCGAGGGCGAAGCACAGGGCCGTCAGCGCCAGCAGCGCGACGACGTGGGGCCAGATGATCAGGAGGCTCTGGTCCAGGCCGACGAGCCCGCCCTGGATCTGCTCCTGGTACTGGATGGCCTGGCTGAGCGTCGTCGGGTTCGACGTCGTCGTGACGCCCGGGTTCAGGAGGGCGAGGCTCGCCTCGCGGTAGAGCGTGCTGGGCAGGAGCCGCTGGATGAGCTGCTGCCCGCCGGCCGCGGCGTACTGCTGGGACACGTCGCCGCTCGCCGGCACGAGCAGCTGGCTCGCCAGGTTCAGGAGCAGCGGCCCGAAGAACGGCATGGCCACGAACAGCCACGTCCCGAAGCCGATGAGGGCCGACGTCGCGGCACGCACGACGACGACCGACAGCAGGAGGCCGAACGCCAGCCACATCGCCACGTAGAGCAGGGTCACGAGGTACCAGGCGACCAGGCGCAGGACGTCCTCGCCGCCGGGGGCGATCCCGAGCCGGAGGATGCCGAACCCGGCGACGACGCCGATGACGGCAGCCAGCACGAGGGCGATGGCCGCGAGGCCGGCGACGAACTTGCCGTTGATCAGGTCGTCGCGGTGGATCGGCTGCGACAGCAGCCGCGGCAGCGTGCCCTCGTGCCGCTCGCCGTTGATTGCGTCGAACGCGAACGCGACGCCGAGCAGCGGCGCCGCCATCGCCACGAAGACGTCGGCCCGGAGGAAGTCGACGCCCGAGGGACCGACCTGGAACAGGGCGAGGAAGAGCGCCGGCGAGCCGCTGACCTGGTCCGCCAGCGATCGGATCCGCTCGGCGCCGAAGTACAGCGGGATGAGCGCGGCCACCCCGAGGATGACGAAGAGGACGTAGAACCGCGCGCTCATGACGTGGTCCGAGAACTCCTTTGCCGCGATCGTCGGCCAGCCGGGACCGAGGCGGCGGAAGGCCTGCTCGCGGGGCCGCTCCCCCGGCGGGGCGGGCGTCGCGACCAGCGCAGGTGCCGTCACGCGGCCGCCGCCAGCGCCGTCACGCGGCCACCCGGCCGTGGGCCGCCAGGCCGCGCTCCTCGAGCGCGCGCCGGTAGATGTCGTCGAGCGACGGCACGACCTCCCGGACCGAGGTCAGTGGGATCGTTCCGGCCGCCGCGGCGGCAAGGACCGCGGCCCGCAGCGTGGCTCCGGAGCCACGGTCGACGCGGACCACGAACGGATCGCCGGGCCGCTCGCCGGCGACGATCGAGCGGAACCCGGGCATGGCCGAGATCGCGCCGGATGGATCGGCCTCGCCCTCGGCCCCGACCTCGATGAGGTCGACCGGCTCGCCGAACCGCAGCGCGAGCTCCGGGACGGTCCCGACGCCGATGAGCCGCCCGGCGGCGAAGATCCCGACCCGGTCGCAGACCGACTGGACCTGGGTCAGGAGGTGGCTCGACAGCAGGATCGCCAGCCCGCGCTTCCGCGCGAGCCCTCGAAGCAGCTCCAGGATCTCGACCACACCGATCGGGTCGATCGCGGTCGTCGGCTCATCGAGGATGAGGACCGCGGGGTCCTTGAGCAGCGCGTCGGCGATCCCGAGCCGCTGCAGCATCCCGCGGGAGTACGTGTCGACCCGGTCGTCGGCTCGATTGGCCATGCCGACCTGCTCGAGCACCTCCTCGATGCGCGCCTCCGACGCCACTCGCTCGAGGCGGTTGAGCCGGGCCGTGTAGCGAAGGTTGGCGCGACCGCTCATCGCGCCGTAGAAGCCGACCGCGTCGGGCAGGTAGCCGACGCGGCGCTTGACCTCGAGGGGCTGGCGCGTCGGGTCGAAGCCCGCGACGCGGGCCCAGCCGCCGCTCGGCTCGGTGAGCCCGAGGAGCATGAGGATCGTCGTCGTCTTGCCGGCGCCGTTCTGGCCGAGCAGCCCGAAGATCTCGCCGGGCACGACGTCGAGGTCGAGCCCGTCGACCGCCACGAGGTCGCCGTAGCGCTTCGTCAGCCCGCGCGTGGAGATCGGCAGCGCGCCGCCTTCGGCGCTTGGCGGTGGCGGCACGGGCCGGCCGCGCTCCTGCTTGCGCGGCGTCGCGACCGGCTGCATCTGGCCGGTCGAGGGTCGCCCGACGCGGCGGGTCGCGCCGAGCCGGGGTGGATCGCCGGGCCGGCGCCGGCGGATCGAAGGCTGCTCGCTCATCGCCGGGCGCTCAGCGCCGGCCGTAGCGTCGGAAGACCCACCACAACCCGAGGAACACGAGGACGATCAAGCCCCCACCGATGATCGCCCAGGTGAGCGAGGTCTCGACCGTGAACCGGATGTCGCTCGTCGCGCTTGACTGCTGGTCCGAGCTGGCACTGAACGCGATCTGGTAGTCGCCCGCGATCGCGTCGCCGGACGGCGTGATCGTCGCGGTCACGGTGACGGTCTGGTTCGCAGCGATCGAATCGATCGTGGACCGATCGAACGTGACCTTCCAGTTGGTGGGCGGCGACGCCGTCACGGCAACGTTCGTGATCGGCGCGGTGCCGCCGTTGGTGATCGTGAGCTGCTGGGTCGTTGCCTGACCGGCCGGTCCGTGGTTGCTCAGGACCTGGTTCGGCGTCGACATCGACAGCGAGTAGCTGCCGGTGATCTCGACCTGCAGGTCCGCGCTGACCTCCTTCGAGCCGGCCTTGGCGGTGACCGTGATCGGGTACTGGGCGGCCGTCGCGCCGTCCGGCGGATTCGCCGTGACGGAGACGTCGGAGGTCTCGCCGGCCTTGACGACCGTCGTCGCCACCTGCGCCTGGCCCGCGAGCTGGGCGGTCACGGTCCAGCCGTCCGGGCCCTGGGCGTCGACCGAGAACGTCTGATCCTGGGGCGTGTTGTTGGTGAGCGTGAGGCTGAAGGTGAACGTCGCGTTCGCGGCGCCCTTCTTCGAGGGCGTGTCCGTGGTCAGCGTGACGTCGCCCGACTGGGCCTCGGCCGTGACGTCGAGGCCGAGGGTCGCGGCCTGGCCCAGGCCCGACGCCGTCACGGTCAGGTGCGTGGTCCCGCTGGCGTTGGCGGGCACCGACACGTCCAGCCGGACGCTCGTCGCGGTCTTGCCGTCCGTCTCGACGGCAGCGACGATGAAGCCGCCGCCGTGGAGGACCGCGGTCCAGCCGGCCGGCGCTCCGGCCACCGCGAGATCGACCCGCCCGGCGGTCGAGGTCTTCACGCTGAGGTCGAAGCTGACCTTGCTGCCGGGCGAGACGGTCACGGCCGGGTACGGCGTCGTGAGCTCGAGCGTCGTCGCGGCCAGCGCAGCGGGCGCGAGCGTGGCGCCGACGATGGCCGCGAGCCCGACCGCTGCGACCAGCCGAGCCGCCGCCGGCGAGGTTCGCCGGGTGGAGATGGACGTGCGCACGAAGCCCTCCATGTGCCCCCGCTGCCTGCCGACCACGAGTCTCGCAAGTCCCGGGCCCGGCGTGCAACAAAGGCGACGTTCAGGCGAGGTTGCGAGACCGCAATGCATCCGGCCCCCCGACCTTCGGTACGAATGGCCGTTTGACACCCCTGTTCGATCGCCTCATTCTGGTTCACATCTACAGACAGTGCCGAAGGAACGGACCGCAGGTCTGAGCATCGACCGAGTCACTGAACCGGATCCGACTCGCTCCCGCGTCCTGGCCACGGCCAAACCAAGCACCGCCGCGTCGCACCACACCGCGACCTGAGCGGACAGGGCCGCCGCCCGAGAGCCAAGGAAACCCTGGCAGGCGGCCAGAAGGAACACTCCAACCCATGATTTCGCGCTCCTACCAATCCTCGTTCGCGGGGCGGTCTGCCTCGATGCGACGGATGCGCCGGCGCTCCACCACGTCCGGTCGCCTCTTCTGCTCGACGAACGGCTGCGCCAGCTTCCTGACCGTCGACCCGGATCGCCAGCTCGCCTTCTGCGAGGTCTGCGGCTACACGCGGCGCCTTGACTAGCCGCGCCTGACCGCAGGTGCGCCGCCTCGACTGATTCGGCGGGCCCGGGGCGGGCCCTATCATTCGCGGCCGTGACGGCCGCGTCGCCCTCCCCGATCGCCATGGACGCCGCGACGCTCGCGGCCGCCCGGACCCGCATTCGCGGCGCCCTCGTGGCCGGCGTGGCCCTCGCCAGCACCGGCTACATCGCCGCCGTCACGATCGGGACCCTCATCGCCCAGGACCTGCTGGGCAACTCCGCCCTCGCGGGCCTGCCGGGCGCGACCGTGGTCCTCGGGGCTGCCGCCGGCTCCCTGTCGCTCTCGTGGCTGATGGCCCGCGCCGGCCGCCGTCCGGGCCTCGCGCTCGGCTACGGCCTCGGGATCGCCGGCGCCGGGATCGCCACGATCGCGGTCGTCGACCGCTCATTCCCGCTCCTGCTCCTCGGCACCGTCCTCATCGGGTTCGCGAACAGCGCTGCCCAGCTGGCCCGCTACGCCGCCGCGGACATGGAGCCGGCCCGGCGGCGCGCCTCCGCGATCGGCCTGATCGTGTGGGCGTCGACGGTCGGCGCGGTGCTCGGTCCATCGATCGTGTCGCCCGCCGGAGCGTTCGCCCTGTCGGTCGGCCTGCCCGAGCTCGCCGGTCCATACCTCGTGCCGATCGTCGCGGTCGGCCTGGCGACGGTCCTCTCGCTGGCGTTCCTGCGCCCCGACCCGATGCGGCTGAGCGACCACGTCGTGACCGGCGCGGACCACGGCACGTCCGCCCCGTTGCGCGAAGTCTTCCGGCGGCCGGCGGTCCTCGGGGCGGTCGTCGCCCTCATCGCGGGCCAGGGCACGATGGTGCTGGTCATGACGATGACCCCGCTCCACATGCGCCAGCACGGCCACGACCTGGCCGCCGTCGGGCTGGTCCTGAGCGCCCATACCTTCGGCATGTTCGCCCTGTCGCCGATCTCGGGCCGCCTCACCGGACGGCTCGGGCCACTGACGACGATCTACCTCGGGACCGCGGTCATGATCGTGTCGTCGGTCATGGCCGCGTTCACGCCGCCGGCGAGCTCGCTCCTCCTCGGGGTCTCGATGTTCCTCCTCGGCTACGGCTGGAACCTCGGCTTCGTCGCGGGCAGCACGCTCCTGTCGTCGAGCCTCGAGATCGCCGAGCGGACCCGCGTCCAGGGCGCGGCCGACGCGCTCATCTGGGTCACCGCGGCGATCGCCAGCCTGGGCTCGGGGCTGGTCGTCCAGTACGCGGGCTACCTCGTCCTCGGCCTGCTCGGCGCCGCGCTGGTCGCCCTCGCGACGTGGATCCTCGTCCTCCGGCGCGAGGCGATCGCCGGCTCGATGCGCCCGCGAGGCGCCGCCGCCTAGCTGGCTAGCTCGCGACGTCCTCGGCCGCCGGGCTGACGCCCAGCTCGCGCACGACCCACGCCGCGAGCGTTCGCGCACAGGCGACCACCTGGTCGAGCGGCACCCACTCGTCCGCCGCGTGGGCAGCCGTGACGACACCCGGCCCGAAGATGACCGTCGGCGTGCGGCCCTCGTTGACGAGCAGCCGCATGTCGGCGCCGTATGGCTCGCCGAGCGACGCGGGCCGGCGGCCGGTGACCGCCTCGGCGACGTTCGCGAGCCCGACGGGCAGCGGGTGGTCCGCCGGGATCTGGGCGGACGAGAACTTGCCCCCGGTCAGCTCCAGGGTCGGCGGATGGTCGCGCAGGAACGGGTCCGCGGCGGCGGCCGCGTCGATGCATCGCCGCAGATCCTGCTCGGCATCGCGCCACGTCTGGCCGAGCTTCACGCCGTAGCGACCCTCGGCCACCACCCGGTCGAGGACCGTCGAGGCCCATTCGCCACCGCTGACCTTCCCGATGATCGTCGGATACGGGAGTCCGAGGACGGTCATGAGCGGGTTGCGCTCCGCGGCGTTGCGCGTCTCCTCGTCGTCCTCGAGCGCGCGGATCAGGGTCACGAGGTTGTCGAGGGCGGAGATGCCCTCGCGCCGGACGGAGGCGTGCGCCGCCCGGCCGGGCACCGTCAGCCGGAACGTCAGCGCGCCGGCATGGGCGATGACGACGTCGAGGTCGCTCGGCTCGGTGATGATCGCCAGGTCGCCGACGGCGCCGGCCCGGATCGCGGCGAGCATGCCCTGGCCACCGTCCTCCTCCGACGGCACGCTGACGACGAGGAGCTCGCCCTCGAGCCGCTCCGCAAGCCCCGTCTCCCGGATCGCCCGCACCGCGGCGAGGATCGACGTCACGCCGCCCTTCATGTCGACGGCGCCGCGACCGTAGATCCGGCCGTCCTCGAGATCCGCCGCCCAAGGGTCGTGATGCCAGGTGGCGGGGTCGCCCGGCGGCACGACGTCGACGTGGCCGACGAGCAGCACCCGCCGGCCGCCGCTCCGACCGAGCCGCCCGAGGACGATCGGCAGCGCGTCACGCGACATCTCCGCGCCCGGCCACTCCGGGTCGTCCCGGGCAAACGCCGCCGGGTCTCGATCGAGCCGCTCGACAGCACAGCCGAAGCTCGCCAGCTGCGCGGCCATGACGTCCTGGACGGCCAGCTCGTCGCCGGTCACGCTCGGCACCCGGACGAGGATCCGGAGGACGTCGGCGGCCCAGGCCGGATCGACGGCGGCCGCCGCGCGAGCCTCGGCCTCGACGAGCACCTGCGCCGGCGTCATCGAGCCGTCAGGCCCGCAGGATCGGCCGGGTCATGCAGGTCGGTCCACCCGAGCCGTTGATCCCGATCTCCGTCGCGGGGTACGTGTGGACCTCGCAGCCGGCGGCCACCAGCGCGGCCCTCGTCGCCGGATTGCCCTCGGCGAGGATGACGACGCCGGGTTGCACCGCGAGCACGTTGCAGCCGAGCGTCGCGAACTCCTCCTCCGGGACCTCGATCATCCGGATGCCAAGCTCGTTCAGCAGCTCCCACAGCCCGACCGGGAGCAGCGGCAGGAACACGACCGCGAGATCGTCCGCGATCGGCGAGATCACCGACATGAGATGGATCAGCTCGGCGGGTCCACGCCAGTACGGGAGGTCGAAGACGCGCACATCGCCGCCGACCAGGCCGGCGAGCTGGCGAGCGCCGGCGTCGTTCGTCCGCAGCGTCCGGCCGATGCAGAAGAGGTCCGGCCGAAGCCACAGCGTGTCG
>JACQEG010000158.1 GCA_016200665.1 Chloroflexota bacterium | reverse complement strand
CCGACGACGAGGCTGAACGTCCCCGCGACGAGGCCGATCGCGAGGTAGAGCCGCTCGCGGGCGCGGGTCGCGATGAAGCCGGTCGCCGTGATGACGACGACGATCGAGTTCGAGATGAGGAGCCCGACGACGAACGCGGCGAGCATCGGGAGGCCGAGGCCGGACGAGGACGCGCCGCCGATCGCCGCGATGAGGAGGACCTGCGAGCCGGTCTCCGCGCCGACGCCATGGATCATCCCCACGCCGAACGCCGTCCGCGGCCCGTATGAGCTCATCTCGATCGGGTCGACGTGCTCGTGGCCGTGGAGCCGGGCCTGGAACCGCCGCCAGGCGTACCGGACCGAGTCGAACACGAGCATCCAGCGGCTCCGCAGCCGGAACGGCAGGCCGTGCCGGGCGTACTGGTACAGCGACACGAAGACCCAGATCCCGAGGAGCAGGAGCGTCACCCCGACGACCCGGGCCATGATCGGGTCGATCCAGTCCGGCAGGACCGCGCCGAACGTCAGCGCGAGCAGGCCGAGCACGACCACGACGCTCGCGTGACCCAGCGCATAGAGCGAGCCCAGGAGCAGCGCTCGCCGCTCCTCGCCCGCGGTCGCCTTCGGCGTCCCCGCCCCCGGATGGCCATGCGCCGCGGGATCCGCCGCCATCGGCTCCGCGGTGGCGTAGTGGGCGCGGAGCTCGTCCGTACCACCGTGGCCGTGATGGTGGTCGTGGCTGCGCCCGTGGGTCGCCTCGTGATCGAGCTCGGCGACGTCGGCCGTCGCCGTCGTCGAGGTCACGTCGGTGATGGCCGCGAGGTGATCCCAGTCGAAGCCGTGCCGGATCCCCAGCACCAGCGCGGTGGACAGCAGCTCGATGGCCCCGACGGGCAGCGCGTCGAAGAGGGCGGGCATGGACTCCACGAGGGAAGGTGCGCTGCGACCGGCGGTCGCGGATCACCCGGCATTGTCACCGAAGCCGGACAGCGGCGCGGACAGCCGGGATCCGTTCGCGGAGGCAGCCGATGCAGGCCGCCCCGGTCGCGCTTCCCTGCCGGGCGGCCGCGGCCTCAGGTCGACGGTGGGTCCAGCCCCAGACGCAACTCGCGACCCAACCAGACTGCCCGTCGAGTTCACGACCAGATTCGGCTGGTCCGGGCCGGCGCCCAAGCCCTCGAACGTCGCCGGGTCGACAGAGGGTCGACTTCTGAACCAAGTTGCGTCGCCAGCTCGACTGGGCGTCGAGCCACGACCAGACCGGCGGCCGTGTCAGCCGAGCGTGATGAGCTTCAGCGCCGCGATGACGAGCACCACCGCGAGCGCCCGCCGAAGATCCGCCGTCCCCAGGCGGCGCGCCCCGAGCTCCGCGCCGGCGAGGCCGCCGACCGCGACGGCTGCGAGCCAGATCGGCAGCGGTCCCGGCAGGCCCTGGACGGCGGCGACGTTGCCCGCAAGACCGGAGATCGAGTTGCCGAGGATGAACACCGACGACATTCCGGCCGCCGCGCGCGCCCCCGACCAGCGCACGAACAGGAGCAGGGGCGTGAGGAAGATGCCGCCACCGGTCCCGACCAGCCCGGACACGAAGCCGATCGCCGCTCCGGTCGCGACGGCCGGCAGCGCCGGAACCCGCGGCTCGGGCTCCTCGCTGGCGGCCTCGCGGCCGGCGGTCATGAAGAGCCGCGCCGCGGCGACGAGGAGCACGATGCCGGCCAGCGCCTTGTAGATGCCGGGTGGCAGGGTGAGGAAGCCACCGAGGAAGGCCAGCGGGACCGACCCGATGAGGAACGGCGCGACTGCTCGCCAGCGCAGCTGCCCCGCCAGCTGGAAGCGGACCGTGACGATGCTCGCGACGAGGATGTTCAGCGCCAGCGCCGTCGGCCGCATCGTCGCCGGCGCGATTCCGACGAGGGCCATCGCCGCGAGGTAGGCCGAGGCCCCCGCATGCCCCACCGAGGCGTACAGCACTGCCGCCGCGAAGAACGCGACGGCGAGGACGACGACGGGATCCATTCAGTGCCTGGTCAGCCCGAGGACGACGGTCGCTGCCGTCACGACGCCGGGGGTCGATCCCGCAGCCGGCCGAACGTCGCCATGACATCGACCAGTCGGTCGTGGGGCAGCCGATGGGCCACGATGCCGTCCCGGCCGGTCATCGTCCCGGCGGCGACGAGGGCGTTGACGATCGCCTCCTCGGTTGCCTCGACGGTCGCCTCGATGAGCGGGTCGAGGGCCGGATCGCTCAGCGCTCGGACCGCGAGCACGCCGGGGCGTTCGCCCGGGACGCCGACGCCGCGGTCCTCCGCCGACGGCATCCCGCGATTGCCGGTCGCGAAGCACAGGAACAGGTCGCCCGACGTCGTGGCCCCGACCCCGCCGACACGTGCCAGGCCGAGCGGCATCCGGCGGGCGAGGCGCTCGCACTGGTGCGGCAGCAGCGGCGCATCGGTCGCGACGATCCCGATGATCGAGCCGCCGCCGGGGCGGCCCGCCGGCGTGGCGTCGACGTCGCCACCGTCCGCAATTCCCCGGCGCACCCGCGAGTGCGGCGACGGCACCTCGTCGAGGCCGATCTCCCGCCCAACCGGCACACCGTCGATCCGGAGCAGCCCGCGGCGGCCGTAGTTCGCCTGGACCAGCACGCCCACGGTCCAGTCGCCGAGGTCGCCCGGGATGACCCGGGACGCCGTGCCGATCCCGCCCTTGAACTCGTGGCAGATCATGCCCGTCCCGCCACCGACGTTGCCCTCCGCGACGGGCGCGCCGAGCTTGGATGCCTCAGCCGCAAGGATCGCCGCATCGACATGGGCCGCGGTCACGTGCGCCCCGGCGATGTCGTTGAGCCGGCCGTCGTACGTCTCGCCGGCGACGGGCAGCGCCCAGGTCATCGAGCCGTCCGGGTGGGCCCGGGCGCCGTGCGCGGCGAGCGCGTCACGGACCGTCCCGACCGAGCGGGTGTTCGTGATCGCGATCGGGCCGTGCAGGAGGCCAGCGTCCCGGATCCACTCGAGGCCCGTCATCTCGCCGTTGCCGTTCAGGGTGTACGCGCCGGCGAAGAGCGGCTCAGTCCAGAGCTCGCCGTCGTGCGGCAGGATCACCGTGACGCCGGTTCGAATCGGACCCCGCCCGACGACGAGCGGACCATCGCCCTCGATGAGGGTCGTGTGCCCCACGCGGACGCCCGCGACATCGGTGATCGCGTTCTGTGGGCCGGGCCGGCCCTCTCCGATGACGATCCCGAGATCGCGCGCCCGAGCTGCGCGCGCCGTCACGTCCCCACCCGGAATCGATCAGTCCGCCTGGCTGGTCGAGACGATGTCGACGCCGGGGATCTGCTCGATCGCCTCCAGGGCGCTCGCCAGGGACTGGGAGGAGCGGCTCCGGATCGAGAAGTCCGCCCGAACGCTGTCCTTGCCTACTCGCTGGGTCCCGATCGTGCCGATCGCGACCTTGTGATCGGCCAGCACCGACGACACCTCGCCGATCAGGTCGATCCGCGCGATCGCCAGCCGGACCTGGACCTCCGGCGACGACGTGCCGTGCAGCCGCTCGGCGAGGGCGTTGATCGGCCACAGGCTGACGAGGATCACCGCCGCCGCCACGCCCGCGATGACGTATTCACCGGCGCCCGCCGCCATCCCGACCGCGGCCGTCGCCCACAGGCTCGCCGCGGTCGTCAGGCCGCGGATCACGACGCCGTCCTTGAGGATCGCACCGGCGCCCAGGAAGCCGATGCCGGACACGATCTGGGCCGCGATGCGAGTCGGGTCGATTCCGCTGCCGGCGCCCTGCCCGAAGCCGTGGATCGAGAGGACCGTGAAGATCCCGGACCCGAGGGCGACGAGCATGTGGGTCCGGATGCCCGCCGGATGGCCGTGGATCTCGCGCTCCGCGCCAACGAGGCCGCCGAGCGCTGCGGCGACGACGAGGCGGACGGCGAAGTCGAGCTGGCTGGCGAGGTCCGGCATCGCCGCCATGATCGCGCAGCCGTCACCCGCGCGTGAGGGCATGATGCGGTTGCCAATGGACATCGATCTCAACGCCGACGTCGGAGAGAGCTTCGGCCCGTGGCCGATGGGCGACGACACGCGCCTGATCCCGCTCGTCTCGTCGGTCAACGTCGCCTGCGGCTTCCACGCCGGCGATCCGGCGACGATCGAGCGGACGGTTCGGCTCGCCGTGGCCGCGGGCGCGGCCGTCGGCGCACACCCGGGGTACCCGGACCTCGGGGGCTTCGGGCGGCGGGAGCTGACGATGCCGGCCGCCGAGCTCGAGGCGGCGATCCTCTACCAGGTGGCGGCCGTCGCTGCGTTCGCCCGCGATGCCGGCGTCGAGCTGCACCACGTCAAGGCCCACGGTGCGCTCTACAACGCCGCGGCCCGCGACGACGCCATCGCCGAGACCGTGGCTCGAGCCGCGCGGCGGTGGTCGCGCGACGTCGTCCTGTACGGGCTCGCCGGGTCCCGCCTCCTCGACGCCGGACGCGCGGCCGGGCTCGCTGTGGCGGCCGAGGCCTTCCCGGATCGCGCCTACGAGGCGGACGGCTCGCTGCGATCGCGCAGCCGGCCCGACGCCATGCTGACCGACAGCGCCACGGTCGCGTCCCGGGCCGTCTCGATGGCGCGAGACCGACGGATCGTCGCCGTCGACGGGTCCACGGTCGAGCTTTCAGCCCAGACCCTCTGCCTGCACGGCGACACGCCGGGCGCCGCGGAGCACGCCGCCGCCGTGCGGGCAGCGCTCGAGGCCGCCGGTATCGGGGTCCAAACCGTCGCGCGTGGCTGATCCGAGCCCGCATGGCTGAGGCGCGACCGGTCGGGCCGACGGAGGCTCCCGTCGTCAGCGCCTTCGGCGATTCGGCCGTCCGGATCACGATCGCGGGTCCCCTCGGGCTCGTGACCTCGGCCCGGGTCCACGCGACCGCGGCGGCCGTTTCGTCGGCAACGGCCGGCCGGCCGGGCTGGGGCCGCCCGGTCGCGGGAGCCACGAGCGTTCTCGTGACCGTCGATCCGCTCGAGCCCGGCGCCGAGGCCGCCGCGGAGCTCCTTCACCAGATCGTCGCCGGGGTGCCGCCGGTCGATGACTGGCCGGCCCCGCGTCCGCCGATCGAGATCCCGACCCGCTACGGGGGCGCCGATGGCCCGGACCTGCAGACCGTCGCCGCGCTGACCGGGCTGACGCCCGCCACCGTCGTCGAGGCGCACGCGGGCGTGCCCTACCGCGCCCTGTTCCTCGGCTTCGCGCCCGGGTTCGCGTACCTCGGGGTGCTCCCGCCGGCACTCGTCGTGCCCCGGCGGGCGGAGCCGCGCGTCCGCGTCCCGGCCGGGAGCGTCGCGCTCGCCGGCGAGCAGACCGCGGTATTTCCGCTCGAATCGCCGGGCGGCTGGCATCTGATCGGCCGGACCTCCGCCACGCTGTGGGATCCGCCGACGGTGGCCTCCTGACGACGGTCCAGGATCTCGGCCGTCCGGGCCACGTCCACGAGGGCGTCCCGCGATCGGGCGCCGCCGATGGGCTCGGGCTCGCGGTCGCGAATGCGCTCGCCGGCAATCCCGCCGGCGCCGCGGGCCTCGAGGTGACGATCGGCGGCCTCCGGCTCCGGGCACGCGAGGCGGCGACGGTCGGTCTCGGAGGTGCGGACCTCGGGGCCGTGGTCGGGCCGCAACGCGGAACCGGGGCGCCGCGGCGCCGTCTCGACCCCGGCCGGAGCCACGTGCTCCAGGCCGGAGACGAGCTCACCTTCGAGGGTCGGCCGACCGACGGCCTCGGCTGCCGGGCCTACCTCGCGATCCCAGGCGGGGTCGACGTCCCCGAGGTCCTGGGCTCGCGAAGCACGTCGCTCGTCGGCGCGTTCGGCGGCCTCGATGGGCGGCCGCTCCGGGCCGGCGACGTGGTGTCGGTCGCGACGACGGCGCTGGCACGGCCGCCGGCCCGGCTGCCTGCCGGCCTCCCGCTTCCGTCACCCGCCCAGCGGATCCGGATCCTTGCGGT
>JACQEG010000155.1 GCA_016200665.1 Chloroflexota bacterium | reverse complement strand
TCGGAGAGCACCTACCGGCGCGTGCCCTGACCGGTTCCGGTGCCCGCTCAGGGGCGCCGCGAGATCCCGGGGATGCCGTCGAAAGCCCGATCGAAGCTCAGGACCTCGTCGATCGCGCGGCGCTGCATGACCGCGACGTGCAGCGCGTCGCGAGCCGTCAGGCGGCTGGTCGCGACCAGGGTGCGCGCCCGCTCCGCGTCCTCGAGCTCGATCGGGTAGACCTCGTCGACGACGCGCTCGAGGGCGTGCCACGCGGGGCCAATCGCCTCTCGTCGGTTGATGGCGACGTAGCGATGGAGGATCTCCTGGAACGTTTCCGTGTCGGTGACGAGGACCGTCCGGGAGGCGATTGCGACCTCCAGGGCCTGGCGGGCGAGGTCGCGGTTCGGATGCTCGCCACCGACGAGGTACATCGGGATGTTCGAGTCGACGAGGATCGGCATCAGCCCGGCCTCGCCAGCGTCAGCCGGCGTGCGGGTCGGCGTACCCGCGCCGGATGTCCGCCAGGATCTCGTCGATGTCACCGATCGGGTAGGCGTGCGTCAGCGCTTCCCGGACCGCCCGGAGCTTCGGTTCGGGTTCCGGGTAGGCCTCGGTCGCACGTGCGGCTCGAAGGACGTCACGGACCCACGCGGCGGTCGTCTTGCGTTGCCGCTTGGCGAGCCGCTGGATCTCCGCCAGCTCATCGTCCTCGAAGAGGACCTGCAGTCGCCGTGTCATGACGATGAGGCTATGCGACTCATTGCCATGAGTCAACCACCGCCCCACGGAGCGGCCCGCCCGTCGCGGCTCTCGACTTCACCGTCCGAACCACCCTTCCAGTGGTGATGCCTGTAGCTGCATATCGGCCGGCTTGACAGGCGGTCCGCCAGCCCAGGTTGATGCGGCAATAGGCATCGCGGAGAGAAGGGGCCTATCGGCAGGCCCGCACGATGGCGCCCGATGGCGCCCGCCAAACGCCGTCCGCCCGACGGCGTTCATAATCCGCGGCGTGCTCGGCGAAGTGTCCCCCGCGTCGCAGGCCACGCCCGTCCGGGCCGCCGACGGCGGTGCCCTCGATCCGCTCATCCAGCCGCAATGCTCGCTGTCGGTCCAGCTGCGTCGCGCGACCGGCGCCGTCATTGGCCGGAGCGCTGAGCTCGACGCGATCGCCCAGGAGCTGAAGGAGGCGTCGAGCCGCCTCGCCGCGGTGACCCTGGAGGGCGAGCCCGGCATCGGCAAGACGCGTCTGCTCGTCGCCGGCGCGGAGCTCGCCGTCGCCGCCGGGTTCACCTGCGTCGCGATCACGGCCGACGAGGAGATCCGCGGGCCGTTCCTGCTCGCCCGCAGCCTGTTCGCCTCGAGCGCCATCCGCGACACGGCCGCGGGCACGCGCGCGGAAGCAGCGGTCAACCGGGTCGTCGAGGCGCTCTCCGGGCGCGACGAGCCCGGCTTCGAATCCCTGTCGCCCGACGCCAAGCTCCTCCGGGCCTTCGACCTGGCCGGCGTGGCGGTCTCGACATTGGCCGCGATCCGTCCGCTGGCGCTGCTCATCGACGACGTCCAGTGGGCCGACGACGACACCCTCCGGCTGCTCCGGTATGTCGTGCGGAGCGACGCCGACCGGCCGATCTTCCTGTTCCTCACGATCCGCCCGAGCGAGTTCGCGCAGGTCACTGAGGCGGTCAACTTCGTCGCGGACATGGAGCGGATGGGCCTCGTGCGACGGCTCCACCCGGGGCGCTTCAGCTCCGTCGAGACCGCCGAGCTCCTGAAGCGCGTCCTGGGCGGCCCGGTGGAGGCCGCCTCCGCGGCCGCGATGCACGTCCAGTCCGAGGGCGTCCCGTTCATCGTCGAGGAGCTCGCCCGGACGCATCGCGAGGCCGGCACCCTCCAGCAGTTCGACGGGGAGTGGCGGCTCGGGCGGAACGCGGCGCGGCTCGTGCCGTCCGCGGTGCGGACGCTCATCGACCGCCGCGCCGCGCGGCTGCCCGCTCGCGCCCGAGCGGCGCTCGGCGACGCTGCGATCCTCGGCCGCAGCTTCAGCCTGCGCGACCTGCGCGCCATCCGGGCGCGGATCGGGGAGGGTGACGCGGGCCCGCACGAGCATGCGACGGCGGACGGCAGGCGCGGGGGCGCGGGGGGCGAAGCCGCCGACCCGCTGGCCGACGATCTCGGGCCCGCCGTCGCGGCCGGCCTCCTGCTGCCCCAGGCCCCCGGCGAGCCGGCCGACTACACGTTCACCCACGAGCAGGTCCGCCAGTTCGCGACCGGCCAGCTGTCGGCGGCGCGGCGGCGGCAGGTCCATGCCGCGATCGTCGATCTGCTCACGGAGGGCGGCGACCCGGATCCGGCCGGCCTGCCGATGCTCGCCCAACACGCGCTAGCGGCCGGCGACACGACCCGGGCCGCGCGCTTCTCGATCGCCGCCGCCGGGGCAGCCCTCGCCTCGAACGCCACCGAGGAGGCCCTCCGCCTCGTGGTCGAGGCACTCCCGGTGGTGTCCTCGCCCGCCGACCGGCGCGTCCTCCTCGCGACCCGCGACGACGCCTACGCGGCCCTCCGCAGGACGAGCGAGCGGCTCGACGGGCTGACCGAGCTGGCCGCCCTCGCCGAGGCGATGCGCGACCCGGCGATCGAGCTGGAGGTCCAGCTGCGGCGCGCGTCGGCCCTCCGGATGAGCCACGACGAGGACGCGGCCGCGGAGCTCGCGCGTCGCGTCAGGACCCGCGCGGCCGAGCGCGGCGACGCGGCCCTCGAGCTGCGCGCGACCCTCGAGCTCGGGCAGGCGCTCCAGCGCAGCCCGCTCGGCGAGTCGTTCGGCGGCGCGGCCATCGAGATCGACATCGACGGGGCCGAGGAGGCCTACCGCCGGGCCATCGTGCTCGC
>JACQEG010000023.1 GCA_016200665.1 Chloroflexota bacterium | reverse complement strand
CTTGCGGTCCTCGTTGAACCCGGGGCCCTTGCCGACGAACACGACCTCCGTGTCGGGATCGCCCTCACCGGGGACGGCCTGCGTCCGGCCGGCCGAGAGCGGGCAGCGACGGCAGGCCCGAACCTCCGCCGCGATCGCGTCCAGGGCGATCTTCCGCTCCGAGGCGGATTGCGCCGCGGCGTCGAATGGCTGGTCGTGCGGGCCGCCGTTCACTCCGACGACGGCGACGCTGGCAGGGGTCGGCTCGGTCATCGGGGCATGGCTCCGCGAGGGGCTGCGAGATCAGGCGGGCACCGCCGGAGTATACCCCGGCCCCCGCGGCCTCCGACCGCGGCAGCCCGTCCGCCGCCGCGGTTCGCCCGACTTCGTGCGGACGTCGTGGCCGGGGGGGGGGAGGGAAATTCACGGAAACCCGATTAGCCTACCCCCATGACTCATCGATCCCGGGGCCGGCCACCCCACCCGGACGTCCTCACGCCCGCCGAGTGGTCCGTCCTCGACCTCTGGCGTCACGGTCTCGGCCGGGCAGCGATCGCCAGCCTTCGAGGGATCAGCGAGTACGGCGTCCGCTATCACCTTCGGAACATCACCGCCAAGCTCGGGGTCGCGAGCTCGACCGAGCTGCGGCACTGGCCGGGGTTCCCGGCCACCAGCCCGACCAGCAAGCCTCGGAGGTCTCATCCCATGAATCGATTGCAGCTCGGCCCGCTCGGCCAGGTCTCGATGTACGCCCGCGACGCCGGGGCCACGGAGGCGTGGTACCGCGACGTCCTGCGGCTGCCGGAGGTCTTCCGCTTCGGCGATCTCGTCTTCTTCGACTGCGGCGGGGTCCGCCTCTACCTCCACGCCGTCGGCGAGGAGAAGTGGCGGCCGAGCTCCGTCCTGTACTTCGTCGTCGACGACATCAAATCGGCGCACGAGGAGCTTGCCGGACGCGGGATCAAGTTCAGCGGCGCGCCGCACCTGGTCCATCGCGACGACGCCTCGGGCGTCGAGGAGTGGATGGCGTTCTTCGAGGACCCGGACGCGAACATGCTCGCGATCATGGCCCGGGTCGCGCCCGGGGCCTGAGCCGTCCGGGGCCTGACGCTTCGGGAATCGAGAAGGCCCGCCGTCGCCGGCGGGCCTTCGTCGTTGCTGGCGGGACCGAAGGGCCCGCGGGGTTCAGGCCGGGGTGGTCGCCAGGTGGCGCTGCATCGCGGCCTTCCGCGACAGGTTGATCCGGCCCTGGCGATCGATCTCCATGACCACGACCATGACCTCGTCGCCGACGGACACGACGTCCTCGACGGTGGGCACGTGGTAGTCGGCCAGCTCGCCGATCCGGACCAGGCCTTCCTTGCCGGGCAGGATCTCGACGAACGCGCCGAAGGTCATGATCCGGGTGACCTTGCCGAGGTAGAGCGAACCGACCTCGACGTCGCGGGTCAGGCTCTCGATCCACTGGATCGCCTTGCGCGAGTTCTCGCCGCTGACCGCGGCGATCTCCACGGAGCCGTCGTCCTCGACGTTGATCTCGGTCTGGGTCTCCTCCTGGATCTTGCGGATCATGGAGCCGCCCTTGCCGATGATCTCCCGGATCTTCTCCGGGTTGATCTTGATCGTGATGATCCTCGGCGCGAAGTCGCTCATGTCCGGCCGGACCTCCGGCAGGACCTCGGCCATCTTGTCCAGGATCGTCAGGCGAGCCTCGCGGGCCCTGGCGAGCCCGTCGCGCATGATCGCCTCGCTGATGCCCTGGACCTTGATGTCCATCTGGAGGGCGGTGACGCCCTCCCGCGTGCCGGTGACCTTGAAGTCCATGTCGCCGATCGCATCCTCCTTGCCGAGGATGTCGGTCAGGACGACGTAGGTGCCGTCCGGCTCGCTGACGAGGCCCATCGCCGCGCCGGCGACCGGCGCCTTGATCGGCACGCCGGCGTCCATGAGGGCGAGCGTCGAGCCGCACGTCGAGGCCATCGACGTCGAGCCATTGGACGTCACGCACTCGCTGACGAGGCGGATGACGTACGGGAACTCGTCCTTGTCCGGGAGGACCGGGATCAGCGCCCGCTCGGCCAGGTGGCCGTGTCCGATGTCACGCCGGCTGGGGCCGCGCATCGGCTTGTTCTCGCCCGTGCTGTAGGGCGGGAAGTTGTAGTGGTGGATGTAGCGCTTCTCGGTCTCCGGGCTGATCGTGTCGATCCGCTGGACGTCCGAGGACGCGCCGAGGGTGGCGATCGTCAGGGCCTGCGTCTGGCCGCGGGTGAACAGCCCGGAGCCGTGCGCCCGCGGGATGAGCCCGACCTCGACCGAGATCGGCCGGATCTCGTCCAGCTTGCGGCCATCCATCCGGATCCCCTCGTCGAGGACGAGGCGCCGGACGGTCTTCTTCTGGATGAGGCTGAACAGGCTCTTCGCGACGCCGGCCTCGCGGCGAGCGACCTCGATGAGCCCATCGAAGCTGCCGCCGGTCCGAGTGGCCCGGACGGCGGCGGTGACGCCCTCGCGGGCCTTCGCGATCCGACCCGGCAGGTCGTTCGCGAACCACAGCAGCAGGCTGGCGGTGGCCTCGGCGTCCGGCAGGGCGCGGTGACTCTGGGTGAGCTCGATCCCGAAGAACCGGGCGAGGTCCGGCAGCTTGTACGACTCGGCGCCGGGATAGCCCTCGCGGGCGATGACGAGCGTGTCGAGGTACGTGCCCGGAGCGAACCGGAAGCCGCCACCGACCGCCGCCTCGATGAAGCCGAGGTCGAAGCCGACGTTGTGGCCGACGACGCGGGCGTCGCCGACGAACTTCAGGAGCTGGGCCGCGGCGTCCTTCGGGCTCGGGGCGCCCTTGACGTCCTTGTCGGTGATGCCATGCATCTGGTTGCCGACGATCGGCCGGCCGGGGTTCACGAGCGTCGACCAGCGATCGACGATCTTGGTGCCCTTGATCTTGACCGCACCGATCTCGACCAGGTCGGTCATCCTGGGATCGAAGCCGGTGGTCTCGGTGTCGATGACGACGAGCTCGCGCTTGGCGTCGGTGTCGGCGGCAAAGTCGAGGACCGAACCGACCGAGGGCTCGATGTACGGGGTTCGCTTCGGCTTGCCGACCGCCTTGCGGAGCTCCTCCTGGAGGTCGATCAGGGGCTGGAGCGAGCGGTGGCCGAACAGGATCGCCTCGGCCATGACGGCCTCGGGCAGGATCTTCGCGCCCGCCTCGACCATCATGATCGCGTCGCGGGTGCCCGCGACGATCAGGTCGAGCTCCGACTCCTGGAGCTGGCTGTGGGTCGGATTGACGATGAACTCACCGTCGATCCGGCCGACGCGGACCGCGCCGACGGGACCGTTGAACGGGATCTCGCTGATCGTGAGGGCCGCCGACGCGGCAACGGTGCCGAGGACGTCGGGGTTGTTCTCCTGGTCGGTCGAGAGGACCGTGATGACCAGCTGGATGTCGTCCTTGTAGCCCTCGGGGAACAGCGGCCGGATCGGGCGGTCGGTCCGGCGGGCGGCCAGGATCGCGTGCTCCGACGGGCGCGACTCGCGCTTGATGAAGCCGCCCGGGATCTTGCCGGCGGCGTACATCCGCTCCTCGAAGTCCACGGTGAGCGGGAAGAAGTCGAGGCCGGGCCGCGGCTCCGACCGGTTGGCGGTGCCGAGCACCATCGTGTCACCGAATCGGACGGTGACGGAGCCGCCGGCGAGCATCGCGAGCTTGCCGGTCTCGATGGTCAGCGTACGACCACCAAGCTGGGTCTCGAAGACCTGGGGTGCCACGGGGTGAGATTCCTCCTGGTCGCGGAGGAGGCGACGACCCGCTGCGGGTCGGCCGGCCGGTTGCCCTTGGGCAGGCGATCCGGCGGCGCCGGCTTCGCCCTGGTTGGGGCTAGCGGCGGAGTCCGAGCCGTCCGATGACGGCGCGGTAGCGCGTGGCGTCCTTCTTCACGAGGTACGCGAGAAGGCGACGGCGCTGGCCGACGAGCTTGAGGAGGCCGCGGCGGGAGTGATTGTCCTTGGGGAAGCCCTTGAGATGCTCCGTCAGGCCCTTGATCCGCTCCGTCAGGAGCGCGATCTGGACCTCCGGGGAGCCCGTGTCGCCGTCGTTGACGGCGTACCCGGTGATGATCTCCTGCTTCGCTTCGGCCGCCAGCGGCACTCGGTCCTCCGACACGAACGTGATGTGGGTGGTTCCCTAACCTTTGACTATGACCGGCGGATGGTAGCAGTCGACTCCCGATCGGGCAAACGTCAACGGAAGACCAGCCGCACCCGTCCGCTGCCCGTCCGGGGCCCGATCAGGCGCGCCGCGCCGCTCGCCTCGACCTCGATCTCGCCGTCGCCGGCGTCGGTCGTGACGGCGTGGCGACCGGCGGTGGGCAGCGCCATCGGCATGTCGAAGGCAAGCTCGCCGCCGGTCCCGACCGTCGCCACGACCGCGTACGGCCGCCCGAGGAGCGTCTCCGCGGTCCGCAGGTCGCCCCGCTCGATGGCCGCCCGGATCTCCGCGCTGCGCACCGGCTTGCCGTCGAGCTCCAGCGTCGGCACGACGACGACGTCGTAGCCAAGCTCGGCGCCGAGCGTCGCCACGGTGGCCGGCGTGCCGCCGCGCTCGTAGCCGAAGCTCGAGTCGGGCGTCATGAGGAAGCCGGCCAGGTCAACCCGCTCCGCGATCGCACGAATGAACGCGTCGTACGGCGTCCGGCGCGTCGCGAGGTCGAAATGGTGGACGACGGTCAGCTCGACCCCGGCATCGGCCAGCCGATCGAGGCGCTCCTGCGGGTCGAGGAGCAACGGCGGCGCGCTGCCGGTCAGGATCTCGTCGGGGTGGTGATCGAAGGTGATCACGGCGGGGCGAGCCGTCCGGGCCTCCGCGGCGCGACGCAGCGCATCGAGGAGGTAGAGGTGGCCACGGTGCAGGCCATCGAACACGCCGAGGACCACGAACAACCGGCCGTGCCCCGGGCGGAGGGCCAGCGTTCCGGGGACGACGATCACCGGTGCGCCATCTTCTCGGGCGCGAGCCGGCGGCCGTCGCGCCTGGCGATCCCGACGATCCGGCCTGCAGGATCCAGGAGCCGCACCAGCGCCCCGTCCTCGGCCTCGCCGACCCCGGCGGCCGGGCGGACGAATCGGCCCATGGCCGCGTCGCGAATCTCGCCCTCGTCGAGCCGGACCGCAGCCACGTGCTCGAGGCCCGCGTCAGCCGGCCGCAGCAGCGCGCGAACCGCCTCCGGGCCCGCCGCGCCCGCCGCGCGGAGCTCGTCGAGCGTCGTCGCCCCAGCCAGCTCGAACGGGCCGCTCCGGGTCCGGACGAGGGCGCCGAGGTAGGCCCCCGAACCGACGGCCTCGCCGAGATCCCGGGCGAGGGCCCGGACGTACGTCCCGGCGGAGCACGTCACGTCGACGATCGCCACCGGCCGCTCGGGCTCGTGGCCGTCCCACTCGAGGAGGTCCAGGCGCCGCAGCTCCACGTGACGGGCCGCAAGCTCGAGGGGCTCTCCGGCCCGGGCGATGTCGTACGCCCTCCGCCCGCCGACCTGGATCGCCGAGTAGGCCGGCGGACGCTGGGCCAGCGGTCCCACGAGCCCGGCCAGGGCATCGCGCACCATCGCCTCGCTGACCGGCGGGCCGATGACAGGCTGGAGCTCGCCGTCGAGGTCGTCGGTCGTCGAGGAGGCGCCGAAGCAGATCGTCGCGCGGTACGCCTTCTCGTCGCCGAGGTGGTATTCCACGAGCCGGACGGCGAAGCCGAGAAAGAGTGGCAGCACGCCCGCGGCGAACGGGTCCAGCGTCCCGCCATGCCCGATGCGCCGCGTCCCGGCGAGGCGCCGGGCCAGGGCCACGACGTCGTGCGAGGTCGGCCCCGCAGGCTTGGCGACGACCAGGACGCCGTCCATGACCGGGGCGTCCGGGGATTCGGGCCGCCGCGGCATGGCTACGCGCGCATCGCGGCGACGAGCCGCTCGGCCTCGGCGATGACCCGCCGGCGGGCCTCGTCGAGGGGCGCCTCGACGGTCGCCCCGGCAGCCCGGGCGTGGCCGCCGCCGCCGAATGCGCCGGTGAGCGCGACGGCATCCACGCCGCCGGCCTTGGTCCGCACCGAGACCCGCGTGGCCGTGGGGCTCTGCTCCTTGAACAGGATGGCGACGTCCGCCGTCTCCGACTGGGCGAGCAGGTCGATGATGCCCTCGGAGTGGGCGCTCATCGTGCCGGTGGCCTCGAGGTCGCCGAGGAGCAGGGCGCTGTGGACGATCCGGCCGTTGGCGGCGGTGCCGAGGCGATCGAGGACGCGCCCGAACAGCCGCAGCTGCGTGTCCGGCTTGGAGCGGTACAGGCGCCGCGAGATCTCGGACAGCGGCGCGCCCGCCTCCACGAGGGCGGCCGAGACCGCGAGCGTCCGCGGCGTCGAGTTCGGGTGGGCGAAGGTCGCGGTGTCCATGACGATCCCGGCCATGAGCGCGGCGGCGAGCGCCCCGCGCGCCGAATCGAGGCCCACGCCGAGTCGAACGGCGAGCAGGGCCACGAGCTCGCACGTGGCAGCAGCCTCGGGGTCGACCCAGCTCGCCAGGCCGCCCTCGTCGTTCGACGCGTGGTGGTCGATGACGATCCGGGGCAGCCGCTCGAACAATTGACGGTGGCGGTCCCGAACGGGTCCGACGCGATCGAGCGTCCCGCAGTCGACGACGACGAGCTGGTCATGGCGACGGCCCGTCTCGGGGTCGGTCCGGAAGCGGTCCATCCCGGCCAGGAAGTCATAGAGCGGCGGCACGGGATCGCTGCAGACGAGCGTGGCCCGGCCGCCGCGAGCCTCGACGATCGTCGCGATCCCGATCGCCGCGCCGAGCGTGTCGGCGTCCGGATTCTCGTGGCTGACGACCAGGACGTCGCGGGCTCCCGCCAGCGCGGCGAGCGTGGATTCGGGCACGGCCGTGAGCCATGGGCCGAGGTCGATCGTCATCGCGGCCGCCGGTCACGGTCGCCGCGGGCAGCGGGACCGCCGCGCTCGCCACGGATGCTGCGTCCCTGTCCGGCTCGTGGCGGGCGGCGTCGGGCCACCTTGGGGCTGGGGCGCTCGATCGCCGGCTCGCCTTCGTGCGGCAGTCGCGGGACGGGCGTCGGCAGGGTGTCCGCCGAGGGAAGGTCTGCGCCGGGCAGGTCGCCCGCCTCCAGCTCGGAGAGGAGCTTCAGGACCCGGGTCCCTCGCTCCGCCGTCTCGTCGACTCGCAGGTGGAGCTCGGGGATCCGGCGCAGACGAACCCGGGCACCGAGCAGCCGGCGCACATAGGGCATCGCGCGGCGGAGCGCGGCGAGGCTCGCGGCACGCTCGGCGGGCTGCCCGATCTGGCTGATCCAGACCTGGGCATGACTGAGGTCCGGCGCGGTCTCGACGTCGGTCACGGTCGTGAACCCGATCGCCGGATCGGACAGCTCGCGGGACAGGATGGCGCCGATCTCCTCGCGCAGCAGCGCATCGATCTTGTCAGTCCGCTGCGTCACTCGTCCTCCTGCCTGCCGTCGCGGAAGCCGGGGCGGCGGATTATGAGGTGAGCGATCGGCTGACGGTCTGGGTCGTGACGCACTCGATGACGTCGCCCTCGACGATGTCCGTCGTGCCGACGAGCTGGATGCCGCACTCGAAGCCCGTCTGGACCTCGCGGACGTCGTCCTTGAACCGCCGCAGCGACTCGATCCTGTCGGTCGCGATGACCTTCCCGCCGCGCCACAGGCGCGCGGTGCCGGTCCGGACGATCCGGCCGTCGGTGACGTACGAGCCGGCGATGACCTGGTTCTTGCCGACCCGGATGATCTTGCGGACCTCGGCCCGCCCCTCGATCACCTCGACCACCTCGGGCTCGAGCATACCGGTCAGGGCCTTCTCGATGTCGTCGGTGAGCTGGTAGATGATGTCGTAGCGGCGGACGTCGACCTTCTCCGACTCGGCGGCCTTGCGCGCCGTCTCGCTGATCCCGGTGTTGAAGCCGACGACGATGGCGTTCGAGGCCGCGGCCAGCATGATGTCGTTGTCGCTGATCTCGCCCGCGCCCTCGTGGATGATGTTCAGCTTCACCTCGTCGGTCGCGAGCTGCTCCAGGGCGTGGTGGATGGCCCCGAGCGAGCCCGAGACGTCGGCCTTGACGATGATCCGGAGCTCCTTGGCCTGGCCGGCCTGGATCTGGCGGTAGAGGTCTTCGAGGGTTGCCCGGCCGGTACCGTCGCCGGCGTGGCTGCCGGCCTGGGCCCGTCGCGTCTCCACGAGCGTCCGGGCGGCCTTCTCGTCGGCCACGACCCGGAGGATGTCGCCGGCCTCGGGCACCTCGGACAGGCCGAGGATCACGGCCGCGGTGGCGGGCCCGGCCTTGGGGATGCGCTTGCCATGGTCGTTCTCGAGGGCCCGGACCTTGCCGAAGGTCTCGCCGACGACGATGACGTCGCCGACGCGGAGCGTGCCGGTCTGGACGAGCGCCGTCGCGACGGGTCCCCGGCCGCGGTCGAGGCGAGCCTCGACGATCGTCCCGATCGCCGGGCGCTTCGGGTTGGCCTTGAGCTCCTGGAGGTCCGCCACGAGCAGGATCATGTCGAACAGGTCGTCGAGCCCAAGGCGGGACTTCGCCGACACGGGCACGAGCGGGGTGTCGCCGCCGTACTCCTCGACGATGACCCCGGCATCCGTGAGCTCGGTCTTCACCCGATCCGCGTTGGCATCGGGCTTGTCCATCTTGTTGAGCGCGATGATGATCGGGACCTTGGCCGCCTTGGCGTGGTTGATCGCCTCGAGCGTCTGGGGCATGACCCCGTCGTCGGCGGCGACGACGATGACCGCGATGTCGGTCACCTTGGCGCCGCGGGCCCGCATCGCCGTGAAGGCCTCGTGGCCTGGCGTGTCGAGGAACACGACCCGGCGGTCGCCCTTGGCGACCTCGCTCGCGCCGATGTGCTGGGTGATGCCGCCCCGCTCGCCCGCCGCAACTGTCGTCGAGCGGATGGCGTCGAGGAGGCTCGTCTTGCCGTGGTCGACGTGGCCCATGACGGTCACGATCGGGGCGCGCGTCACGAGGTCGTCGCCGGCGTCCTCGGTGAACAGCTCTTCCTTCGTGGCCGCTTCGGCCGGCGCCTCGGCGCCGTCGTCGCTCGCCGACGGCGCGGCCTGGGCCTGCGGCTCGGCGACCTCGTAGCCCAGCTCCGACGCGACGAGCGATGCGGTGTCGCGGTCGATGAGCTGATTGATCGTCGCGAAGATGCCGCTCTTGATCAGCTCGCGGATGACGTCGGCCGGGTTGACCGACAGCAGCTCGGCGAGGTCCTTGACGGTGATCGTCGCGGGCAGGTCGACGGCCCCGCGCTCGCGTGGCTCGGCGACCGAGACGGCCGCGCCGGCGAACGCCGCATCGCGACGCGGGGGCTTGCGGGGGCCGCGTCGGCCGCGGGTGCCGCTCCTACTCCTGGCCAACGAAACCTCCCGGGGTCGATGTGATGGGCGGGGTGGTCATCGCGGCCGCCAGCTCGGAGGCAAGGGCCGCGGGGATCGGACTGACGAGGGCCCGCGACAGCAGGCCGCGCCCGGTGGCGCCGGCGATGCACGCCGCATCACGGCAGACATAGGCGCCGCGCCCGGCGCTCCGGCCGGTCACGTCAAGGCGAACGGTGCCATCCGGCGCGCGGACGATCCGCAGCAGGTCGCGCTGGGGACGCGCCGTGCGACAGGTGACGCACGACCGGAGGGGTGGTCGTCGGAGCGGGCGCCGGCCCGCGCCGGCGCTTACGACGACACCTCCTCGGAGGCGGCCTTGGCCTTGGTGGTGCGGCGGGCGCGAGGCTTCGCGGCGGCGGCCGGCGCGACGCCGGCGGCCACGGGCTCAGGTTCGGCAGCAGCCTCCTCGGCGTCGGCCTCCTCGGCGTCGGCCGCCTCCGCCTCGATCTCGGGTTCCTTCGGCGGCGCGGCGGCCTCGACGGCCTCGGCCGCTTCGGCAGCGGGCGGTGCCGGCTCGGAGGCGGCGCGCTCGGCCGCGGCCTTCGCCTCGGCGACGGAGACGTCGCTCCGGATGTCGATCCGCCAGCCGGTCAGCCGCGCGGCGAGCCGGGCGTTCTGGCCTTCCCGTCCGATCGCAAGCGAGAGCATCCGCTCGGGGACGGTCACGTTGGCGATCCGATGCTCCGTGTCGATGTCGACGCCGAGGACCTGCGCCGGCGAGAGGGCGTTGGCGACGAACTGGCCGGCGTCCTCGCTCCACGGGATGACGTCGATCTTCTCGCCCGCGAGCTCGCTCACGACAGCCTGGACGCGGGCGCCGCGCTGGCCGACGGTCGCGCCAACGGGATCGAGGCCCTCCTGGCGGGACGACACCGCGACCTTCGAGCGGCTGCCGGCCTCGCGGGCGATGGCCCGGATCTCGACCGTGCCGTTGTGGATCTCGGGGACCTCGAGCTCGAAGAGGCGCTTCAGGAAGCCCTTGTGGGTCCGGCTCACGAAGAGCGTCGGGCCACGCGGCGTGCGGCGCACCTCGAGCACGTACGACTTGACGTTCTGGCCGATGCGGTAGTGCTCGAGGGGTGACTGCTCGGTCGTGGCGAGGACGCCCTCGACGCCCTTGCCGAGGTCGAGGATGATGGCCCGCGGCTCGACCCGGTTGACCGTGCCGGTGACGAGCTCGCCCTCGCGGCTCGCGAACTGGTCGAAGACGACGTCGCGCTCGGCCTCGCGGAGGCGCTGCAGGACGACCTGCTTGGCGGTCTGGGCGCCGATCCGGCCGAACGTGTCGCCGTCGAGCTCCTCGATCTCGACGAGCTCCCCGGGACGGGCGTCGGGCTTGTGCTTGCGGGCGTCGTCGAGGCTGAACTGGGTCAGCTCGTCCTCGATCTCGCTGACGGCGACCCGGGCGCGGTAGACCCGGATCCGGCCGCTGTCGGCGTCGATCTGGACGTGGATGTCCTCCTCGTTCGCGACTCGCCGGTAGGCGGCGGCAATCGCCTCCTCGACGGTGCGGATGAGCTGCTCCCGGGGGACCTGCTTCTCGGCATTGAGCTGGAGGAGGGCGCCGATGAAATCTCGACTCACGTCGTCTCGTCCTCCTCTCACCAGCCGTTCGCCGCCGAAAAAAAACGTGGGGGTCACCCACGCTCCGAGGCGGCCTGTTCCGTTCGCGAGACTATACACCCGACCCGGTGGACCGTCGACCGGAGGCCAGTCGCCGGGTAGGATCTACGCCATGTCCTCGGAGCGGCTGCTCGCCCTGGCCGGCCTCGTCGTGGCCCTGCTGCTGCTGTCGCGGCTCGGCCCGGGCGCCTGGCGGTCGTGGCGCATCTACGCCGGCGTCAAGGGCCGACGGATGGCCGACGCCGGCCCGCTCGAGATCCCGCCGCCGCTCGGCGTCGCCGACCGGATCGCCGATCTCCGGGCCCTCGGGTTCGGGCGGATCGGCGAGCGATACATCAAGCTCCCGGGGGCCCCGATCCGCTACGAGTGGCTGCTCGGGGAGCCAAGCGGCGAGGTCTACGCGTTGGTCGTCCCCCTCCTGCAGGGCGCCCTCGTCGCGTGCTACTCGTCGTTCGATGACGGACAGTGGATCCAGACCACCTTCCCACGAGGAGCGACCGTGGAGCGCCCGCTGTTCCAGGCCTCGTTCGTGCCGACGACCGTCGGCGACACGGTGGCGTATCACCGGGCCGCCCTCGCTCGGCTCGAGGCGGCCCATGGGCGCCCACGCCAGGTCCGCACCATGGCGGACAGCCTGAGGATGGACGACGACTATCGGCGGCGCCACGGCGGCGCGACGCTCGGTGGCCTGACGTGGAGCATCGTCGCGCCCGCCCTCGGTGCCCTTGCCCTGGCCGTGATCTCGGGATTGCTGCTGCTCCTCGGGCGCTGAGCCGGAGCCGTCAGGCCGGTCGCGCCCCGGCCGAGGCGGGCCCGTAGCGGCGCTCGACGTAGCCCTCGAGCAGGCCGATGAACTCGTCGACGAGCCCGTCGCCGCGAAGCGTCCGATCGAGCTTCCCGTCCACGAACACGGGTGCAACGGGCGCCTCGAACGTGCCCGGCAGGCTGATCCCGATGTCGGCGTGCTTCGACTCGCCGGGGCCGTTCACGACGCAGCCCATGACCGCGACCGTGAGCTCCTCGACGCCCGGGTAGACCGCCCGCCATTCGGGCATCTGCTCGCGCAGGTACCCCTGGATGCGCTCCGCCATCTCCTGGAAGAACGTCGACGTCGTGCGGCCGCAGCCGGGACAGGCGGAGACCTGTGGCAGGAACGAGCGGAGGCCCATCGACTGGAGGACCTGCTGGGCGACCCGGACCTCCTCCTCGCGCTCGCCGCCCGGCGCCGGGGTGAGCGAGACCCGGATCGTGTCCCCGATCCCTTCCCCCAGCAGGATCGCGAGGCCGGCCGTGGAGGCGACGATGCCCTTCATGCCGAGGCCCGCCTCGGTGAGACCGAGATGCAGCGGCAGGTCGGTCCGCGTCGCCAGGATGCGGTAGACGTCGACGAGGTCGCGGACGCGGGAGACCTTGGCCGAGAGGATGATCCGGTCGTGCGGCAGGCCGGTCGCCTCGGCGAGCGCGGCCGACCGGGTGGCCGACTCGACCATCGCTTCGATCATCACGTCGCGACTGTCGCGCGGCGCCGCGAGGCGGGCGTTGGCGTCCATGAGCGAGGTCAGGAGCTGCTGGTCGAGCGAGCCCCAGTTCACGCCGATCCGGACCGGCTTGCCGTTGTCGATCGCGACCCGGACGATCGTCTGGAAGTTCTCGTCGTGGTGCTTCGAGCCGACGTTGCCGGGGTTGATCCGGTACTTCGCGAGCAGGCGCGCGGTCTCGGGGAACTCCACGAGCAGCTGGTGGCCGTTGTAGTGGAAGTCGCCGATGACCGGCACCCCGACGCCGAGGTCGCGCAGCTTGCGGATCATGTCCGGGACGGCCGCCGCGGCCGCGTCGGTGTTGACGGTGACCCGGACCAGCTCGCTGCCCGCGTGCGCCAGCCGCGCCACCTGGAGCGCCGTCGCGTCGGCATCGGCCGTGTCGGTGTTCGTCATCGACTGGACGACGATCGGATGGCGCCCACCCACCGGCACGCCGCCGACGTCGACCGTCGCGGTCTGGCGCCGGGGGCTCCCGCCTGAATCGACATTCGGCCCGCCGAGGACCGAGGCGACGCCCCTGCTAGCCATCGGGCCGAGGATTCACTGGCCGCTGCCGAGCTGCTTGGCGATGTCGAAGGCGCTCACCCAGATGAGGAAGCCGAGGAGGAGCGCGAACCCCAGGACGTAGGTCAACCGCTCGGCGCGCAGGCTGACCCGGCGGCCGAGCGCGCTCTTGAGGACGAGGACGAGGATCCGCCCGCCATCGAGCGGTGGCAGCGGCAGGATGTTCACGACGGCGAGATTCGCCGACAGGATCCCGGCCAGGAACAGCGTGTAGATCGGCCCGACGGTGAAGAACACGTTGCCGATCTCGGCCGCGATGCCGATCGGGCCCGACGCCTGGGGCGGCTGGGTGGGATGCGTGACGAAGTTCGCGACGAGGTCGCCGACGCCGCCGACGATGAGCTGCGTGGCCGTCGCGGTGCGATCGGCAGCAAGCCGGATGGCGGTCCCCGTCGGGTAGCTCACGCGGTCGCCGGTCACCCGGTACTCGAGGGGAATGGCCGGCAGGTCGGCGCCGGTCACGGGGTCCTTCCCGGCCCGGCGACCGATCCCGAGGGCGCCGCGATCGGGATTGGCGGTCAGCTCGGCCGCCGTTCGAAGCGTGACCTGGATGTCGGACGCCGTCCCGTCCGAATGAAGGACGTGCAGGGACACCGTCCGGCCGACCTTGGTGTTGAGGTCCGACACGATCGACGTCGAGCCGAACGCGCTGAAGGCGCGGCCGTCGACCCGCTCGATGGTGTCGCCGACCTGGATCCCGGCCGTGGCAGCGGGCGAGGTCGGATCGACGTATGGCACGTAGACCCCGAGGGCCGGGTCGCCGGTGAGCGTGATCGCGGCGAAGATCGCGAACGCGAGCAGGAGGTTCATGGCGACGCCGGCCGCGAGGATGAAGACCTTGATCGGGAGGCGCTGGGCCGCGAACGAGCGAGGGTCCTCGCCCTCGTCGCCATCCTCGCCCTCGAGCTTGACGAAGCCGCCGATCGGCAGCCAGTTCAGCGTGTAGATGGTCTCGCCGCGGTCGCGCAGCACGGCTGCCCGGGGCGGGAACCCGACCCCGAACTCCAGGACGCGGACCCGGGCGAGCCGCGCGGCGACGAAGTGGCCCAGCTCGTGGAGGATGACGGTGACGCCCAGGATCAGGACGAACAGGAGGATCGTGACGACCGTCTCCCAGCGCAGCGAGCCCGTGGCCACCGCGAGGGCGAGGGCGGCCACGATCAGCAGGAGCATCGGCCGCCGGCTCCCCCGCTCCTGGGGCTCGCCAGCCGGCGTGGCTGCGGATGGCCCGGTCATGCCGCGGGACCCGCAGCTCGGAAGGTCCGGGCCCACGCCCGGGTGTCCGCGTCCAGCGCGACCACGTCGGCGAGCAGCGGCTCGGGTGCATCCGCGGGCGTCATCGCCGTCGTGCGGGAGACGGCGGCCTCCAGCAGTCGCGGGATGCCGGGGAAGTCGAGCGAGCCGTCCAGGAACCGCGCCACCGCGACGTCGTCGGCGGCGATGAGCGCCGCGCTGGCCCGCGGCCCGAGGCGACCCGCCTCACGGGCGATCCCGAGGGCCGGGAAGCGGCCCTCGTCGGGAGCGCGGAACTCGAGGCGCGCGGCGGCCAGGAGATCCGGTGCCGCAGCCGGCGACGACCGGCGACCGGGGAACGTGAGGGCGTACTGGATGGGGAGACGCATGTCGGGGGTCCCGAGCTGGGCCTTGAGCGAGCCGTCGACGAAGCGAACGGCGGAATGGACGATCGACTGGGGGTGGACGACGACCTCGATGGCGTCGTAGGCGACATCGTAGAGCCAGTGGGCCTCGATGACCTCCAGGCCCTTGTTCGCGAGCGTGGCGCTGTCGACGGTGATCTTCGCGCCCATCCGCCACGTCGGGTGACGCAGCGCATCCTCGGGTCGGATCGTCGCGAAGGCCTCGGCTGGCGTGTCCAGGAACGGCCCACCCGAAGCAGTCAGGATCAGCCCGGCGACCGTCGAGAGCCGCTCCCCGACCAGGCATTGCCAGATCGCGGAGTGCTCCGAGTCGATCGGCCGCAGCCAGGCCAGCGGTGACGCGAGCGGGTCAAGGGCATCGCCCGCGGCCCGGCGTGCTGCGAGGGCACGCGCGATCGGCATCACGAGGTGGCCGCCCGCGACGAGCGTCTCCTTGTTGGCAGTCGCCACGACCGTCCCGGCCTCGAGCGCGGCGATGACCGGTCGCAGGCTCACGATCCCGGACGTGCCGACGACGAGCATGTCGATGTCCGGCCGGCGGGCGATCTCGACGAGGGCCGCCTCGCCGGCCAGCAGCGTCGTGCCCGGCCCGACCTCCGCACGGAGGGCGGCCAGGCCCTCGGCATCGGCGGCCGCCACGACGGTGGCCCCGTGGCGCCGGGCCTGCTCCCCGAGCAGCGCGGTGTTGCTGCCGGCGGCCAGGGCGACGACCCGGAACGTCGGATCGCGCGCGATGACGTCGAGCGCCTGGCGGCCGATGGAGCCGGTCGAGCCGAGCAGCGCGATCCGGATCGGCTCGCCGGTCTCCGCGAGGTCAGCCAAGGACGGCCACGACGAAGAGGTACGCAACGGGGGCCGCGAACAGGAACGAGTCGATCCGATCCAGCAGCCCGCCGTGGCCCGGGATCAGCCGGCCGGACTCCTTCGCCCCGGCGGCGCGCTTCAGCATCGACTCCGCGAGGTCGCCGACCTGCGCCGCCAGCGCGATGACCAGGCCAAGGACGAGGCCCGCGACCGGCGGTCGTCCGACCGCGGCCACGAGCAGTGCGCAGACGAGGACCGCGCCGACGAGGCCGCCGACCGTGCCCTCGACGGTCTTGCCAGGTGAGATGTGCGGGATGAAGTGCCGCTGCCCGAAGCGGCGACCGACGCCGTAGGCGGCCGTGTCGTAGGTCCAGACGGTGAGCAGCAGGATCAGGACCCAGGCGCGCTCGCCGCCGAGCCAGCCCAGGATCGAGCCGTCGACGACCGGCGCATCCAATGCCGCGAGGCGAGGCACGAACCCGAGCAGGCCGACCCACACCGCACCGAACGACGTCGTCATGAGGGTCGCGAGGCCTTCGCGCGGATCCGGACGGGTGATGGCAACGGCGGCCACGAGCACGAGCCCGACGCCGGCGAGCAGCAGGCCGCTCCCGCCGGGCAGCTGGCGGACCGAGTCGCCGAGCGCGATGACGACCGCGAGGACGACGCCCAGGGCCGGGAAGCTCGCGTGCCCGGCGGCGGTCAGCAGCCGGAACGCT